>JADJRB010000003.1 GCA_016712445.1 Acidobacteriota bacterium | reverse complement strand
GCTTCGCGCTGATCATTGTCCGCCTTGAGGAGCATCATCAATTCATCCGTGCTGGCTTTCGGAGCGCCTTCATAATAAGCGACCGCCCTTTCAGCTTCGGCCAAACGCGCTTCGGCTTGCTGTTTTTCCTTCCGGGAGGCTTCATACTCTGCGCCTGATTGCAGCGTCATGTTGTAGGCGCTCGCCGAGACCAGGAAATCCATGCCGTCGCGGACGCTGACCGATACCGACTTGCAGACGGCATCCTTGATCGGGGCGGCGGCGGCGTTTCCGCATTTCGCCGCGAAGGAGCCGAGATATTCGCCGACGGCTGCGCGGTCAGTGCTTTTTTGCGCCATCGTGCTCATGATGGTCTGCGAACGCGCGGTAATGTCCGCCGTCAGACTGCTTTCATTCCCCTTGCTGACACCGTTGACGTAAGCGCGCCAGCCGGTGGACGCTTTAGTAGACTCCGGCGTCGCGCCATAGGCCTGCTCGAGCACACCGATGAAGGCCAGACATTCGACCCCGCCATCATATCCTTGAGCGTGTGCTGACGTGCCCAAGCTGCTGAGCGCGAGGACGAGGGCTGGCAATGCTGAAATCTTCACGAAGGTCTCCCGATTTCCGAACAGTGAGGCAGGCTTCGTCACACAGGACACCTGCATAGGGCGCGGCGCCCGTATTCCTCGTAGAATCAAGCGCTAAGGCAAAACTGCACACTTCAGGCCAAACATCAATTTACATTGCTCAGCCTGAACTCTCAGGCGATGCGGGCCAGCATGATGTGGTCGGCTTTCTCGCCGCGGCCGGCACAGTGCATCTTGTCGCGGCCGCAGGGCAGGAAGCCGAGCTTGGCGAGGACGCGGCCGGAGGCCGGGTTGTCGGCGAAGTGGCCGGAAACGAGGCGCGGCCGTCGCCGCGGGCGAGCAGCCAGTTGATCATCGCGGTGCCCGCTTCGGTGCAGTAGCCCTTGCCCCAGGCTTCCGGGGCGAGCCAGTAGCCGATTTCGAACGGATCGTCCGTGGTGTCCCGGTGGGCGCCGATGACGCCGATCAGTGCGCCGTCTTCCTCGATGGCGAAGACGTGGTTGGTGTCGGTTTCGCGGCCGCGCTCGTGGGTGAGTATCCAGCCGAGGGTGGCCGCCTTCGTCTGGCCTGCGGGCACGCGGGCGAGCATCCGGTAGATGCGGGGATCGTTGACGATCTCGGTGACACGTCCGCAGTCCTGCGGCGTGACGTGCCGCAGGACGAGGCGCTCGGTTTCCAGTTCAGTCTCACCCATGGCTGCCTCCCTCACCTGCAGGCCGGGTCCAGGTCATGCGAACGATCGGCACGATCTGGTCCCGGCCCATACAATGCGCTTCGCCCCGGCTGGTTTCGACGAAGCCGATTTTCGTCAGAACGCGGCCGGAGGCCGGGTTGTCCTGGAAGTAGTCCGCCGTCAGCGTGTGGGCGCCAAAGGTCCTGACGAGGTGGTCCCTGAACGCGCCGGCCGCTTCCGTGGCGAGGCCCTGGCCCCACCAGTGCGGCGCGATCCAGTAGCCGATTTCGAAGGCGCCCGTCTCCGCGTCCCGGCCACCGCCGACCAGGCCGATCAGTTCGCCGTCAAGCGTCACGATGCGTCCGGCGCTCTCGCCCCGCGCGTTGCGGGCCTGGCGCTCGGCCTGGATTTCGCGGGTCTGTTCCAGGGTCTGGCCCGCGCGCACACGGCCCACGTTCCGGTAGATCAGCGGATCGTTGACGAGTTCGGTAAAGCGGACGGCGTCGCTCTCGCGATACGGTCTCAGCAGCAGGCGCGGGGTGGTGATTTCCTCAAACATCGTTGCCTCCAGAAGGCAGGCGCGCGAGGGGAGACGAAAAGGGGAGACAGTGGCCTGCCTCCCCGGAAACTGGTCGTCCGTTACAGCGACCCGGCCACTCGTCTTGACGAGGCCGGCTGCTGGTAACCGGCCGTTACTCTGCGGCGTCTGCCGCCGGCAGCAACGTTTACGTACACTCGGCCACCCGACTTGTGCGCAAACTCCACCTTGCCGCCCTTGGTGGCGAAGATGGTGTGGTCCTTGCCCATGCCGACGCCCTTGCCCGGCCACTTCTGGGTGCCGCGCTGACGCACGATGATCATGCCGGGAACAACTTCCTCGCCGCCGTATTTCTTGACGCCAAGGTATTTGGGGTTCGAGTCGCGGCCGTTGCGCGAAGAGCCGCCTGATTTCTTGTGAGCCATAGTCTGCTCCTCAATCCTGTCCGTTCAATGGGAACCTGGTCCCGGGGAAATTACTCTTCGGTTGCTGCTTCAGCAGCGTCAGCCTTCGGCGCAGCTTTCTTGCGCGTGGCTTTCTTCTTCTCGCCCTCGGCGCTGATGCCGGTGATCTTCACTTCCATCAGGTCCTGACGGTGGCCGATGGTGCGGCGGTAGGTCTGGCGCTGACGCTTCTTGCGGGTGATCAGCTTCGGGCCACGCACGTCGCCGGCCACTTCGGCGGTGACGAGGGCGCCGGCCACGACGGGCGAGCCGATGGTGATGCCGGCGCCTTCGCCGATCATCAGCACCTGGTCGAAGGTGACGGTGTCGCCGGCAGCTGCCGACAGCTTCTCGATGACAAGCGTGTCGCCTTCGGACACTTTGTACTGCTTGCCGCCTGTCTTGATGACCGCGAACATGGGCGGATCCTTCTTGGGTATGACGTCTGGAAACGGGGAGGCCGCAGCGACCCGAAGGGCGCCGCGACCGAAGCGGGGTGTAAACACCAAAGCGGCGGCAGTGTCAAATGCCGGGTCCCACAGAAGCAGCGGCCCGGAATCGCCGGTGGATACAGGGATTTTGCCTGCCTTCGAGGCGGCGCGGCCGCGCGGCAGAAGCAGGAAAATGCGGCATTATTGACAGATTGGTCCAGAATTGTTAGGGCCGCGCATGGCCAGGCCCCGGGAATTCGACCGCGACACCGCGCTGGACGCCGCCATCGGCGTGTTCCGGGAGCAGGGCTATGCGGGGGCCTCCACGGGCGACCTGACGCGGGCAATGCAGATCGGCCGGCAAAGCCTGTACGACACGTTCGGTGACAAGTGGGCCCTCTACCGGGCAGCGCTGGCGCGGTATGTGGCGCAGGACGGCGAGGCGCATGGCGGCGCGCTGAGCACGGGGCCGCGCGCGATGGACGGGCTCGAAATCCTGCTGGCGAGGGTGCGGGCACAGGCGGCGCAGGGCTGTCTCGCGGTGGGCGCGGCCTGCGAGTTCGGACGCCGGGCGCCGGAGCTGACAGCGATCCTGGCCGGCGCCGAGGCGCGGATGCTTGAGGCGCTGAAGGCGCGCGTCGCCGAGGCGCAGGACGAGGGCGAAGTGCCGGCGGCGGTGGATGCCGCCGAGGCGGCGGCGTTCCTGCTGGCGAGCATCAACGCGATCCGGATTGCAGGGCGAAGCGGCGCCGGCGCCGTGCAGCTGCAGGCGCTGGCTGAACTGGCGCTGCGGGCATTGCGCTGAGGATGGCCGTCAGGCGCGGAGCCGGAGGACCGGTTCGGCGGCGTGCGCGACCTGCGAGGCGGTGTGTACCCGGTCACGGCCGGCGCGCTTGGCCTCGTAGAGGGCGTCGTCGGCCTCACCGAGCAGCGCGAAGAGGTCGGCGTTTCGATCGGCGGCGCACAGGCCGATGCTGACCGTGGGGCGGATGCCGCGTGGCAGGTGGGCAGAGCCGGCTGCCGTGACGCCGGCCCGCAGGGATTCGGCGAACAACCGGCCCGCTGCGAGATCCGTGGAGGGCAGGAAGACGGCGAATTCCTCGCCGCCAATGCGGCCGGCCACCATGCCCGGCGACTGCCCCGCACGAAGCAGCTGGCCGAACATGCGGATCACGCTGTCGCCAACGAGATGGCCGCAGGTGTCGTTGATGCGCTTGAAGTGGTCGAGGTCGGCGATCAGGAAACAGCCGGGTTGGCCGGCGGCCTGGCACTCGGCGAGGGCCGCGGCGGCGCGGGCTTCGAAGCCGCGCCGGTTGAGCAGGCCGGAGAGTTGGTCCGTGCTGGCCTCGCGCTTCACATCGGCCAGCAGGTCGATCGCGACGGCGACCATCAGGTTGACCGCGACGGTGACCGAGATGATCGCCTGCGAGAACTGCACGGTGGTCCAGTAGAGGGAGGTGCGGAAGTCGCCGGTGCCGGCCAGCGTGCCCGAAAGCCAGAGGATGAGCGCCGGGCGGGCGAGGAAGTTTACCGCTGTGACGACGCTGAACCAGAACAGCAGCTTGTCGGCGAGGTGGCGTTTCGGCGCTGGGGCGAGGCGCACGGCCAACAGCAGCGAGATGAGGCCGAATGCGGCGCTGGCGATCAGGACACGGACCGTGAGGTCCGGGACGGCATAGAGGTACCAGGCCTGGGCGACGACGGCGGCGCCGGCGATGATGCCGAACAGGGCATGCGGCGTGCGCCGCTGGAACCGCTGGAGGATGGCGCTGGCGAGGAGCCAGGCGGATGCGATCAGGAAGAGGTTGGAGGCGACCCTGCCCGAGGTGCCCGGCAGCAAGGTGAAGACATCCTGGAAGAGGAAGCCGGCCGCATTGCAGACATACCCGGCCGAGGCGACGAGGAGGTAGCGCCGGGAGCGCTGGCTGCGCCAGAGCAGGTAGAAAGAGGCGGCCAGGAGAAGCCCGATGGCCGGGTTGAGCAGCTGGGTGAAGATCTGGGCAGGCATGACGGGCTTTGCGCCCTCCTTTTCTTGTAAGGTGCCTGTAGCGCGGCATGGATAAGGGCGGGTTTGGCGGACCGGTTGAATTTCACCGACCCGGTCAAGACAGGCCAAAGGCTGCAAAAGCCAAACGACGGCTTGCGCTCCGGCCCGGACCACGATAGTTCACCGCCCTTCAATGACCCCGGCGCGGAGAGGTGGCGGAGTGGTCGATCGCGCCGGTCTCGAAAACCGGTATACTCGCAAGGGTATCGAGGGTTCGAATCCCTCCCTCTCCGCCAGCCAGAACTGCATTTTAGCCTACTTTGGATTATATGCCGGATGTCGCCGGAAACGGGGCGGCTTTTATGGTGCGTTGGCGTTTAATATCGTCAGATCAGCGTACATCGGGCGCGCATTTGGGTGCGACGAGTCTGTTGGCTATTTGTAACCGTCCGATTGGGCAGGACTTCGTTGTTCCAGGCGCTTGCCATTGCGTGTTCCGCTGTTGGTTGCGGTCCAGACGCAGCGATCCGTCAGCTCGAAATGAGCGCCTTCTTTCGGAAATTCAGGCGCGCCAGACTAGCGCGGCCGTTTGCGCTCGTTGAGTTCGATGAAGCCCGCTGCCATGAAGGACGCCATGCGTTCCTTGATCGCTTCGAAATCGTCGGATTTGCAGAGGCCGCCGGACAGGCGATCGATGCGTCCGGTGCGGCCGAGCGTCAGCATCAGGGCGCCCGTCACGAAATGGTAGCCCCAGAAGAGGTCTTCTTCCGGACAGTCCGGCAGGGCGACCTTCAGCAGTTTGATCAGACGAAGGACAACAGGATCGAAGTTGAGATCCATCAGTTCGGCGCCATACGGCGTGTTCGAAGACAGGGCGCCGAGCGCGCCGTAATTCTTCCAGCCTTCGCCGCCCTGGCTGTAGAGTTCGAGATCGGTATCAAGAAACGCGCGCAGGGCGCCCTCGACGGTAGGCTTGCCGCCCGTCTCCTTGTCATAGGCATCCAGCGCCTGCATGCGCAACGTGCTGGTGACGCCGGCGCGCCGGGCGAGGACTTCCTCGTAGAGCGTTTTCTTGTCCGAGAAATAGTAGTGGAGGAGGGTGTGGTGCACTCCGACGCGCGCCGCAACATCCTTGAGGGTCACGCCGTGAAAACCAACCTGGGAGAACAGGTACTCCGCCTCGTTGAGAATGTTCTCGGTCGTCTCGGCCCTTTGTTCAGCCTTGGATGATTTACGCTTGGCGCTCACTTGCTGGGTCAATTCACTCTCTCTCGTCTTTTTCCAGGTCCATGACGGCGCAGTCGCCGCTCCCGTCAACCCCGTGATCAGAGCCCCTGACCGCACGTAAACCGCCCGTTCGACCGCACTTGGAGGCTACGCCCCCATCAAGCCGACCACAAATCGGTTGGCGCGGCCAGCCCGTTCGGCCGGGAACGGTTCAAAAGGCATTCCAACGCCCCAGTCAGAGCACCTCGGGCGCGGAAATGGGCCGGGATCCCAGCAAATACGGTGCATGCACATTTTCATTAACGCAATAGTGAAAATGTGTTGACACCCGTTCCGGATTGCATTTCATCTCCTCTCACAAGCGAGAAAACTCGCAGCATCTGGGAGGAACAAGAATGAAGATCCGTATTCTCGCGACCGCGTCGGCGGCATCGCTCATGGCTTTCGGTGCGCCTTTTGCGATGGCGCATGCGCAAGTTTCGGACTCGCCGCAGGACTCGGCGACAGAGGAAACCTCGGAGGACACGGCGCGTCAGGACACGGTCTATGTGACGGCGACCCGCCGCGAGCAAAGCCTGCAGGATGTGCCACTCAGCGTGACCGCCTACCAACAGGAAGTGCTGAGCGAGAAGGGCATCGTCAGCTACGAGGGCCTCGCCCGCGAAACGCCGGGCATCGTGCTCAACCAGCCGACCGCGAACTTCAACACGATCACGTCGCGCGGCATTGCGACCAACGGATACAACGCGAACCTCCAGGCTTCGACGGCGATCTACATCAACGAACTGCCGATCTCGAGCAACGGCAACTCGACCATTCTCGACCCGACGCTGTTCGATGTGGAGCGCGTCGAGGTGCTGCGCGGCCCGCAGGGCACACTGTTCGGTGCGAACTCGCTGGCCGGCGCCGTCCGTATCCTGACCAAAGCGCCGAACGCCAGCAAATTTGAAGCCGCCGGATTGGTCGACTACGGCATGGTCGATGGCGATGCGCTACGTCAACGCTACAATGCGATGGTCAACGTCCCGCTGGTCAAGGACGAGTTGGCGCTCCGGCTGGTCGGCTTCTACCGCGACGAAGACGGCTGGGTCGACAACCTCGGCACCGGCGTCGAAGGCTCGAACTCGCTCATTTCGGCTGGTGGCCGCGCGCACCTGTTGTGGCAGCCGACGAGCGACTTCGACCTTGGTCTCCTGGTCATTCACGAGAACAACCGCCCGGCAGATTCCTCGCTGACGAACCCGGCGCGCGGAGAGTATGTCCGCTTCACCGATCGCCCGGACCTGTTCCAGTCGGAATTCACCAGCTACAATTTGACCGGCAACTACGATTTCGGCTTCGCCGACTTCACCAGCTCGTCCACCTACTCGAAAATCGATGGCAAGTTCATCGTGGACCTCGCCGGCACCTTCGCCCAGGCCATTCCGTTCGGCCTCGACGCGGTCGGCCACGACGAGAACTTTGTTCAGGAAGCCCGCCTTTCGTCCGCTGACGGAGGAGACTGGGACTGGATCGTGGGCGGCTTTTACTTCAACAAGCGCCGGGACATCGACTACGACTATCGCTCTTCGCTCGACTTCCTCACGGCGCGCGGCCTGACGGGTCTTCCGAACGAGTACTACCAAAGCTTCACCGGCTATTTCGATCTCATCGAAACGGCCGCGTTTGGTGAACTGACCTACCGTTTCTCGGATCAGCTCTGGGCGACCGGCGGCCTGCGCTACACCGAAACTTCGGTGCAGAGCTTCACCAATGGCGGCGGCTACAACTCCAACTATCTCGCCGCTGCATTGGGCGGGTTCTCGAACATTCCGCTGACGATTGTTCCGGTCGTGGCTGTGGCCGGGCGCAAGGTTGATGCCGACAACATCTCCTACAAGGGAAGCCTTTCGTTCAAACCGATCGACAACCTGACGACTTACGCGTCGATCTCGACCGGCTTCCGCTCGCCCGTCGCGAACGCTCGCGCTGGTTCGGTAAGCCTTCTCGACCCGACGGACATCGTCATCCCGAATGGTGCAGATTCGGACGGGCTGACGAACTATGAAGTCGGCCTCAAAGGCGTCTTCATGAACGGCAAGCTGACATCGAACCTCGCAGCCTATTACATCGTCTGGAAGGATATCCAGGTCCAGGCGAACCGCCTCTCGGATCAGGTCCAGTTCGCCACCAACATCGGTGAGGCTGTCAGCCAGGGACTCGAGTTTGAAGTCGGCATGTATCCTGGCGGCGGCTTGAGCGTGTTCCTCAACGGCTCGCTGAGCGACACGGAAATTACGGAACTGTCTGCTGCGGAAGCGGCAATCTCCGGCGCCGAACTTGGCCTGCAACTCGCCATGCCGTCCTTCCAGGGCGCGGCAACGGCACGCTACGACTTCGATGTCGCTGACATGGATGCGTTCGTGTCGGGCACGGCCGCCTACGTGGGCGATTTCCCCGCCATGTTCCCGAACGTGCCTGGCCGCCCGACGCTGCCGGCGCCGACCTTCGATTATACAGAGGCCTATACGGTCGTGAACGTCCAGACCGGCCTGTCGAAGGACAACTGGAAGCTGGTTGGCTATGTCGAGAACCTGTTTGATGACAGCTCGATCACCTATGTCCACCCGGAAGGCTTCCTTGATAGTCGGTACGCCCGCGTGCGTCCGCAAACGGTCGGTGTACGACTCAGCGTCGAATACTGAGGCGGGGCGGGATATCGCATGCAGACCGCATACGGAGCATCCGAAGCATCCTCGCGGGGCCCTTGGTTTTCGAGGGGGGCGAAAGCCCTCCTCGGACTTGCAACGACACTTTTCCTCCTGTCGGGTTGCGCAACCAGTGCCAGCGGGACCGGTGAGGGCGCCCTCGTCAGCGCTCCCGCCGGGATGGTTCGGGGTTCCGTGGAAGACGGCGTCGCCGTTTTCCGCGGTATCCCGTATTCTCTTGCGCCCACCGGGGAGCGGCGCTGGACGCCTCCGCAAGCGTTTCCGGACTGGGAGGGTGAGCGCGCCGCCGTTGCTTTCGGCGCAGCCTGTCCCCAACCCGAATTTCGTACCGGAAGCATCTATTCGGATACCCTCCAGAAGATCGACGAAGACTGCCTGTCGCTGAACGTTTGGGCGCCGGAAGGCGCTGAAGATGCGCCGGTGATGGTGTGGATCCACGGAGGCTCCCTGACGACCGGGGCGAGCAGCCAGCCGATCTATGACGGCGCGATCCTGGCCCGCCAGACCGGGCTGGTGGTCGTTTCCATCAACTACCGCCTCGGCGTGCTGGGCTACCTCGCTCATCCCGAACTCAGCGCCGAGTCCCCGCAGGGAATCTCCGGCAATTACGGCCTCATGGACCAGATCGAGGCCCTTAAATGGATCCAGCGCAACATCGGCGCCTTCGGGGGTGACCCCGGCAATGTGACCGTCGCCGGAGAGTCTGCGGGCGCGCTCAGCGTCATGCTCCTAATGACCTCGCCCAAGGCCGAAGGCCTGTTCCACAAGGCGATCGCCCAGAGTGCCTACATGGTATCCATGGCGCCCTTGCGGGGGGAGGCCAACGGCCATCCGTCTGCGGAAGATGCCGGAGTCGCCTATGCGGAGCGTATGGGTGCGGGCGGAATTGAAGCGCTGCGGGCGATCCCCGCCAGTCAGCTGATCGCGCAGACCGCGAAGGCAGGCTTCGTGCCCTTTGGAATTATTGACGATGTGTACCTGACGGCGCAGATGCCGGACGTCTTCGACCGGGGCGAGCAGGCGAAGGTTCCGGTGCTTGCAGGTTTCAACGAAGGCGAGATCCGTTCCCTGCGCTTTCTGCTGCCGCCGCTTCCGGCCAAGGCGTCCGACTACGATGCAGCCATTCGGGCAGGCTATGGCGATCTCGCCGAGCGGTTCCTGCAGCTGTATCCGTCGTCCAGTCTGGAGGCGAGCATGCTCGCGACGACGCGGGACGCGATGTACGGCTGGACAGCCGAACGCCTCGCCGCGGCACAGGATGCGCTGGGCTATCCCTCCTACTTCTACCTCTTCGACCACAGCTATCCGAATGCGGACAGGCTAGGATTGCGCGCGTTCCATGCTGCGGAGATTCCCTACATGTTCGGCAATCTGGATGCGGCCGTCTCGCCCTGGCCGGAGCCGCCGCGCACCCGTCAGGAGCGGGCGCTCTCTGACGCGATGATGCAGTACTGGGCAAGCTTTGCCCGGGACGGCAAGCCCACCGCTGAAGGCGCACCCAATTGGCCGCGCTATGGCGATGGCGCCACGGGCATGGTGTTCAACGAAACGCCCGCCGCGTTTCCGGGCTTGGCGCGCGAACGCTTCGAGTTGCAGGAGGAAGTCGTTTGCCGGCGCCGCGCGGCAGGAACCCTCCAGTGGAACTGGAATGTCGGCATTATCGCGCCGCCATTGCCTGCGCCGGACCCGGCCTGCGGATGATTGACGGCACGATACAGGACTATGCGCTCACGCTCGACAAGGTGCTTGACCACGCGGCGCGCTGGCACCCCGACAAACTTGTGGTCACAGCCCTTGCGGATGGAAGCCGCATGCGGACGAGCTATGCGGATCTGCGCGAACGCGCCCAGCGGGTGAGTGTCGTGCTCCGTGACCTCGGCGTCGCGGAGGGCAGCCGCGTCGCCACGCTCGCCTGGAATTCGCAGGCCCACATGGAATGCTGGTACGCGATCATGGGCATGGGCGCGGTCTGTCACACCCTGAACCCGCGCCTGACCGCCGAGCAGCTTGCCTGGATGCTCCGGCAGTCGGAAGCGTCGATCCTGATCGTCAGCAGCGATCTTCAAGCGCTTGCCGGGGATATCACCTCGCGCGCGACAGGCATCGAGCGGATCCTGGTGATTGACCCTTCCAATTCACCAGCGGATTCCGCAGCCCTGCCGTATGCGGAGGATCTGGAGAAGCTTTTGGCCGATGCCGAAGGCGAAGTGGCCTGGGGCCAGTTCGCAGAAACGACGCCTTGCGGATTGTGTTTCACGTCCGGGACCACCGGCGATCCAAAGGGCGTGACCTACACCCACCGCGGCAATTTCCTGCACATGCTGCGCCAGCTTCAGGCCGACGTGTCGGGCCTCACGTCGCATGATGTGGTCTTGCCAGTCGTTCCGATGTTCCACGCCAATGCGTGGGGGCTGCCATTCTCGGCGCCGGCAACCGGCGCCAAGCTCGTTTTTCCCGGCCGCGAAACAGACGGCGCCAGCCTTGCGCGGCTGATCGCGGGCGAGGGCGTAACGGTCGCGGTCGGTGTGCCGACGATCTGGCTCGGATTGATGGACCATCTGGATGCCAACGACGTGGAATTGCCGTCCCTGAAGCGCGTCATGGTGGGCGGCGCCCCTATGCCGCCAGCGCTCATGCAGCGGATGGAGGCGCGCGGCATCTTCGTGCAGACGACATGGGGAATGACGGAACTGTCGCCGCTCGGCACGGCAGCTCCTCCGGGTGACGACCGCGCACCCGAATGCGCCGGCAGGCCCGCAATCGGCATGGATCTGATGCTGACGGACCAGAGCGGTGCGCCGTTGCCGCAGCAGCGCGGAGTGGAGGGCCATTTGTGGGTGCGCGGCTCTTCCGTCGTCGACCGGTATTTCGGTCAGGCGCACAGCGCCACGAAGAACGGATGGTTCGCGACCGGTGATCTCGCGATGCTGAACGATGCGGGCCAGTTGTTCATCACGGGCCGGGCAAAGGACCTTATCAAATCCGGCGGCGAATGGATCAACCCCGCCGAAATCGAAGCCATCCTTTCGGGCTTGCCGGAGATTGCGCTTGCCGCCGTGGTTGGGCAATCGCATGAGAAATGGGGCGAGCGCCCTGTTCTTCTGGTAGAGTTCCGGGAGGGTCAGGCGCTTGATGACAATGAAGTGTTCGCAGCTCTGAAGGGCAAGGTGGCGTCGTGGTGGATTCCGGACAAGATCATCCGGATGGCCGCAATTCCGCTCGCAGGAACCGGCAAGATCGACAAGTTGAAGCTGCGCCGCCTCTATGGCGCCCCCATGGAAGGCAACAAGGTCTGATGTCTGACAATTTTCTCTTATGCGGTCTGCGACAGTATCTTGCGATGTTGGTCGGCAGCGCGACGCTCGCCGCCTGCAGCTTCAGCACACCAACATCGGAGCTTCAAACGATCGAGGCGGCGCCGGTCGTGACCGTGGCCCAAGGTCAACTGCAGGGAAGCCGCGCAGACGGGATCAACGTCTACAGGGGCATCCCTTACGCCGCCGCTCCGGTCGGAGACCTGCGCTGGAAGGCGCCTCGGCCCGCTGAGGCCTGGAGCGGCATCCGAGATGCGGCAGACTTCGGTCCGTCCTGCATCCAGCCGCCGGTTCCGCCGACGAGCGTCTACTTCGATCCTCCCAAGGCGTCCTCCGAGGACTGTCTTTCCCTTAATGTGTGGGCACCGGAAGATGCGGAGAAAGCGCCGGTCATTGTCTGGATCCACGGCGGCTCCCTTCGCATCGGCGGCAGCGCGCAGCCGATGTACGATTCCGCTGTCTATGCCGAACGCGGCATCGTGTTTGTGTCCATAAACTACCGGCTCGGCGTGCTGGGCTGGCTCGCTCATCCCGAACTCATGGCAGAAGACCCGACTGGCCTGTCAGGAAACTACGGGCTCCTCGACCAGATCGCGGCGCTTGAATGGGTCCGGGACAACATCGCTACATTCGGAGGCGATCCGGACAATGTCACCATCATGGGCGAATCGGCCGGCGCGCTCAGTGTGACTTACCTGCTTGTCAGTCCGCCCGCCGAGGGGCTGTTCGACAAGGCGATCATCGAGAGCACGAATACCCGCAACTTCCCTATGCTGGGAAAAGGCGTGTACGGACTGCCCGCTGCTGAAGAAATCGGCGCCGACCTGTTTGGGAAGCTGGAACTCGGCTCTCTGGCCGAGGCGCGCGCGGCGGATGCACAGAAGCTTATGGACCGCGCGACTTTCGCCGGCGGATTTGTGCCGCAGGGCACGGTTGATGGCGCCGTCATTCCCACGCAACTCAACGAGGCGTTCGACAGCGGCGCCTTCGCAAAAGTGCCGGTTCTGGCAGGCTTCAACAGCGGCGAGGGGCGCACCTACCGCGCGATGCAGCCCGCCGTGCCCGGCTCTCCGGCAGACTATGAAGCGGCCATCCTCGCACGGCACAAGCAGGACGCAGACGAGTTCCTGAAGCTCTACCCGTCCGGCGACGTTCTGGAATCGATGCTCGCGCTGGCGCGTGACAATGTGTTTGGCTGGTCCACAGAGCGCATTGTGCGAAGCGCCACCGCCGCCGGACAGCCTGCCTATCTGTATGTCTTTGACTACTGCTATCCGGAGATGCGCGAGAAGGATCTTTGCGCGTTCCACGCCAGCGAGATTCCGTTCGTGTTCGGAACAGCGGCAGACGAATCCGTGTATCCGCCCGGCTGGCCCAAGCCGTCCGCAGCCGATGCACTGCCGCTGTCGCAAACGCTTGTCGATTACTGGTCGTCGTTTGCGGCGACGGGACGTCCCGTCAGCGAGACAGGGCCGGTCTGGCCAGCCTATGGCTCTGCCGAATCCTTCCTGCGCATCGACCAGTCCTCCGAGGCGGGCGAGAACGCCTATCCGGGCATGTTCGAGTTTCATGAGCGCCACTACACCGCCCAGCGCGAAAAGGGCGAGGGCTGGTACCTGAAGCTCGGCCTCTGGGCCGATCCCGCCGAGTAGGGGCAGCCGTCAGTCTTTCGCCACCTTGTTCGGCGCCACGAACGTCATGTTCTGTTCGTAGCGATCCGCCCAGTCCGCAGGCGGAAGAGACAAGGCGCGGCTGTCGTCGCTCCGCGCGGGCGTGAAAGACGCCTCGGGCTGATCGGTTCTCACCTGCTCCAGCCAGAACACGCCGTCATTCGTACCGCTGTTTCCGCGCGTGGCGATGAAGTCGATGTCACCGTCTCCGTCCATGTCCCGAGGCACGAACGCGTCATACATGCCGCGCACGCGCCGCGATATGTCGTGCCGGTTCCAGTCCGCGCTGGCATCGCCCGGGTTCTCGAACCAGGCGATGCGTCCGACTGATGAAGACGCCGTCACGCCGGGTTCATCGTGGTCCCTCGCGGCGCCGGAGTATCCGCCTTTCAGGATATTCAGGCCGGAATAGCCCCCCGTTATGGCGTCGAAGTCTCCATCGCCGTCAATATCGGCGAGCGCTATCCCGATCACGACATCCGGCAGGATGTTGCCGATCCGATAGTAAGTCCACGGATCGTCCAGAGACTCAGGCTGCCTGAGCCATCCAAGGTTCGCCATCAGCGGGGTGCCGTTCACAGGCGACGGCGTTTCGTAGACGGCAACGGCCAGATCCAACCGGCCATCGCCATCAATGTCGGCAAACGCTGTCTGGAAACCGTTGGAGGTTCCGCGCCAGCTTTCTGGCGCAGGAAAACCGGGCGCGATGATGATCGGATGAGGCACGACCTTTATGCCGCCCTCGTCGCCCGGGCCGCCATTCTCGAGCAGGGTCATCGTCTGGTGCAGGCGCGCCGCGGAGAGCACGTCGATGTCGCCATCGCCGTCGATGTCCACCGGCATGGCCGTATTCGGTACGACTTCCAGGGAGAGCACCTGTTCGCGCCAGCTCGCGTCTGACAGAGGGTCTCCTTCGATCCGGAACAACGAGGTCGGACGGGCAGCCGAGGGCAGGGAGGGATCGATGATGTCGGCTGCGCCCTTGTTGGCGCCGAGAACGTCCATCCGGCCGTCGCCGTCGACATCGGAGATGAAGACGCGCAGCCAGGATCCGCGTCCCTGTGTAATCTCCGGGATGAGCCGCGCCCAGTTGGCCGTGCGCGCCTCTGTTCCGGGGTTCTCGAAATAGATGAGGTGGGCTTCCTCGCAGGCGGCAACGACGTCGAGGTATCCATCGCCGTTGAGATCGCCCACGGCGGCATCCTCGATGGCGGCCACTTCGTCGCCTTCGCCCAACGTGACATTGAACCAGACATCCGGATCCGCCGTTCCGAACGCAATGCGCAGGTGGTTTGAATCCTCGTGCACCGACACGACGTCAAGGAAGCCGTCGCCATCCATATCGGCGGTCACCAGTCCGTCACCGCCGCGAATGGGAACGCCGCCGTTCGTGGCTTCGTCGTCGATGAGATGCTCTCGCCAGGAAATATAGCGACCGTCCGTAGCCTGAGCGGAGCTCGGTGTATCGGCAACCGTGAGCGTCGCCGCTTGGACCACCTCGACCTTGGTCATTTGACATGCCGAGACAATCAGGCCGGCGGCGCCGTAGAGGGCAACAAAGCTCCGCCGGCCCGGTCTCATTGCTCAAGCCTCGCGATGTCCTCGCGAATGGTGCGCGCTGCCAGCAGGTAGTGCGTGCAGGCCCAGAGTGCACCGATCACACCGCACAGCAACATGGCCATGGCGAGCGGCGACTCGACACCGTTGGCCTTGAAAGTGTCGCTCAGTGCGCCGACGATGAGCGGACCGAGACCGAGCCCGATGAGGTTGATGACGAAGAAGAGCACGGCCGACGTCAGGGCCCGCATGCGGGAGCTGACGAGGCTGTGGGAAACGGCGATCACGGCGCCGAGATAGGCCGCGGTCAGGAAGTTGAAGGGCGCGGTCAGGATCAGCGCCACCATCGGCTTGTCGGCCGTCAGCGCGACGGAAATGACCGGGACCAGCAGGAAGGTCAGCATGGCGGGCGTCCAGAGGTACCAGCGCACGTCGCGCGCCCCGAGTTTATCGGAAAGCCAGCCGCCGAAAAAGGACCCGCACCCGCCGCCGAAACCGGCCGTCAGGGCCATCCAGGTTCCCACGGTCGTGAGGCTGAGGCCGAAGTCGCGCTGGAAGTAGGACGGGAGCCAATTGCCGATCCCGTAAATGAGGAAAGCCTGCAGGCTGGCCGCCAGGGCGATGTGGCGGAACGAAACCCGCGTCCAGAGCAGTTTTGCAACGGTCGTGATCGGCGGCGCGTCGATCGAAGACGGCGGCTTGCCTTCGGACCAGCCCCGGATCGGCTCCTTGACCGTGAAGTAGAGGATCGCCGCGAGCGCGACGCCCGGAAAGCCGACAACGAAGAAGGCGAGGCGCCAGTTGAAGGCATCCGCGAGCCAGCCGCCAACGCTGAAGCCGACCAGCATGCCGATATAGATGCCGATGGAATAGATCGACAGCGCCAGCGCGCGGTTGGCCGGCTTGAAGATGTCGGAGATCATCGAGTGGGCAGGGGGGCTGCCGCCGGCTTCCCCGACCCCGACACCGATCCGGGCAAGCACAAGGTGGACGTAGTTGCCGGCCAGCCCGCACAGCGCGGTCATCAGACTCCAGACGGTGAGCGCAAGCGCAATGATGCTTCGCCGGACACCCTTGTCGGCCCAGCGCGCAATCGGAATGCCGCAGATGACGTAGAAAAGCGCAAAGGCGAATCCTGTAAGCAGCCCGAGCTGCGTGTCCGACAGGCCGAGCTCGGCCTTGATCGGCTCCTGCAAGATGACGAGGAGCTGGCGGTCGACGAAGTTGAAGACGTAGACGATGGTGAGGATCGCGAGCACATAGTAACGGTACAAGCCGCTGGAATACGGTGTGCTGTCTTCCTTTGCTTGGGCAATGGTTGGTTGGGCCGATTGGTTGCCGATTGTGTTATCGTTCATTCTCTTCCCCACTTAGTTTTTTGTTTGGGTCGCGGTCGCTCCGAAGCCATTTCGAGGTCCTCACCTTCGCCTGTCGGTCAGGCGACTAGGTTCGAAACTGCCTGTTGTTGATCGCTTGGTCCCGCGCCGAGGAGCGGGGCATTCTATCCTTTTGCCGGCGGCTCAACTGGCCGTCTTCAAGCGGTGCTCGCCACCCTCGAAAAACATTCGCTCATCCGTGAGTGAAGTCAATCCCATGCCCCGAAAGGTGAGGCCGCGACGGCGGCTACATCCCCGCTCACGAAAGCGGGCTAGCGGTGCTGAGGGTGTTTGCGCCTGAAACTTCGGCGGTGGGCGGCATGTTGGCCGACCTAACTGCTCGGGACGTCTTGCCGGATGCTGTTTTGCAAAGATGAGGGCAAACCGCTTCAAGTGTGGGAGAATGCGCCCAGAAAAGCATGACGTTCACCCGGAAAGGTTTGGCGCACCTGCGTGACTGGCCGGTTTCCGTGCCATGTGGTCCGTTCAAGAACGAGGCACGGCGCCCCGATCGAAACATCGAGCAATTTTGAAAGTCGCGCGTCGGATGCCGCCGCGGAAATGCGGTGCTGGGCCTGCGACCACGGCACATGATCCAGTAACCAGGTGCCGGGCGGCGAGACTGAAAAATCCGCCATGCGTGCATCAGGCACCGTTTCGAGACTGATCAAGCGACTCTCGTACGCAAATGGCGTCCCGCCCGCGACGTGCAAACATGCCAGGTCAAGCAACTGGCCGCCTTTTGCCAGTTCGCATTCTTCTCTCCGGGACGCCAGTGGTGCGCGAAGGCGCCGGCTCAGCAACTGGTAAGCGTAGTCCAGTCCGCGCCCCTGTATATCGGCCTGGATGTCGGGCACGTCCAGCAAAGTCGATGCGCTGGGCGGGTGCGCAACGAATGAGCCGGCGCGCCGGCGGCGAACGACCAGGCCCTTGCTGACCAGGCCGGCGAGCGCTTTGCTGACCGTCATGCGTGAGCAGTCGAACGATTCCATCAGTTCGTGTTCGAACGGAATCCTGTCACCGGGTTTCAACGCGCCCGTCAGAATCTTGCGCTCGATCGATGCCCGAATTTGCTCGTGCAAGGGGTGGTTTGTTGCTTTGGCGCTTTGCAGGGGCGGGGGGCTGGACATCAGACAAGCCGCTCCATGGCGCGTGTGAACCGGGCCTCGATGCCTTCACGATCGATGTGCCGGCCGTCCTGCACCACGCGGACGCCGCGTCGCCAGACCTCGGATAACTTCGAACGCGCCTGGCCGAAGACCCAGTGGTCAAGAATGCGGTCTGGATCTGCAGCGCAGTCAATATCGCGGAAGTGGTCGAGCACAATGAAATCTGCAGACAATCCGGGCCGCAGTCCGCTCTGGACGCCGACTGCTTGATCCCCACCCCGGGATGCCCGCTCGAACAGCGCTCGGCCGGTCGAGTGAGAATGCGGAGAGGTAACGACGTTTCGCCGGCGGACGTTGAGACGCTGCGAATACTCGAGCATGCGCAACTCGTCCGCCGCCGAGATTGACACGTTGGAATCGGACCCGACCCCGAAGCGGCCACCTGAGTCGATGAAATCGCTGAGTTCAAAAATCCCGTCGCCAAGATTGGCTTCGGTGATGGGGCAAAGGCCGGCGACCGCCCCTGACGCCGCGATGGCGCGTCGCTCGGCGGGCGTCGTGTGCGTCGCGTGGATGAGGCACCAGCGCTCGTCGACGTTTGCATTCGCCAGCAACCATTCGACGGGCCGTGCGCCCGACCAGGCGATCGAGGCCTCCACTTCCTTCACCTGTTCAGCGACATGGATATGGACGGGGCCGCCGGGCAGGCGCCGGCACAACGCTGTGAGTTGCTCCGGAGTTGTCGCGCGCAGGCTGTGGGGCGCGAATCCGACCACGGCGTCCGGCAGGGTCCGGCAATGGTCGGCGGCGGATGCGGCGAGTGCACAAAATCCGTCCACCGTATTCGTAAAGCGGCGTTGGCCGTCCAGGGGCGCGGCGCCTCCAAAATCTGAATGGGCGTAGAACACTGGCAGCAAAGTGAGGCCGATCCCGGATGTCCGCGCAGCGGCAACGATGCGGGCAGACATTTCAGCCGGATCGGAAAACGGCGCACCGTCCGCACCATGATGAAGGTAGTGAAATTCCGCGACGCGGGTGAAGCCGCCCTCCAGCATTTCGCAGAACGCCATGGCGCTGATGGCCTCGATGTCGGCGGGATCGCCCGATCGGACGAACTTGTAGAGCAAGTCCCGCCAGGACCAGAAGCTGTCCTCGGTCGAACTCCGGAACTCGGTCAGTCCGGACATGCCGCGCTGGAAAGCATGCGAGTGCAGGTTTGCCATGCCGGGAAGCACGATCTTTTGGCGGTCCGCAGCCGTGAGCGTGGCAACGTCCGCTTCGACATCGGTGATGACGCCGCCCGCCATCGAAATGCGGACGTTGCGCGCCCAGCCTGACGGCAAGAGGGCCAGTCCGAAGCAGGCGTCACTCGACCGGACAGATTTCTGATTCGACTGCCCGATGCCCACTGGACGCTTCTCCGGTATCACTGTTATGTATATACATAAGTGGACTGCGAGACAATCGTGCCGGTCGTGAACAGACTTTGGAAAAACGCAAGGCTGGTCACGTTCGCGGGGCGGGACGCGGGCATCGGGATTATCGAGCACGGCGTTGTCGTCGCCCGCGGCGAGACGATCGTGTTCGCGGGCCCGGCGGCCGAAGCGCCCGAAATGCCGGATGCGGAGGAGATTGATTGCGCAGGGCGATTGGTCACGCCGGGTCTGATCGATTGCCACACGCATCTGGTCTACGCCGGCAGCCGCGCCGCGGAGTTCGAACGACGCCTCGCCGGCGCCACCTACGAGGACATCGCCCGCGCAGGCGGCGGGATATCATCGACCATGCAGGCGACACGGCATGCAGATGCAGCGCGGCTGAAAGCCGAATCGCGCACGCGCCTTCAGCGCCTGATCAACGAAGGGGTCACCACGGTCGAGATCAAATCCGGATATGGCCTCGACCTCGCCAACGAGCTGAAACAACTGCGTGTCGCGCGTGCGCTCGGGGCCGAATGTGGGGTGACAGTGCGAACCACGCTCCTGTCAGCACATGCGCTTCCTCCGGAATTCAACGGCAGGCCCGACGCCTATATTGACTTCGTCTGCGACCAGATCATTCCGCAAGTGGCAGCAGAAGGCCTGGCCGATTCTGTCGATGCGTTCTGCGAGACGATAGGGTTTTCGCGCGAACAGACAGAGCGTGTGTTCAAGGCAGCCCGGGCCCACCAACTGCCAGTCCGTTTGCATGCAGAGCAATTGTCAAACATGCAGGGCGCCGCGCTGGCGGCGCAGTATGGTGCTCAGTCAGCAGATCACCTTGAATATCTGGACGAGGCAGGGGCCAAGGCGATGGCGCGCGCAGGAACGGTGGCTGTCATGTTGCCGGGTGCCTATTACTTCCTGCGCGACATGCGGCCGCCGCCGATCGACCTGCTGCGCCGACTGGGAGTGCCGATGGCCGTGGCGACGGATTGCAATCCGGG
This sequence comes from Acidobacteriota bacterium, assembly GCA_016712445.1. NCBI lineage: Bacteria > Pseudomonadati > Acidobacteriota > Acidobacteriota bacterium. The sequence continues at coordinate 279,919 of JADJRB010000003.1, read as the reverse complement.
TTCCTCACCCATGACCTCGATCCTGCTCGCCATGAACATGGCGGCGACCTTGTTCAGGATGACCGTGGAAGAATGCCTGTATGGCGTGACGGTCCATGCGGCAAAAGCCCTTGGGCTCGCGAAATCTGTTGGGCGGCTCGAGCCGGGACTACGCTGCGACCTTGCGATTTGGGACGCAGATGTGCCGGCTGAACTGGTCTACGGCATCGGAGTCAACCCGCTGCATGCGCGCGTATGGGGCGGGCAATGAGCGGCATAACACTGCGGCCAGGGTCCGTGACGCTAGCAGACTGGCGATCAATCTGGCGAGGCGCGCCAGTCACTCTGCATGCGGATTGCTTTGCAGGCGTGCAGCGCTCCGCCGATTCTGTTGCCAGGATCATTGCGCGCGGCGAGCCCGTCTACGGCGTCAACACGGGCTTCGGAAAGCTTGCGTCTGTCCGCATTCCCAATGAACAGCTGCAAGAACTGCAACGCAACATTGTTGTTTCGCACGCCGCGGGTGTGGGGCAGCCACTCCGCGCCGATGTTGTGCGTCTGATGATGGCGCTCAAGCTGGCAAGTTTGGGGCGCGGCGCTTCAGGTGTGCGTACCGAGACTCTGGCGCTGCTTTCGAGCATGCTGGAGCGGGACATCCTTCCGGTGGTGCCGGAAAAAGGATCTGTCGGCGCGTCGGGTGACCTCGCGCCGCTGGCGCATGTCGCGTGTGCCATGATCGGGGTGGGTGACGTGTTCGCCCGTGGCCAGCGAATGCCGGCGGCAACAGGCCTGCAATCGGCAGGGCTGGCGCCGCTCGCTTCCCTGGCTCCGAAAGAGGGGCTTGCACTTCTGAACGGAACCCAATTTTCTACGGCGTGTGCGCTGGCTGGCCTCTTCGAAGCCGAGCGCTTGCTGCAAGCGTCGTTGGTGATCGGCGTACTCTCGACGGAAGCGGCCCGTGGGTCCGATAGCCCGTTCGATGAACGTATCCATGTCTTGAGAGGTCATCCTTCGCAGACCGAGTGTGCCGCGGTGCTGCGTACACTGATGAACGGATCGGGCATTCGTGCTTCGCACAAGCAGAACGACGCCCGCGTTCAAGACCCATATTGCCTGCGCTGCCAACCGCAAGTCGCGGGGGCGGCGCTCGGTATTTTGAGGCAGGCGGCTGCAACGCTCGAGATCGAATCCAATGGTGTGTCGGACAATCCGCTGATATTTCCGGAAACGGACGAAGCCGTGTCCGGCGGAAACTTTCATGCGGAGCCTGTCGCCTTTGCGGCAGACATGATCGCGATGGCATTGTGCGAGCTCGGATCAATATCCGAGCGCCGGACAGCCATGCTCGTTGACCCGGCTCTTTCCGGACTGCCGGCGTTCCTCACGCCGAAACCCGGGTTGAATTCGGGTTTCATGATCCCGCAGGTGACGGCCGCGGCGCTCGTTTCGGAAAACAAGCAAATGGCCTTTCCGGCGAGCGTGGATTCGATCCCGACGTCAGCGAACCAGGAAGACCATGTCTCGATGGCGGCGCATGGCGCGCGGCGCACCTTGGCGATGGCCGCAAATGTCGATCATGTTCTCGCCATCGAATTGCTCGCCGCCTGTCAGGGGTGCGACTTCCATGCCCCGTTGCGATCGAGCGTGCGCATGGAGCGCGTTCGAACTCTTGTGCGTGACGCAATTCCGCCGCTCGATCACGATCGCTTCTTCCATCCGGACATCGAAGCTGCCGCCGAGCTCGTCCGCTCGGGAAGTGTGGCGCGTGCCTGTGACATGAGCTTGCCCGGTGTGGCGGTCACATGACACCCGGTTGGCTGACGATCCGGCAGGGGACGCGGCCGCTTGTCGTGACCTTTCCTCATACGGGATGGGAAATTCCGGCGGAAATCGAAGACGCCTTCACGTCCATTCCCCTGGCCCGAAAGGATACTGATTGGTGGGTAGATCAATTGTACGGCTTTGTGAACGACATGGGCGCGACGACCATCCGTACAGCCTTGTCGCGGTCGGTAATCGATGCAAATCGCGACCCTTCGGGGGCGTCCCTGTATCCGGGGCAGGCCACAACCGAACTCTGTCCCACGACCACGTTCGACGGCGAGCCGCTTTACAAGGTTGGACGACAACCCGACGCGAACGAGATCGAACGCCGGCGCCGAGAATACTTCCAGCCCTACCATGACGCTGTCCAGGCCGAGCTTGATCGTCTGAGGGCTGAGCATGGCCGTGTCGTGCTGTACGATGCGCATTCCATCAGATCCGAGGTGCCGCGATTGTTCGACGGCCTGTTGCCGGTTTTCAATATCGGATCGAACCGGGGCGAAACCTGCGCGCCATCGCTCGCCGCGCAGATCGAAGCCATTTGCGCGTCCTCCAGTTATCCCACGGTGAGGGACGGGCGCTTTCGTGGTGGCTGGACTGTGCGTCACTACGGACAGCCTCGTGCCTCAGTTCATGCCGTACAGATGGAGCTGGCCTGCAGGGGCTACATGGACGAACCGCATGACGGCAACTTCAATGAAGGCTGGCCGCCGCCCTGGAATCCGGTGCGGGCCGAACAATTGATAGGGGTGCTGCGCGACGTCTGCGGCGCATGCCTGCATTTTGCCGAGGAGATCTGAGGTCATGGTCACGACACACCTTTCGAATGAACGCGTCGTTCGAGCGCCGCATGGCGCCGAATTGACCGCGCAGAACTGGCAAAGCGAAGCCGCGCTCCGTATGCTGATGAACAATCTTGATCCGGATGTGGCTGAGCGGCCGGGCGACCTCGTCGTCTATGGGGGTATCGGACGGGCGGCGCGCAACTGGCCAGCATTCGACAAGATCGTGGAAACCCTGAGGCGCCTGCGGGAGGACGAAACGCTTCTCGTGCAATCCGGCAAGCCTGTGGGTGTCTTCCGTACCCACAAGGATGCGCCGCGCGTCCTGCTGGCGAACTCGAACCTTGTTCCGAAATGGGCAAACTGGGACCATTTCCATGAGCTCGATCGCAAAGGGCTGATGATGTACGGCCAGATGACGGCCGGCAGCTGGATCTATATCGGCGCGCAGGGCATTGTGCAGGGCACGTACGAGACTTTCGTCGAGATGGGCCGTCAGCATTTTGGCGGAGATCTGAAAGGACGGTGGCTTCTGACTGCCGGTCTGGGCGGCATGGGCGGCGCACAGCCATTGGCGGCCGTCATGGCAGGCGCCAGTTGCCTCGCCGTCGAGTGCCAGCCTTCGCGGATCGAAATGCGCATGCGTACGGGCTATCTCGATGCGTGGACAGACGATCTCGACAAGGCGCTCGACATGATCGACGAGGCTTGCGCGAGCGGAACGGCGAAGTCGGTCGGGCTGCTGGGCAATGCCTGTGAAGTCCTGCCGCAGATCCTGGCGCGCGGGCGCTTGCCGGACCTGTTGACCGACCAGACGTCGGCGCACGACCCGGTAAATGGCTACCTGCCCAAAGGCTGGACCATAGAGAAATGGGAAGAACTTCGCCGCACGGACCCAAAGCGTGTGGAAGGTGAAGCTCGAGCATCGATGGCCGAGCATGTCCGCGCGATGCTCGAGTTCCGCGCACGCGGCGTTGCGACGGTCGACTATGGGAACAACATCCGGCAGGTAGCTTTCGACGAGGGCGTGGCGAATGCGTTCGACTTCCCCGGTTTCGTGCCGGCTTACATCCGTCCACTGTTCTGTCGCGGCATTGGTCCTTTTCGGTGGGCTGCCTTGTCAGGCGATCCCGAGGACATCTACCGCACCGATGAAAAGGTGAAGGAGCTGATGCCGGATGACGCCCACCTCCACAACTGGCTCGACATGGCGCGCAAGCGCATCCACTTTCAGGGTCTTCCCGCCCGCATCTGCTGGGTTGGTCTGGGCGACCGCCACCGACTCGGCCTCGCTTTCAACGAGATGGTAGCCAGGGGTGAATTGAAAGCGCCGGTGGTGATCGGCCGTGACCACCTCGACAGCGGTTCTGTCGCTTCGCCCAATCGCGAAACCGAAGCGATGAAGGACGGATCGGATGCGGTGTCTGACTGGCCACTGCTTAACGCCTTGCTCAACACGGCGTCAGGCGCGACCTGGGTATCGTTGCACCATGGCGGCGGGGTCGGCATGGGATATTCGCAACACGCCGGCATGGTGATCTGCTGCGACGGAACCGAAGATGCCGCTCGCCGCATCGAGCGCGTGCTCTGGAATGATCCGGCCAGCGGCGTGATGCGGCATGCAGATGCTGGATACGACATCGCCATTGAAGCTGCCCGCGCGCATCGACTCGACTTGCCCAGTCTGGGCTAGTTTCTGAACGTCAGGCGAGCATGTGGGGATACAGCGGGCTCTGCGCGGGCACGAAAGTTTCCTTGATCGTGCGAGGTGATGTCCAACGCAGCAGGTTGAAGATGCTACCGGCCTTGTCGTTGGTGCCGCTGCGCCGGGCACCGCCGAAGGGCTGGCGGCCGACCACCGCACCTGTCGGCTTGTCGTTGATATAAAAGTTGCCGGCAGCATCTCGCAGCGCTTCTGCGGCGAGGTTGAGTGCTGCCTGGTCGCTGGCGAAAACGGCGCCAGTCAGGGCGTAGGGCGTCGATGAATCAATCAGTTTCAGCACCTCAGCAAAGCGATGGTCCGGGTACGCATAAATGCCAAGCACGGGGCCGAACAATTCTTCGGTCATCAGCGGCGACTTTGGATCATCACATGCGAACACGTGAGGCGGAACAAACCAACCTTCCGTCTTTGAAGGCGCGCCACCTGCAATCTTGCGATGGCCGGAGGTAGCCTCTGCTCGGGCAATGGCGCGGCCTAGCCCATCAAACGCGCGCTCGTCGATCACGGCGCCCATGAAATGCCCATAATCCGTCACATCGCCGATCTTGAGCCGCTCTATGGCGGCAACCATCCGTTCGCAGACTTCGGCGAATAGGCTTTCAGGAATATAGGCGCGGCTCGCCGCCGAACATTTCTGGCCCTGGTAGTCGAAGGCCCCGCGCACCAATGCCGTCACAAGCGCGCCAACATCGGCCGATGCGTGCGCAACGACAAAATCCTTTCCGCCGGTTTCGCCTACGAGTCGCGGATAGTTGCGATAGCTCGAGACGCTTGATCCGACGGAACGCCAGATCCTGTCGAATGCTGCAGACGAGCCTGTAAAGTGCACGCCTGCGAGATCGGTATGTTTGAGAACCACGTCGCCAATGACGGCCGGCTCGGCACTCGGCAGCATGTTGATGACGCCCGGCGGCATGCCGGCAGTCTCGAACAGGTCCATCAGGAAAGCCGCGCTGTATACGGATCGTTCCGACGGCTTCCACACAACCGTGTTTCCCATCAGAGCCGGCGCGAGGCTGAGGTTTCCGGCAATGGCAGTGAAGTTGAAGGGGGAAGCTGCAAACACAAAACCATCGAGCCCGCGCTGCTCCAGCCGATTGCGCTCCGCAAGCGTAGATACGGGCTGGATCTCGTCAATCTGCTCAGCGAAAGCCACATTGAACCGCAGGAAGTCGATCAGTTCGCAGGACGCATCGATCTCAGCCTGGAAAGCCGTCTTGCTTTGCTGCAGCATCGTCGCCGCGAGCAAACGGGCATTGAATGGACCGGCCAGCAATTCCGCCGCCCTGAGGAAAACAGCGCGCCGCGCTGATGCGGACATGCGCGACCAGTCCGTCCGGGCGGCCATCGCCGCCTTGATCGCCGACTCGGCCTCTACAGCGCCGGCGGACTCATAGCTGCCGAGCGAAAGTCTATGGGCATGCGGCTCGTGGAGCGCGACGCTGCGGCCGGTCTCAACGTCGCGTCCACCTATCCGCGGCAGGATCCGCCGCGGCATCGATCGCTGGCGATGGATTTCTTCGGTGAGCGATGCGCGCTCCGCCGAGCCGGGCGCAAAGTCACGTACAGGATGGTTGGGAGGAGGGGGCACGTGAACCTCATGCGGGAGCGGGACAGGTTCACCAATTTATCAATGCGCAGATCGGCGTGCCCTCGCGTGCGGGACTTTCGCTTTCGGCATCGGGCCAGACCGCGCTTTCAGTGGTCCATCCAGCGCGCCAGCGGATGATCCGACAGTCCGTGTCGGATCTCATTCGCAGACTGAACAGTTTCGTCCTGTCCCACCTTGAATCGCGGGACGAGTGTGTCGATCCGTGCACGGAAACCGATGATCCCCTTCGTCAACATGTGGAACCGGTCTCCCATCTCATCGACCGTCCAGGCGCCTGCGTCATTTCCCTCCATATGCTCGACGAGCCGCGTCACCGCGAAGTCGGTCAGGCTTTCGTCCAATTCCAGCAGTCCTGCAACTTTCAGCGACACGAAGTTCCAGGTTGGCGCCCAGCCTGGTTTCGAAATCCATCCCGGCGGGATGTAGGCATGCGGACCGAGGAACAGGAAATGCGCGCGCGGCGAGCCGGTGAGCGCCTCACATACCGGCGCTTTGCGAGGCAGGTGGCCGAGAAGAGAATCAGGTGCGCCGTCCGCGCCGACTTCCATCAACAGCGGCATCAACACGGCGTCGGCGGGCGACCGCGACGGTACGATCCACGCAAGCGGGTTCTCGCCGACAAAACGCACGATGTCGGCGGGTTCAACGCGTTCGAACGCGGAACTCATGCTTCAAGCTGCTTCGCGAGCCACGTCGCGGCATCGCCGATCGCGCGGTCGGCCAGCTTGGAGCTGCGCGCTGCTTCGAGAAAGCTGTGCGTGGCGCCCGGGTAAATCTTGCAGGAGACTTCGCTGCCGGCGCGCTGGAGCCGGTCGCGCAATTCAATGTTTTCATCCAGAAGGATGTCGCATTCGGCGACACAAAGATGCGCGGCCGGCAGACCGGCGAGATCGGCCAGCAGCGGCCGCGCATACGGATCATCGGTCGTCGCAGTGCCGAGATAGCCCCGCCAGAAATCCTGCATTTCGGCCGCACCCAGCATATAGGGATCGCCGTCATACCGGTGCCATGAGGCTCGCGGCTTGAGATCCAGCGCCGCATAGTTCAGCAGCAGGGCACAGGGCAGGGTTTGCCCGCGGTCCCGCCTGCGCAAGGTCGCGCACAAGGCGAGATTGGCACCTGCCGAGTCGCCGCCCAGCGCGACCTGTGCCGTGTTGAGCCCGTAAGCGCGCCCGTGCTCAGCCAACCAGTCAAGACAGGCGTCAACGTCGTCCAGCGGCGTGGGGAAGCGATGTTCCGGCGCCAGCGAATAGTCGAGACCGATCACGGCGCACCCGGCGCGCTCTGCGTATTCGCGCATCAACCGGTCGTGTGTGTCGATGCTGAAGATCATCCATCCGCCACCGTGCAGATAGATCAACGTGCCGCGCTGCGCCCCGGCGCTCGGTATGTGGATTCGCGCCCGGACGCTGCGGGGGCCGACATTGACCATATGGGTCGCGGTCATGTCGGGGCCGCCCCGCGCCCAGGGTGTACGCACCTGTTCGGCGATCTCGCGGCGCCGGGAAATCGATACCGGCTCCTTGCCGGCCAGCGCTGCGGAGTCTGCCGACGTGCGGTTCACGAAGGCCAGAACGTCAGGATCGATGTCGGTCTGCTTCGAGGCGGGAATTGCTGTCATGTGTCAACGCTTTGTGTTGGTCGTGGATTGGAAACGCGTCGAGCCCTACCGTTCAGGCGAGCGAGGCACGGGAAGCTTTCTTCGCGGCCATTCTCGGGCCGCGCTTCTTGAGCCACACCCAGATGCCGGTGATGCACTGCTGAGCCGTGGCGATGCCCAGGACCGCAACAACAAACACGCCGAACGGTCCGGCGGTCTCGCCGCTATGGATGGGATAGATCATGCGGATCATGACAAGGCCGGCGCTGTCTGTGTACGGATTGACCTCGTGCACAAAGGCGCCGTTTGCGCCGCTGAAGTAGTAGTAGATCGGACCGAGGGCCTTGTAGTTCAAAGTGCCATTGTCACTGAACGTGACGCCGTAAAGATCCCAGTTCGGGTAATACAGCATCGTCGCGGGTTGCCACGTCATGCCGGCCTGCGATGCCTGGTGCTGCGCGAGCGCGAGCGCATCGCCGTAGGAGAGTTGCGGCACGGCCCCTTCAGGAAAAGGCGCATCCAGATTGAACAAAGTCCGTTTCAGCGGCGAAACCCAGGTCGAGAACGGGTCCCAGAACTCGCTGAAAAAATTGATGGCAACGGAGGTGAATGCCAACGCGATGAGCAGCGGATACAACCAAAGGGCGCTTGCGCGGTGCAGGTCCAGCATCTGCCGCGCGAACGACCGCTTCGGGCTATAAGTCCAGACCGGTGCCCAGTTCTTCAGGAACGGACCCTTTCGGGGCAAGGTGAGGTAGAGGCCTACAAACGCGCTCACGAGCCAGCCGAGCGCCATGAAACCCATGAATATCCGCCCGGCATCTCCGGTCAGCAGGTTAAAGTGAAACTCCAGGAGGAGGGGCACGATCTGCCGGCCCGTGAAACCTGGTTCAGTGCTCCGCGCACCGACAACGTCGCCGGTTGCAGGGTCGAGAAACATTTCTCGCTCGGTGACCTCAGCTCCGCCGGGTTTGGGCGCAACAGAAACCGCAAGGTTATCGTCCGTGCCCGGATTCAGCGGAAAGCCGACGAGTTGGAGTTCGGGATGGGCTGCCTCGAAACGGGAAACCAGTTCGATCACGGGCAGGCGGTCTTCAGCGTCCCCCTGATATACTAGAAGGTCGCCGTTGACCCAGCGGTCGAGACTCGCCCGGAAGGTTAGCACCGTGCCGGTTATCGCCGCCAGGAACAGGAATGCAGCAGTTACGATCCCGAACCACCGGTGAATGAAGAGCCAGCTGTTTTTGGTTGCGGCTGCTGCCATGTTCAGATTCCGATGCCAAATTTGAGGTCACGATAGCCGCACTCGCCCGGCATCGCCAGAAGGCGGCGGGCCGAAGATTGCCTTCATCGGGTCAGGGGCCAGCGGCGCCTGCATGGGACTTCCCGAGTTTGGCCATTTAGGAACAGTTCGAGACCCGAAGCCGAAATACAGGACTGTGCAGGCCTGTTAACTTCTGCTTGAGTTCGCGATAGGCGAACAGGAAAGCAGCAGGGGTTCGAATCATGGCGCAGTTCAATCGCCAATCGGCACATTTCTTCAAGGCAACGCTGCTGGGGGCAGCGGCAGGTCTCACCTTCCTGGCGCCGTCCGCAGTGGCACAAGAGGCCGCCGATGATGCCGTCAGCGTACAGGAAACGGTCATCGTTATCGCGCCGGACTATGTTCCGCAGGACGGGGCAACCGCGAACAAGTCCAACATTCCGCTGATCGAGACTCCGCAGTCGGTGTCGGTCATCACGCGCGACCAGATTGACCTCCTCGCCTTCATCGATGCCCAGCAGGCGGTCCGCTACACGTCTGGCGCATTCGGCGAAAACTACGGTCCCGATCTCCGCTACGACTTCGTCACGGTCCGCGGCTTCACGCCGAAACAATATATCGACGGCCTCGCCGCGCCGGTTTCGACTTCGATCCAGAGTGTGGGCGTCGATCTCTACGCGTTTGAATCGTTCGATGTCCTGAAAGGGCCCGCTTCGGCGCTCTATGGAAGCTCGCCTCCCGGCGGTCTTTACAATCAGGTTTCGCGCCGTCCCGATCAGGAATTCGGCGGCGAGATCCAGGCGAAATACGGCACCGACGACTACAAGCAGATCGCTGGCACCGTCCACGGTCCGCTCAGCGACACGCTCAGCTATTCACTGACTGGCCTCTACCTCGACCGCGAAGCAGAGCGCGACCTGGTGTCGGCCGAGCGCACGCTGTTTGCGCCGGCTTTGACCTGGGACATCACGCCTGACACGAAGCTCACCGGCCTTGCATACTACCAGACGGACGAAGTGCTGGGCGATACCAATGGCTTCCTGCCGGTATTCGGAACGCTGCTGCCGAACCCGCTCGGCAGCATTGATCCGTCCACCAACCTTGGTGACCCGAACAACCGCTACGAACGCGACCAATGGTCGTTCGGCTACGAGCTCGTCCACGACTTCTCGGACACGGTCTCCTTCGTCTCCAACACCAAGTTCAATGACTATGAGGAAGACACGCCGACCGGAATCTATGGCGGCGGCGGTCTGGTCGATGCCGATTTCAATGGCGTGCCGGATGACTATCGCACGGTCCAGCAGTACAACTTCTCCTATCGCGAGGCCGTCGAAAGCCTGACGTCGGACAACCGGTTCGATTTCGATCTCGATGCCGGCGGCATGTCGCATCAGATCATCGCCGGGGTGGATTACCGCCGGGTGGAGAACAAGGCGGACTTCGGCTTCATCTTCGCCAACCAGATTGACCTGTTCAATCCCGTCTACGCCCCGCAGGCGATACTGGAGCCTGGTTACCCGTCGGCTTTCAATGACCAGACGCTGAAGCAGACCGGCCTCTACGTTCAGGACCATATCGGACTGGGCAAACTGTTCCTGACGCTCAGCGCGCGGCAGGACTGGGTGACGATCGAAAACAATGCGGCCAGCACCGAAACCGATCAGGAGAAGTTCACCTATCGTGTCGGCGGCAACTATGTGTTCGACAACGGATTTGCGCCTTACGTCAGCTACGCCACGTCGTTCGAACCGGTGCTTGGCACGGACTCGGTGACGCTGAAGGAGTTCGATCCGAGCGAAGGCGAGCAAGTCGAGGCCGGCATCAAGTATGACGCGCGTGGCCTGCCGGATGGCTATGAGCTGCTGCTCACCGCGGCCGCCTACCAGATCAAGCAGTCGAATCTCGTGTCCACGTCCCCGTCGATCACGCCGGTGTTCGGCACGCAGCTGGGCGAAGTCGAAGTGAACGGCATCGAGTTCGAAGCCGTCAGCCGTATCAACGACAGTCTCTCGATCAACGCCTCGTTCAGCGTCACGGACAGCGAAGTGACCAAGAGCCAGACGCCAGCTGAAGTCGGCGCTGAGCTCCCTGTCACGCCGGAGAACAAGGCATCCTTGTTCGTCGACTACACGGTGCGCGGCGGCTTGCTGTCCGGCTTCGGTTTCGGCGGCGGCGTGCGCTACACCAGCGAAAGCCAGGGTGCATTGCCGGGCCCGTTCAACCCGGTCGTCTATGCTGGCGAGGAATCGACCCTGTTCGATGCCATCATTCGCTACGACACCGAAAGCTGGCGCTTCGCGCTCAACGGTTCGAACATCTTTGACGAACAATACGTTGCGCGCTGCTCGGGCCCCGCGGGCTGTACCTACGGCGCCGGCCGCCAGATCATCGCGACGGTCACGCGCAAGTTCTGAGGAATGCACTGAATGAACTGGAAGACCGGCTCGAACGGACGGCATGCCGCAACGTTCAGGGCCGGTCTTCTGGTTTTGACCATCGCGCTCGTGCTGGCAGCTTGCCGCTCCTGGATACACGACGACGCGCCGCCGCCTGCCTGGCCGGAAGGCACTTCTGAGGGGATATCAGGCCGTCCATCGACGCCATACGCTGCGCCCGGCCAGACGCTGCCCTTTGAGGGAAGCCGCACCGTATCCTTTGACACCACTGAAGGCACCGAGCTTTCAATCGACGTAGCGCCAGACGGTTCACGGATCGTTTTCGACCTGCTGGGCGACATCTATGCCTTGCCGATCAACGGCGGCGATGCGCGCCGCCTCACCAGCGGCATTGCGCTGGACACCCAGCCGGTCTTCTCGCCGGACGGGCATTCCATCCTTTTCCTGAGCGATCGTTCAGGGGCAGAAAACCTCTGGCTGATGGACGCCGATGGTAGCCACCCCCGCCAGATCAGTCCGTATAATGATGATCCGACATTCGTATCGCCAGAATGGTCGCCGGACGGGCGTTCGATACTGGTGTCCCGCTACTGGCCAGGCCGGAACGTCTATGAATTGTGGCAGTTTGAACCTGTGCAGGGCAGCGTCGGCAACGTCGTCGAGATCGTGGACAATCAGGCTGAATCCGGCACGAGCGTATTGGGCGCCCGGTTTAGTCCCGATGGTACCTTCGCTGTCGCCGCAACCTTGCGCGAAGACACAGCTTCCTTCGATTCAATTTCGGCATGGGGCATCGACCGGATCGACCTCACAACCGGCGCCGCGACGACGCTGGTGCCCTCCCAGACCGAAGAAGGCCTGGGGGTTCCGAAGGTGCGCCCCGCCATATCACCCGATGGCACGCGCCTCGTGTTTGCCGAGCGCCGCGGCGGCGTGACCGTCTTGCGCTCGAGGGATCTGCGCTCCGGCGAGACAACGACGCTTGGTGCGACCGATCCGGATTCCGTCCTTGCCGCGCTGACGCACGATGCGATCCCCCGCTACGATTTCCTGCCCGACAGCAGCGCAATCGTGATCAATCGCGGGGGCGGCATCGAAAGGGTCTCGCTCGCGACAGGTGATGCGCAGAAGATTCCGTTCACTGCCCGGGTCGAGCAGAAGCTCGGCGCATTGGCGCGGCACGGCGCGGCCTTCGAGGACGGCCCCGTCAAGGCGAGATTGATCATGGCGCCGGACCTTTCGCCAGACAATTCAATGATCGCGTTTTCCGCGATCGGGCAGATCTACACCGCCGGCATTTCCGAAGGCGCGCCGCGCCTGCTTCGCACGGACGGCCTCAAGGGCTACCAGCCGGATTGGTCGCCGGACGGCAAGTCGCTCGCCTATGTCAGCTGGTCGTCGGAGCAGGGTGGTGCCGTCTGGGTGTCGCAGTCGGACGGCAACGCGCACGTGCGCGTGGCGGACGGAGATTTTTTCTACTCGCACCCGTCTTTCACGCCGGATGGCACGTCGCTCGTCGTCGTCCGCTCGCCGGCCGAGGCGCGGCGCACGACCTATATGGAATACGGCCAACTGCGCGACGCCGAGCTGGTTGTCATCTCTCTGGACGGCGCGCCCGCGCGCGTGATCGCCAGCGGTCGGATCGGCGGAAAGCCGCACTTCGGCGCCGGCGAGACGGACGTGCTGTTCAACACGGACAAGGGCGTTGAAGCGGTACCGTTTGCAGGCGGAGACCGCAGGCTCGTGACGCAGGCTAACGGTCCGAACTGGTATTTCGCGGATGGACCTGCAGCGGCCGATGATCTCCGCGTGTCGCCGGATGGCAAATGGGCCCTGGCGCAGATCGCGCATCAGCTTCACCTCTACGCGCCGGTCGCTTCAGGCGGCGATCCCTTCGACTTGTCCGAGCCTGCAGGACTTCACGTCCAGCTCACTGACGGGGGCGCCGACTATTTCGGATGGTCCGATGACGGGCAGTCGATTTTCTGGACAGCGGGTTCGCGCCTCTACACGCTTGCGATGTCGGACGTCGTGTTTTCAGATCGCCGCGGAGGACAAGCAACATCGGGCCGGGACGTGCCGGTCGAAGTGCCGCGCGACCAGCCTGCCGGACTTGTATTGGTCGCCGGCGGACGTGTACTGACGATGTCGGACCGCGCTGATCCCGGTGCTTGGCAGGATCTCGACCTATTGCTGGACGGGAACCGGATCGCCGCGCTGGCGCCTCGCGGGGCGCTGTCAGTGCCGGCAGGAACGCCGACACTCGACGCAAGCGGCAAATTCATTGTCCCGGGTCTCATTGATGCCCACTACCACGTGGCCGACATCCGCCGTGAAGTTCTCGACACGTCGGCCTGGGGACTGCGGACCGGTCTGGCATACGGTGTCACCACATTGTTCGATCCGTCTTCGCTGACCATCGACATGCTGACCTATCAGGATTTCGTGGAAGCCGGCGAAGTGACCGGCTCCCGGCTGTTCACAACCGGACCGGCGATCTTCGACTACAATGACTTCCGGTCGAAGGAACAGGTCCGGGCCGTACTCGCGCATTACCGCGACGACTACCGCCTGTCGAACATCAAGCAGTACCGGTCCGGCAACCGGCGCGTCCGGCAGTGGATCGTCGAGACTGCGAACGAGCTCGGCATGACGGTCACGACTGAAGGCGCCTTGTCCTTCAAACTGGACCTCACCCAAATTCTCGACGGCTACGGCGGGGTCGAGCACGCCATGCCGCCTCCATTCCTCCACGGCGATGTCACGCGTCTGTTCGCCGAAAGCGGAACGTCGTCCGTCCTTACGCTGATGATCACGCACGGCGGCTTGCCGGCGGACAAGGTATTCATCTCGAAGCGCCATCCATTGGGAGACGCGAAATACGCGCGCTTTGCGCCGCAATGGTACCGGGAAGGCAAGTTCAAGTCCGACCCGGCCCTGCCGGCATGCCAGTATCACTACCCGGTGTCGGCAGAGAGTGCGGCCAGGATGTTCCGCGAGGGCGGCCTCGTCGGCGTTGGTGCACATGGCGACATTCCCGGCTTTGGCACGCATTGGGAGATGCAGGCTTATGTTGAAGGCGGGTGGACCCCAGCGGAGACCCTCTGGGCCGCCACCATGGGCAGTGCCACCGTGATCGGCCGCGACCACCAGCTTGGCAGCCTTGAGCCCGGAAAACTTGCCGACCTGCTGATACTGAATTCCGATCCGGTCGAAGACATCCGCGCCACGCTCGATATCTTTCGCGTGGTGAAGAATGGCCGGATCTATGATGATGACGACCTGACCGAGTTAGTGCGAGCACGCTGACTGCGCCAATCTGCGTCCAGACGGATGAACGCAGATTTCGAGGTCAGACAACAGCCATGCGTACGATCATCGCAGCCATTGCGGCCTTCACCTGCCTTGCATCCGAAGCCAGCGCACGCGAGCACCGTTTCTTTGCGGACATCGCCGTGTCGTCCGCTCTCAATGATCGCGGAGAGCAGATTGCCGCCGGTGTTGCGGAGGCGACCTTTGGGCTTGAAGCGGAAATCGGAGAAGTGATGGTCTATGGCGCCGTGTACCGGCTCGCGCCGCTCGGTCCCCATCAATCGGCGTTCGACGACGAAGTGGACTACACAATGGGCGCCGTCTGGGCCGGCGAAGGTTACGAACTCGACATCGCCGCCAATTGGCTGACCTTTCCCGGCGCGGACACCAAGTCTGGCCTCGAACTGGCAGCCGCCGTGACGTTCGACCGGGCGCTGGAGCCTGCAATTTCCGGCTTCTACGACACCGAACACGAATGCTGGGGGCTCGAGCTGGTGGCCGGGCCTGAATGGGTGAACGACGACTGGACAATTTATGCTCTGGCGCGGGGCGGGTTCGTGAACAATCGCGGTGAGGACGCTGATCGCTCCTATGGCGGCGCTGAGGTCGGCTTCGCGAAAGCCGTCTCGCCAAATGCAAGTGTGGCCGTCTATGGGCGCGTGGACGTGGCTGATGAGGAAGCATTCGTGCGCCATCTTGCCGGCGGCGGCATCCAGGCATCGAAGTCCGCCGGTGGGGCAATGGGCGTCGTCTTGTCCGTCGCCTACTAGGTCTTCCGCGCCTGCCTGCGGCTTGGCCCGGCAGGGCGTGACTGCGTGATTTCTGGCCACATTTGCCGCTTTTATTGGCCATTCAGGCGAAATCAGGTCATCTTGTTGCTCAATCGGGCCAGTCCGGACTACACTATCTTGTAGCCGGAAAACTGCGTGGCATCCTTTCGAGGTCTGGCCCGATTTCCACGAGGACGACATGAAGGGCACCCACGAACTCGACCTGAACCTGCGCCCGGTTGTCGGGCTCGCCGACGAATATCCGGCTGGCTTCGTCGACAGTGCGCACTCTCACGAACGCATCCAGCTGCTCTATGCGTCCAGCGGTGTGATGTCTGTCGTCACGGACAAGACCACGTTTGTCATTCCGCCGCAGCGCGCTGTGTGGATCCCCAGCCAGGTGCGCCATGAAGTGTCGTGCCGCGGACCGGTTTCACTGCGAACGCTGTATATTGATCCGAGGTATGAGCGCGAAGATCCTGATTGCCACATCGTCGAGGTCGGCACGCTTCTGAAGGCTCTGATCCTGGAAGTGACGCACTTTGATCCCTGCTACGATATCGATGGACGCGAAGGACAGATCGTCAGTTTGCTGATCAGCGAGCTGCTCGCCTCTCCGAAGGTTCCGTACGCTGCCCCCATGCCGACCGATCCCCGCCTCGTCCGGGTCTGCCGTGAAATCATTGATCATCCCTCCGACCGCCGGGACATTGACGACTGGGCCGATCTGGCGGGCATGAGCCGTCGCAGCTTCACCCGGGCGTTCAAGCGCGAAACGGGCATGGGCGTCGCCCTGTGGCGTCAGCAGGTCCGGCTGCTCGAAGCGCTCTCGCTTTTGTCGACCGGTACCAGCGTCACCGCGGTCGCGATGGATGTCGGCTATGACAGCGCCAGCGCATTCTGCGCGATGTTCCAGCGCGCATTTGGAATTTCACCGAGCCGTTTTTCGTTCTGAACAGCCGCTGCGGTAGTCGCAAACGGGCAGCCTGACCTCAGGCCGTCACGCCCTTTGGCGCGAGCCGGTCACGCAGTTCGCGCTTCAGGAATTTTCCGCTGGCGTTGCGCGGCAGGGCTTCGTCGAGGAACCAGATGTAACGCGGAATCTTGTGCTTCGCCATGATCCCCGCACAATGCGCGCGCAGTTCGTCTTCGGTCAGCGTATCGCCCGGCTTCAGCACGACTGCGACACCCACCTCTTCGCCAAGCCGGTCGTCAGGCACACCGAACACGCAGCACTCCGCCACCGCGTTCTGGCGGTAGATCACCCCTTCCACTTCCGCGCAGTAGACGTTCTCGCCGCCGCGCAGCACCATGTCCTTCTTGCGGTCCACGATGAAGATGAAGCCGTTCTCGTCGATGCGCGCGATGTCGCCGGTGTGCAGCCAGCCATCGGTGATCGAGGCGGCGGTCGCTTCCGGGCGGTTGATGTAGCCCTTGATCACCGGTGCGCCGCGAACCCATAGCTCGCCAACTTCACCTTGCGCGACCGTATCGCCATTATCGTCAACGCACTTGGCTTCGAATGTCGGCATCCAGGGGCCGGCGCTGTCCGGCTTGTCGACAAAGAAGTCGCCGGAAATCGACGTGATGATGCCGCAGGTCTCCGTCATGCCGTATCCGGTGCCCGGCCGCGCCGTCGCGACTTTAGATTCAATCTTCGCCACCAGATCGGGCGGAACCTGCGCGCCGCCGCCGGCGAGGGCCAGAAGGCTGGATGTGTCGGTCGTCGCGAAATCCGGATGGTTGATCAGTTCGCGGGCCATCACCGGCACGCCGCTCATGCCGGTCACCCGCTCGCGCGCGATCAGGCGTAGGGCTTCGCCGGCTTCCCAGCGGTACATCAGCACCAGCGCGCCGCCGGCCGCCGTCGCAGCATAGGCGCCGCAATTGTTGGCGGTCACATGGAACAGCGGCGTCGTGATCAGTGTCACCGGCACCGGCGGCGTCGCCGGCGGCGCGACCCCGGTCGCCCGCTCCACGGCGAGCGCCGACGAGGCAGCCGCAAACATCATGTTGAACAGGTTCGACACGCAGCCGCGATGCGTCAGCTGGGCACCCTTGGGAAAGCCGGTCGTGCCCGAGGTGTAGAAGATGCAGGCATCCGAGTCCGGATCGACCGTCACGTCCGGCATCGCGCCGCCGCCGGACACGACATCTGCCCACGGCGTCACATCGCTCGCCGGCTGGCCGAGGCGCACGCCGACCAGCTTGAACTTGCCCGCAAGGTCCGGACGTTCACGCAACCGCTCCAGTCGCTCGGAATCCAAGAACAGCACCTTCGGCGCCGAATCTTCCAGCGCGTAGGCCATTTCTTCCGGCGTCCACCACGCGTTCATGCCGACGACGGCGATGCCGGTCGACACGCAGGCCCAATAGATCAGCATCCATTCCGGATAGTTGCGCATCGCGATCGCGACCCGGTCGCCGGCCTTCACGCCTTGCGCCGCGAGCCAAGCCGCCACCGCGTTCACCTGCGCGTGGGCGCCGGCATAGGTCAGGCGCTCGCCCTCGTACACCAGGTAGGTCCGCTCGGCGAACTGCATCGTCGACAGCCAGACTTCGCGCACGCTCGGCGGCGCATTCTTGAATGTCAGCAGGCTGTTGCCGAGCACGTCAGCCTTCACGACTTCGAAGGCCCCGCCGGGACCTGTGAGTTCGGCGCGTGCCTGTTTGAGCTCGGCGTAATGCATGTGTCTCCCCTGATCATTTTGCGGTGTTTTGGCCGATCATGCACATAACCTTGCGCAGGGGAACAGTTTGCCCGAGGGCAAGCACTGCAAGTTGGCCGGCTTTCGGGCTTTTCAGGTAGGGGATTCCGGGCCGCGCCACAGGTGGTCCGCGGTGATATCCGCCAGCCGGGCGCAGCCCGTCAGCGCCATGGTGATTTCCAGCTCCTCCCGGAGGGTCCTCAACAGGTGCGCCACGCCGAGCGCGCCCGCCACCGCCAGCGCGTGAATGTACGGCCGGCCGACCATCACGGCCGTCGCGCCAAGGGCGATGGCCTTGAACGCGTCGGCGCCGCGCCGGATGCCGCTGTCGAGCAGGATGGGAACCGCCCCGTTCAGCCTCGCCGCCACCGCCGGCAGCGCGTGCAGGGCGGCCGGCGCCGTATCGAGCACCCGGCCGCCATGGTTCGACACCACGACGCCCGCGGCGCCCGTTTCTACCGCCCGCGCGGCGTCGTCCGGGTGCAGGATGCCTTTCACGAAGACGGGAAGCCTGGTCTGGCGAACGAGCCAGTCGACATCTTTCCAGGTCGGGGCCGTGTGCATCGCCTGGTCAAACACCCGGCTCACGCCAGCGCCTTCGCCCGCCGCCGGGATCGGTTGCACCTCCGGCATGTTTTCGGCCTCCAGGTGCGCCGGCAGTGCGAACCCCGCGCGTTGTTCGCGGTTGCGCAGTCCGGCGAGCGGCGCATCGACCGTGACGATCAGGGCGCGGCAACCGGATGCCTCGGCGAGGCGCACTACACCGGCTGTCGCTTCGCGTGAGGCCTGCATGTAGATCTGGAACCAGACCGGCGCACCACCGGGGACCACCAACGCTTCGATTGCGGTGGTCGCTACAGCAGAGACAGCGAACACCGTATCCATCGCCTGCGCGGCCCGCGCGACCTCCAGTTCGCCGCCGGGATGGAAAAGCTTCTGCCAGCCGACGGGCGCCAGCAGGAACGGGTGTGCGAGCTGCTCGCCCGCGAGCGATAGGCGCGTGTGCCCGCCTTTCACGTCCACAAGCTGCCGGGGCGCGAGTTTCAGGGCGCTGAACGCCGCCGTGTTTTCACGCAGCGTGATCTCGTCGCCCGCCCCGCCTTCGAGATAAGCCAGAGTGGCCGGCGGGAGATGGTCCTGCGCGCGTCGTGCATAGTCGCCGGCGCTCACGAGGTCGCGGGGAATGGAGGTCAGGGGCGGCAGCGGGCCTGTCATGCTTCAGGCATCTGCCCACTGTCGCAGCAGGTTGTGATAATGCCCCGTCAATGCAACCACTTCCGGCGCATCTTCCAGCCGTGCGCGAAGTGACTGGATCGCCGTGTCCAGCTGGAACAGCATGTTTCGCTGCGCATCATCCCGCACCATGCTTTGCACCCACAGGAAGGAGGCGAGGCGCGTGCCCTGCGTGACCGGCTCGACGCGGTGAAGGCTGGTGGAGGGGTAGAGGACAGCGTCGCCTGCCGCCAGCTTCACCTCGTGCTCGCCGTAAGTGTCGTCGACGATCAATTCGCCGCCGGTGTAATCGGACGGCTCATTCAGGAACACGGTGACCGAAACATCTGTTCGCACCATTGCGCCGGTTTCCGGATCTGCGTGTAGTGCGCTGTCGACATGGGCGCCGTACTTTCCGCCGCCTTCATAGCGGTTGAAGCGCGGCGCAAGGATCGTGCGGGGCAGGGCAGCCGACACGAACAGCGGATTGCGAAGCAGCGCTGTCTTGATCGTTTGGCTCATCGCGGCCGCCTCCGGCGCATCCGCCGGCAATTGCAGGTTCTGCTTGACGCGCTTGGCCTGGTTGCCCGCCGTAGAGGACCCGTCCTGCCAGCGGGCGTTGCCGAGCCTGCAGCGCAAATCCGCCAGCTCCTGCGCATTCAATACGGAGGGAATGTGCAGGAGCATGGCGGTGTTTTCCGTTCAGAAGCGCACGTTGAGCGACAAGTAGCCCGACAGCGGGCGTCCGGGCGTAAGGCGCGCGCCCGAATTGTTCAGCGTCGCGATATAGGTCTCGTCCAGCAGGTTGTACACGTTCAGCTGGAGCGACACGCGCTCGGTGAGATCGTAGCGCGCCATCGCGTCAACCACCCAGTTCTCGGGAATGACGGGCACGTTCTGCGTGGACAGGTCTGCTCCCGGCACAACAACGCGCTTCTGCTCGCCAGTGTACCGGGCGCCGCCGCCGACGGTGACGGAAGGCGTGATCGTGTACGAGGTCCAGAACGTTGCTGCGAGTTCCGGCGACCAGCGCGCGCTTGAGCCTTGCGTATTGTTGCCCGTGGTGCCTTCCGTGATTTCCGTATCGGTCGTGGTCAGCCCGGCTGACACTTGCCAGTCGGGCGTGATCTGTCCGATCGCCGAAACCTCGATG
Organism: Acidobacteriota bacterium; assembly: GCA_016712445.1. NCBI lineage: Bacteria > Pseudomonadati > Acidobacteriota > Acidobacteriota bacterium. The sequence continues at coordinate 259,581 of JADJRB010000003.1, read as the reverse complement.
CCGGAAACGGTTCGCTCGCCCAGCTGCTCGTAAGTCAGGGTGCCGGGGTCGAGGATCGCGAGTTCATCCTTGTTGGTCGTCTCGTAGTAGGCGGCGGCGAGGGCAAGGCGGTTGTCGAATACGTCCCATTTCGTGCCGACTTCGAAATTGTCGGTCTCTTGCGGATCGAACGCCGGATTGTTGATGTTCGACTCGGTCGCAGACAGCTGGAAGTTGGCGCCGCCGGGCGGCGTCGATGCGGTTGCGAAGCTGACATAGACGCTTCCGTTGCTGGCCGGCTTGTAAAGCGCTGCAAGCTTCCAGCTGACGAGATTGCCGTCCGAAGAGAGGGAATTCGGCACCAATGTGCCGACCGGCAGCGCCGGATGGCTGGTCGCCGTCGACAGGACGATGGAGTCGATGTCGGTGCTGTAATTCTCGGCACGAAGCCCGGCGGTCAGGAACCACTTTTCGTCGAACTTGATCGTGTCGAAGAAGAAGGCCGCCAGCGTTGTCGTGTTGCCGTCCGATACGGCGCCCGTCGGGGCCGGAATGGGCAGGTCGATATTTGAAACCGGTTCGTAAAGCGGCGCAGGCGGAATGGTCAGGCCGGTGGTGCTGAAGGAGGCGCTTTCCTGCGACTCGTAGAGCGCCTCGAGGCCAGCCGAGAAATCATGCGTGAGTACGCCGGTATCGAAGCTGCCCGTGAGGATGGTCTGGTTCGCGAGGATTTCGTTGACCTGGTCTACCCGTTGGCGTGAACGCGAGACCGTCCATGTGTCCGGATCGGCAGACGGTGCTGCAAGGGTGTTGATACCCGTCAGTACACGGTCCATTTCGGTGCGCCCCCAGCGCGCCGTGTTGGTGAGCTCCAGGCCCCGGCCGAAGTCGTGCAGGATCTTGGCGGTGATCATGTTGGCTTCGATGTCTTCAAAATCTTGGTTGCTGCCATAGTAGTTTTCCGGATCGACGGTTTCTCCGTTCCGCAGCAGGGGATCGGCATTGTAGAAGCCTTCAAGTCCGATCGACGGAATGCCGCCGTCCGGCACGTTCTCCTGCACCACATGCTGGCCGAACAACTGGAACTGCGTGGGCGTTCCGATGCCAAACGCGATCGACGGCGCGAGTCCGTAGCCGGTGTTGGTAACCTCATCCCGGCCCGTCACCGGGATGTCCTGCACCATCAGGTTCAGGCGTCCGGCAATTCCATTGCCGAGGTTTTCGTTGGCATCTGCGGTGAAGCGGGTCCCACCTTCTGACGTCACGCCGGCGGTCAGAGACGCAAAGGAGTCCCCCTTGGGCGTCTTTGAGATCTGGTTGATGTAACCGGACGAGGCGGCCCGGCCAATGTCGGAACCTGCCGGTCCTTTCGCCACTTCCACCTGCTCGAGATTGAAGCTGTCGCGCGTCACGGCGCCGAGGTCGCGGATGCCGTCCTGGAAGATCGAAGACTGCGACGAGAATCCGCGCATCGTGAACGCATCGCCAGACGACGTGTTGCCATTCTCGCCGAGTTGCAGGGTAATGCCCGGCGTATTGCGCAGCGCATCGACGAGCGTCAGCGCGCCCTGGTCGGCGATCAGCTGATTGCTGATCACCGTCAGCGTCTGAGGCGTATCGACCAGCGCCTGCGTCAGCTTCGCAGAGGAGGATTCGTCCACCTTGTACTTCGTCTCGTGTCCGTCGACGTAGATCGTCTCTTCGCGCCGCTCGGCATCGCCGCGGCCCTCATCGTCTGCATGCGCCATCACCGGGAACGTGCTCGTGATCGCCGCGGCGAGGAGAAGGCGGGATGCGGCGGTATGTTTGCGATTGCGTATCATTGTCGGTTTCCTGAGTCTGGGAGGGACGTCCGCGCGGCGCGGTAAAAGATGGTCGAGTGAACGGTGGACGAAATGCGGTGAGGGAAGAGGGCGGTCGAACCGGCTAGGCCAGCTCGCCGGGAACGCACGTTTAGGGGTTGGTTTTGTTTACGAAATTTCCCCGCATCTGATTGGCAAGCGATCCGGCGCTCACCGGACCCGAGACCTGCGCCTATCGAGTTTGAGAATCATTTGCAACAAGATTCTTGCGACTGGTTCTCAAAAAGAAGGCGCTGATCGCCAGTCGTGGAGCAAGCGGAGCTGTCTGCGGGGAGTTCAAAATCCGTTTGGACTGTCCACACGACTTTTGGAGTACTTGTGGAGCACGAAACCGGGCGCCTGCGCATTCGCGCATGCCTTTCGAAAGCTTGCGCCGAGCCGCTTTGAACCGTTGACATTTCTGCGAATGAGTTGCAATTGCGATCCATGACGGGCGCTTCGCGGTGCTCACTTCAGCCGGAAAAGCCCACCTTGGATCCCCGATCAGACACCCTCGAGCGCGACATCGCACAAGTCGATCCGCCGCGCCCCGGACCGCGCCTGAAGTGGCCGGGAATGCTCTTCTGGAAGCGCCAGGCCCGCACATGGCACTGGATGTCCGGGGCAATCTGCCTCGTCGGCATGCTGCTCTTTGCGGCCACCGGAATCACACTGAACCATGCGCAGGACATCCCCGCGCGCCCCCGCGTCGTCGAGCACCAACTCGTCCTCTCGGCCGCCGCCCTTGAGGCCATTTCACCGGAAGCCTTGCCCGGAAACGACAGCGAGGCGCCGCCCGTCCTGCAACGCGAACTGCGCCGCGAGCTTGGCGTAGACCTCTCCCGCGCCGAAGCCGAACTCACCGACGTCGACGTTTACTTCAACTTGCCCCGCCCGGGCGGCGACGCGTGGCTGAGCATTGATCGGTACACGGGCGAAGTGCTGTACGAAGTCACTTCACGCGGCGGGATTGCTTACGTCAACGACCTGCACAAGGGGCGCAATACCGGCGCGGCCTGGTCATGGTTCATCGATGTGTTCGCGGTTGCGTGCATCGTCTTTTGCGCGACGGGACTGTGGTTGCTGCAGATGCATGCCGGGCGGCGGGGCTCAACCTGGTTTCTCGTCGGCGGAGGGCTTGCGGTGCCTGTCCTGCTTCTTGTCCTGTTTGTTCACTTGTGAGGTATTCTGTATGCGTGCAATCCTGACGGTCGCCGGTTTGTCGTTGTTGGCGGCGCCGGCTCTGGCTGAAGACGTGCAGATCGAACTGACGATTCCGCGGCTCGACGTCGCGGAATATCACAGGCCCTACGTCGCCGTCTGGATCGCGGCACCGGACCAGACTGTAGTTGCCAACCTCGCCGTCTGGTACCAGCAGGCGCGCAGCAATGGCGGCGAAAAAGGCGAGACGTGGTTGAAGGAATTGCGCCAATGGTGGCGCCGGTCGGGCCGCGAACTCGACATGCCGGTCGACGGGGTTTCAGGCCCCACGAAGGCGCCGGGCGTTCAGGAAATTTCATTGCCGACTGATGCCGGCCCGCTGAGCAAGCTGAAGCCGGGTGACTACATCCTCGTGGCTGAGGCGGTTCGCGAAGTCGGCGGACGCGAAATGGTCAGCGTGCCTTTCAGCTGGCCGCTGAAGGCCGCCGTCACCGGCGCGGGCTCGGAAGAGCTCGGCAAGGTAAGCCTTCGCATCTCGAACTAGAAATCCACAGCGCTTCCTGCGCTTCACAAAGGAGCAAGATATGAAAACCGGTATGATCAGAATCTGCGCGGCCGTTGCCGCTGCAATGACTCTGGCGGGGAGCGCAAGTGCCCATAGGGCCTGGATGCTGCCGTCAACCTTCACCCTGTCAGGCGAGGAACAATGGGTCTCTGTGGAAGGTGCTGTCTCGAACAATCTCTTCTTCGCAAACCACAATGCGCTGCGGCTGGAGTCCGTCACGGTCACGGCGCCGGATGGATCCGGCGTCGCGATCGAGAACGCCGCCAGCGGCAAGCTGCGGTCGATGTTCGATGTGAAGCTGGACCGTCAGGGGACGTACAAGATCTCTTCAGCCAGCTCGGGCTATTCGGCAAGTTGGAAGGAAGGCGAGGAAACCAAGCGCTGGCGCGGAACCGCCGAAGAGCTGGAATCCAGCGGCGCGGCCTCGAAGCCGGGCGCTGAAATCTCGCGCAACTCGCGCCGCAATGAAACCTTTGTTACGCTGGGCACGCTGACCGGGTCGGTCTTCGCATCTGATGGGGCTGGACTTGAACTCAAGCCGGTGACCCACCCCAACGATATCTTCACCGGCGAGGACGTCTCGTTCCAGTTCCTCGTCGACGGCAAGCCTGCGGCGGGTGTTGCCGCGCAGATCGTCCGCGGCGGCGACCGCTACCGCGACAACGAGGACGCCGTCACCGTAACCAGCGACGCATCGGGCATGATCACGTTTGCGCTGGATGAGGCGGGCGCCTACTGGCTTGAGGCCGACCATGAAGGCCAGGGACTCTTCAGGGGAAAGCCGATCACGGAGCGGATGACGTATGTCATGACGTTTGAAGCACTCCCGAATTGAGCAACGTCCAGCTCCTCATACCGGACGATTTCGAGCGCGGCGATGTTGTGCCGCCGCCCGAGACGTTCGTTCCCGGATCGATGTCGGGGGAGACGATGGGCACGGTCTGGTCCGCGCGCTGGTTTGCGCCGCCGGATGTCGGGCGGGAGTTGGTTGCGACCGCTTTCGACGAAGTTTTCACGTCCACGATCCGTGACTTCAGTTCCTGGGAGCCGGATTCGGCGGTGTCGCGGTTCAATCGCCTTCGGGCTGGAGAGTCGCTCGAAATGAGCGAGGATTTTGCTCGCCTGCTGGACCTTGCCCTGGAAATTGCGCGGGCAAGTCACGGCGCATTCGACCCGTGCCTGGGCGGGGATGTCGTTGCGCGGGGATTTGGCCCGGTGGATTTCCAGCCAGTCGGGCAGGGCGAGCGCCCCGGGCCGGAGATATGGAACGCGTTGATCGACGCGACGGCGCGGCTTCGACAGCCGGGAGGGGTCGTTCTCGACTTCTCGGGCATCGCAAAGGGGCATGCGGTCGACCGATTGGCGCAGGCGCTGCGCCACGCCGGCGTGAACCATTTCCTGGTCGAGATCGGCGGCGAATGCATTGCGCGCGCCGTGAAGCCAGGCTCGATGCCGTGGTGGGTCGAGCTGGAAAATCCTGTGCCTGCTGGAGCGGCTTGGCGGGTCGCTGCCTGCGGTCACGCCATAGCGACTTCCGGGGATTACCGTCAGATGCGTGTCGTTGACGGCAAGGCGGCCTCGCACATCGTTCCCGTCAAGGCGCGCCGCACCGAATTCGGAGATCTGGCCAGCGTCACCATTGTGCACGAAAACTGCGCCGCTGCCGACGCCTGGGCCACGGCACTTTTTGCGTCGGGCGACGCCGGACTTGAAATCGCCAATGCGCGCGGACTGGCCGCGTTGTTCCAGTACCGGGACGCGCCGCCCCGGATGTCTGATCGTCTGGGCCGCTGGCTCGACTGAAGCGCGGCGAAACTCCCGCGATACGGCGCTCGCCTCTGCGACGCCTGGCTTGGACAGTGCGATTGACAATCCCATCAGAATGCATAAATCTAACGTTCTTAGATTTATATGAATGCGCGAGCATGGGGCGAGGAGTCAGGCATGAATCTCATCGATACACGGGACAACGACATTGTCGGTAGCGAAACTTCGCCCACCACGGGTCTCAAGCGCGTCCAGACGATCAATGACCTGAGCGCGAGCCAGATTGCCGCGATCCGGAAGATCCCTTCGCATGACAAGGCGGCGCCGAAGGCGATCGATGAATCGCGCCTTGCGTCGATCTTTCTCGATCAGGAGCATTTTGACCGCGAGCAGAAGAACATCTTCCGGCGGTTCGGTGTGCCGGTGACGTTGTCGAGCCTTATTGCGAAGCCCGGTAGCGCCATCGCACACGAAGGCTACGGCGTTCCGCTGCTCGTCACGCGCGACCGGGACGGCAAGGTGCGGGCGTTCCTGAACGCCTGCATGCACAAGGGCTCGAAGCTGATCGAGGACTGCGAGCCCCACAAGACGAACAAATTGACTTGTCCCTACCATGCATGGACCTTTGCGCTGGATGGCCGCCTGGTCGCGGTGCCGCGCGAAGAGACGCTCAAGAATTTTGACAAGTCCAAGCGCGGACTCGCTGAGCTCGCCTGCCATGAAGCCGGCGGCATCATCTGGGTGATGCTCGACCAGAACGCAAAGCCAGATTTTTCCGGCGCTGACGACGAACTTGTGAGCGATCTGGAGGCTTTCGACATCCCCAGAATGCACGTCTACGGACGAAAGACGTTTGACCTGAAGGCGAACTGGAAACTGGTTCAGGAGCCGTTCCTGGAAGGCTATCACGTGCAGCGCCTGCATGCGCGTACAGTGGGGCCGCTGTTCGCAGACGTGCCCAACGTGACCCACGCGCTGGGCCTGAACATTCGCCAGATTTCCGGCAAGATGGATTTCACCCCGGAATGCCTCGATCTCGCCGGCGAGAATATCCACAAGTCGGTGACGCATGCTTACCTCGTGTTCCCCAACACGGTGATCGTCACCAGCCCTTATTATATCAGCGTGATGTTCATCATGCCGAGCGCGCCGGACCGCACCATCGTTGACTATGTGATGCTGACGCGCGGCGGAACGGACAACGAGAAGGCCGCCGAGGTCTACAAGCGGTCTTACGACATGATCCTGAATGTGTTCGGAAACGAGGATTTCCGGGCCGCCGAGATTTCCCAGTCGGGCCTTGCCACGGGTGCGCTTAAGGAAGTCGTTTATTGCGGACTCGAAGAGACAATCCCGATGTATTACGAGATTCTCGAACGATACCTTTGATCCGCGCGCCGGACCTGGACTGACATCATTCGAAATTACGATGGACGCAGCCACATGAAGCTGCGCCGCTAGGGGAGGCGAGCATGCAGACAATCAGCAGCGCGATCAATTGGTGGGCGGAGGATACACCCGACCAGCTGGCACTTGCATTCGGATCCGACCGGATCAATTACCGCGAACTTCGCGACTGGTCAGAGCGCATCGCACAAATGCTGATCGACCGCGGCGTGGAACGCGGAGACCGGGTCGGCATTTGTGCCGCAAACTCAATTGAATACTGCGCGCTGATCCACGGCGTGTTGCGAGCCGGCGCGATCGTGTCGCCGCTCAACATGCGCTACACGCGCCACGAACTCGCCGAACTGGTCGAAGACACTTCGCCGCGCCTGATGTTTGCGGACGCGGACCGCGCTGGCCTTGTGCGCGACCTGGGTATTCCACTACTCGCGCTAGAGCAGGTGCGCGACCTCGCCAAGGGGCCGCGGGTCAAGGTGGATCGTCTGCCGCTGCCGGACGACCCGGTCGTAATCATCGCGACCAGCGGATCGACGGCCAAACCAGAGGGCGTCGTCTTCTCGAACCGGACGATGACGAGCTATGTGTCCGGATGGGCGTTCGAAACGCCCGAGATCACGCGCGGCGCGCGGGTGATCGTGCCGGCGCCTCTGAACACGTCTGCCGGCTTTGTCCAGCTCATCCACTATTCGACGCTTGGCTGCGGCCTGTTCTTCGAATCGGCGTTCGATCCTGCGGTGTTTCTCGACATTCTCGTGCGGGAAAAGATCAACGGCTTTGGTGCCGTTCCGCTTTTCTTCGAGCGCATTGCCGATAGCCCGAAATTTGAAGAGGCGGACCTGTCGGCCATCCGCGTCGCGACGACTGGCGGATCCTCCGTGAGCCGGGCCTTGCAGGACCGCTGGGCCCGGAAGGGAATTATCCTTCGCCAGATCTACGGACAGACCGAATGTGGCGGCAACGCAACCATCATGCCTGCAAAGCTTGCCGCGAAGTTTCCGGAGAAGTGTGGGCGCGGCGGAATCTTCACGGAGCTCGCCATCGCGGGAAGCGACGGCAAGTTCCTGCCGCCCGGCGAGGTCGGCGAAATCCTGATGCGGGGGCCGGGCACAATGATCGGCTATTGGAACAATCCCGAAGCCACGGCTCAGACCCTGAAAGATGGCTGGCTGCACTCAGGCGATCTCGGGGTGCTGGATGAAAACGGCCTGCTGACATTCGTGGACCGGATGAAAGATCTGATCATCTCCGGCGGGCTCAACATCTCGGCCGCCGAAGTCGAGCGCGCGGTACTGGCTTTCGACGGAGTCGAGGAGGTCATGGTGATTGCGGCGAAAGACAAGAAGTTTGGCGAGACGCCGATGGCGGTGGTCTATGCGCGTCGCCCCATCGACGTGCCGGCGCTGATTGCGCACTGCAACGAGCGGCTCGCAGACTACAAGGTGCCGCGCTACGTCGTGGTCGAAAACGAGCCGATGCCGCGCACGGCGACCGGAAAGCTGTCGAAGCCGACGATGCGCGAAAGATACAAGGACGCGGCTGAAACGCTCCCGCGCGTCCGTTAGGTCGCTGCCGGTTCGGTCATTCGTGCGGCAGTCGCACGGATGACGTCGGCTGCCCGCCAGGCCAATGCCATGGTGGGCCCGTTCGTATTGCCGGATGGAATGGCCGGCATGATCGATGTGTCGATGATGCGCAAACCGTCCACGCCGCGCACGCGCAGGGCAGGGTCGACTACGGACGTCGCCGGGTCCTTGCCCATCCGGCAACTGCCGACCGCATGGTACCCGCAGGTGCCGAACTTGTCGTAGGCTTCAAGAATCTTCTCGTCCGTGTCGTAAGCCGGGCCCGGCATCGTTTCAGCTTCGATGTATTGGGCGAGCGGGGCCTGTTTCACATACGCGCGGGCGACCCGCACCGCGCCGATCATCGCGCGCCGGTCTTCTTCGGTATCGCGGTAGTTTGTCTGGAGTTGCGGCGGGGCATCGGGATCGACTGAACGGATGTGGACATGCCCGCGTGACGAGGGACGCAGCGGGTAGGCCGTAATGTGCATGCCCGGAAAGCGTTCGACATCCTGGCGGTGCTTGTCGAAGTCAAAGCTGAACGGCGCGAACAGGAATTGCGCGTCGGGCCGGTTCAGTCCGGGCTGCGTCTTGAACCAGGCGACCTGTTCATAGGCGGCTGCCGAGAGCGGGCCTTTGCGCGTGAGGTAGTATTGCAGGCCGGACTGAAGGACGCGCCAGCCGAAGTATTTCTTGTTGTGCGAAATATCCGCGTTGAGCTTCCACTGGATGATGATGGCGCGGTGCTCGATCAGGTTTTCACCGACATTGCTGTTGGCGACCAGCACGGGGATACCCAGCTGCGCCAGGCGATCGGCGTCGCCAATTCCGGAACGCTCGAGAATGCCGGGCGAGGCCATAGCGCCGCCGCATAGAATGACTTCCCGCGTTGCCCTGATCGCCTTCGACTGGCCGCCTTGGACAGCGTGGACGCCGACCGCGCGCTTGCCGTCGAACATCACCTTGTCGACCGTCGTGTCGGTGAGGATGGTCAGGTTTGCGCGGCTGCGGACCGGATCGATGAATGCGGTCGACGCGCTGACCCTGCGGCCCTTGTACACCGTGCGCGGCGCGTAGCCGATGCCTTCGATATCGTTGGGCGCATTGGTGTCGGGCTTTTCCTCCCAACCCATTGATTTGCCGGCCTCGAGAATGGCTTCGGTGAGCGTGTCCTTCGTGTCCGGCACGGTTATCTTCAACGGGCCTGCGCCGCCTCGGGTTTCAGCGGCGCCGAGTTCGTGCGCTTCCAGCGCGGCATACGCCTTGCCGATGTGTAACCAGTTCCAGTCGTCGCTAGAAGATTCCGCGATGGCGTCGAAGTCGGCGGGTTGGCCGCGCACGTACATCATGCCGTTGATCGAGCTGGAGCCTCCGAGCACGCGGCCCCGTACCCACACTTCGGGCGTGTTCGCGTTGGTCTCTTCTGGCTCGCTCGCGTACGCCCAGATGTGGCTGGGGTCGGCCATGACCTTGGCCAGGCCTTTGGGCATATGAATGAACGGGTGGGCGTCACGCGGACCCGCTTCAAGGAGCGCCACGCGCACTTTGGGATCCTCGGACAGACGATACGCCAGAACGCAGCCTGCAGCGCCGGCGCCAACGATGACGTAGTCAAACTCGGCCATGGAAATCTCCCGCAAGGACGCCGGGATGCTCCCGGACTCATTAAATCTATTTGGCATAGATTTAGATCGGGGCGCAATCGCAACTATCGTCTGGCGTTCGCCATCCATGTATCCGGGCAGCGCATTTTTTCTGTCGGCCCCCATTGATCTCGTGCTGGATTCGACGAATAACTAACGACAATAGATTTATAGCGCCGCTCAGCGGCCGGGAGGAACTTGTGGCAGACGACATGCAAAGTCTTCCGGTGCCGGAACATGTTCCGGCCGACCGGGTCTTCGACTTCGACATTTATGGCGATCCCCGGCTGACGGAGGACTTGCACGCATCCTACGCGACGCTGCATGGCGATGCGCCGGACATCTTCTACACGCCGCGCAATGGCGGACACTGGATATTCACACGCTTCGACGACATCTTCCGGGTGGTCCAGGACTACGAGCACTTCTCCGTGCGGGAAATGCAGATCCCGCGCGTCGAGAATCCGCCGGTGTTCATCCCGCTGAGTCTCGATCCGCCCCGCAGCACACCCTACCGGCACGCTTTGATGCCCTATTTCACGCAGCGGGCCGTCGACGAACTCGAACCCAAAGTGCGGGAGTTCGCGATCGAGATTGTCGAAAGCGTGAAGGCAAAAGGCGCCTGCGAGTTTGTCGACGAAGTCTCGTCGCAGTTTCCGGTTTCGGTCTTCATGGAACTGATGGGTATGCCGCTTGAGCGGCTGCGCGATTTCCGTGCGATTGCCGACGAGTATTTCAATGCGAGGACCAACGAGGAATTGGGCGCGATGTCGGTCAAGATCGTCGGCCTGATGACCGAGCTGGTCGAGATGCGCCGTACCGCGCCGCAGGACGACCTGATCTCGAAGATGGTCGACTTCCAGGTCGAAGGCCGCCAGATCACGCTCGGCGAACTCCAGTCCATGCTCTTCGTCATGTTCCTCGGCGGCATGGATACGGTCACCAACGTGGCCAGCTATGCCTACCGCTACCTCGCCTCTGACAAAAAACTGCAAGCCCGTCTCGCGTCCGATCCGGCGATCATTCCGAATTTCGTAGAAGAAGCCATTCGCAGCTTTGGCGTGGTGAACACGCCGCGCATCGTGACGAAAGACTGCGAGCGGTTTGGCATCCGGTTCCGCGAGGGCGACATGGTGCTGTGCATCCTGCCGCTTGGCAGCCGCGACGAGCGCCGTTTCGACAAGCCGAACGACTTCGACGTCGACCGCAAGGCGTTGACGCACCTCACGTTCTCGTCCGGCCCTCATCTCTGTCTGGGGCACAATCTTGCGCGGCTCGAACTGCGCGTCCTGACAGAAGAATGGATCAAGCGCGTGCCGGCGTTCTCGTTGAAGCCGGGCTCACATCACAAGAGCCGCGCGGGCACCGTGATGGCGCTTGAGTCGCTTCCGCTGATCTGGGATCGCTGAGCATGCCATCGGCAACTGCGACTGCGCTCGCCGTCGGGGCGGAGGCCGAGTATTGGGATGGCCTGATGGCTGGCGAGCTGCGCCTGCAACGGTGCGCGCGCTGCGCGGCCTGGCATTGGCCGGCTGTTTTCCGGTGCAAGGATTGCGGCAGCTGGGACCATGTCTGGGAGCCCGTCGACCTGGCAGGCAGCGTTTACAGCTGGACTCGCAGCTGGCATCCGTTCGGCGGTCTGGAAGCCCTCGACAAGCCTTTCGTGATAGCCGTGGTGCAGCTGAAAGGCGGCGGCGGTGCACGCCTCGTCGGCATCATGGACGATCCGGGTGAAGTGCGCATCGGACAGTCCGTAACCGGACGAACGACGACGACAATCCATGCCGGCGAGCCGGTGCCCGCCATTCGGTGGTCCGCATGAAGGGTGTCGCTGCGATTGCGGGGGTAGGCCTGCGCCAATTCAAGCGCGGCACTTCGCCATTGCCTGAGCGCGGCGTGCTGACGCGCGCGATCATCGACGCCTGTGACGATGCCGGGTTCGATCCGGCCGATATCGATGGCTTTGCGACTTACGGCGATGACCATAACGAACCGGTCCGCTTGATGCAGGATCTCGGCACGAAAGAGCTGCGCTGGTCGAGCCAGGTGTTCGGCGGCGGCGGCGGCGGCATCGCGGCGGCGTTCGGCCAGGCTGTTGGCGCAATAGCCACCGGGCAGGCGAGCGCAGTCATTGTGTTCCGGGCGCTGGTGCAGGGCAACAGCGGACGGCTCTCCGCCGCTGTCATGGCCCACCATCTGAACGCGCATATGGTTGGGGCAGGGCTCGTCGCGCCCGCACAGGTGTGCGCCATCCGTGCGCAGCGCATGTTCGAACATTTTGGCGTCCCGAAGTCAGCCGTCGAGAATTTCGTCCGGGCGGCTGCCTTCCACGGCGAGCGCAATCCGGAGGCGGTCGCGTTCGGGCAACCCTTCGATCCGGAAGCGTACCATGGGTCGCGTTGGATCAGCGAGCCGTTCCGGTTGTTTGACTGTTCGCGCGAGAATGACGGCGCCGGTGCCTTGCTGGTCGTCTCGGCGGAGCGCGCGCGCGATCTGAAGCGCATGCCCATCCACATTGCCGGTGTGGCGCAAGGTGCCGCCGCCGGTTGGGGCGACCTGCTCGAAAACGATGACGACGACCAGTATGCCACTGCCGGGTTCAAGTCCGTCGCGCGGCGGCTCTGGGAACAGACCGGACTTTCGCCGGCGGATATCGACGTGGCGCAGGTTTACGAGAATTTCAGTGCGCAAGGCGTCGCCTCGCTGATTGATCATGGCTTCTGTACTTACGAGTCCGTGGGCGAGTTCTGCACGTTTGAAAACCTGACGGCACCTCGCGGAAAGCTGCCGATCAACACGTCTGGCGGCAACCTCGCGCAGGGCTTCATCCACGGTATCGGGATGCCCATCGAAGCCGTGCGTGTGCTGCGCGGCGACTCGGCCAACCCTGTTCCGGGCGCCAAGGTGTGCCTTCTGGCGGGTGGCCCTGGTGCGCCGATCGTCAGTTCGGCGATCTTTTCGTCGCAATTGGTATGAGCGCGCGGCCGGGACGGCTTGAGTCGGACTACAAAGCGGGCGTAGGTTCGACCCCGGAACAGAACAAGGATCGCCGGCAAGCCTGCCGGGCCAAAGGGAGATGCGCATGGTAGACTTCATGTCCAACTACACGATGACGATCGACGGCAAGGCGGTCACCACGCCGGAGACGCTCGATGTGATCAATCCGGCAACCGGCAAGCCGTTCGCGACTTGCCCGCGCGCCAGCGCGGCGGATCTCGAAGCGGCTGTAAAGTCTTCGACCAAAGCGTTCAGCAAGTGGCGCGCGACCCCGATCGACGAGCGCCGCGCAGCGCTGCGCAAGGCGGGCGACCTGATCATGGCGAATGCCGATGCCATCGCCAGCCTGTTCACCAAAGAGCAGGGCCGTCCGGCCCACCTCGCGAAGGACGAGATTCTCGGCGCAGGTTACTGGTTCCATTCCACGGCCGAACTCGACCTGCCGGTCGACGTGACCGAAGATACGGCAGATCGCCGCGTAGAGGTTCACCATGTCCCGCTCGGGGTCATCTGCGGCATTGTTCCCTGGAATTTCCCGGTGCTGCTGGCCGCATGGAAGATTGCGCCGGCGCTGCTTACCGGCAACACGATCGTCATCAAGCCTTCGCCGTTCACACCGCTCTGTACCCTGAAGATTGCCGAGCTGCTGCGCGGCGTGTTTCCCGACGGCGTTCTCAATGTCATTACGGGCGGCGACGAGCTTGGTCCGATGATGACGGCGCATAAGGGCTTCGCGAAGATCTCGTTCACCGGCTCCACGGCGACCGGCAAGCGCGTAATGGAATCGGCGGCGCGGGATCTGAAACGGATCACGCTGGAACTTGGCGGGAACGATGCCGCCATCGTGCTCGGCGATGTGGACCCGGCGAAAGTCGCGGCGCCGCTGTTTGCCGGTGCGTTCAGCAACACGTCCCAGATCTGCGTGGCGACCAAGCGTCTCTATGTGCACGATGACATCTACGACGATGTCCGTGACCGGCTGGTCGCGATGGCGAAAGCCGCCGAAGTGGGCGACGGAAGCGAGCAGGGCATCCAGTATGGCCCGATCCAGAACAAGGCGCAGTTTGATCGCGTGAGGGATTTGCTCAAGAGCGCGGTCGATGCGGGCCTGACGCTTCACCAGGCCGACCCGATCGAGAGCGACGGCTATTTCGTGCCATTCACGATCGTTGACAATCCGCCGGAAGATTCGCGTGTCGTGCAGGAAGAAGCCTTCGGGCCGATCCTGCCGATGATGCGGTTCAAGGATCTCGATGAGGTGATCGGGCGGGCGAACGATACTGAGTACGGCCTGGCCGGTGCAGTCTGGTCCGGTGACATCGACAAGGCGCGCGAAGTCGCGTCGCGTCTCGACACGGGCACGGTCTGGATCAACCAGAACCTCCAGATGACGCCCCGCACGCCGCTCGCGGGTGCCAAGCAATCCGGTTTCGGCGCAGAGAACGGTCTCTACGGCCTGAAGGAATTCACGCAGCTGAAAGCTGTCTACATCCCGAAATCAGCTGCCAGCGTGAGCTGACCGCTACTTCGCTTTCGCGGAAGCCGACGTTGAGCCGGCTTCCGCGCGCTCGCGCACGCCGATCAGGAATGTCTGCAGGGTTTCGACGAACAGTGCTTCGTCGTCGAACGGATTGGCCCGCACGGCCTTGGCCAGCGCAACGAACTCATTGCGATCGAAGTCAGGCAGCGGCGCAATGGCGCGCGAACGGGCCGCCGAGGCAAACAGGGCAGATCCAAACGTCAGCTTTTCGCATCCTTCGAGGATCATCAGCTGCATGTCTTCCGGATAGGGACAGATCGCTGTCCAGAAGTCGTATGCCTTCAGGAATATGTGCTTCGGGAAGAATTCCAGCAGCAGCGGCGCGGCGTTGGGATGCAGCAGAATCGTTCGCCGGGTTGCAAGGCACAGGGCAACCAGCGTCTCCTGCCAGCGCGACGGGTCAACAAAGGGTGCCTTGACGTCACGCAGGATGCAGAGGGCGACTTCTGAGAGCAGCTCGTTCTTGTGCTTGAAGTGGTAGTAGAGCGACGGCGCTTTGACGCCGAGCTGGCGTGCAACGAGTTCAAGGCTCAGTGCGTTCAGCCCCTGGGTATCGATCACATCCAGCGCAGCGCGCGCGGCGCGCTCCCGGGAAATGAGGGGTTTGTCGGGACGTCCCAATGAATCCTGCCAGTACTTCTGTGCGAAATTTTCCAAGTGTTGCCCGAACGACATACGTGCCGCCGGGCCGCTATTGCAAGCCAATCCACGGTGCCGAGGCGCTTTCGGCGCCCCGCCCTTGAGCCGGCAACAAGGCTGGAACTGTAGCAGATACTGAGAAATAAACTATGAACGTTAGGCGAGAATAGTCGCCAAATAATTATGCGCTGCGCCGCACCTTATGCGCCTCATCCACTAACAACCACGCCACGTTGCCAGTTGACGACACTCCGCAAAGTCCCTTAGTAAATTCAAAACTAATGCTATTAGGCAGCAAAAGGCTGCCAGCTTCTTGGGAGGAAGTCATGAAGACCGAAACTGCTCGCCTCAGCGTGTTCGCGGGTCCGTCCGCGACGCAGGACCGCACAAGATTGCGTTCGATGCTCATGGGGGCCACCGGCTTGGCCCTGGCATCGACGTCGGGCGTCGCCTTCGCTCAAGAAGGTGATGCGGCGCCGGCCGCCGCCGAAGTCAGTGCGCCCGTAGATGACGCTGCCACGACCGCAGCCGAAGAAGAGCGCATGCGCCGGCTCGGCATCGTTACCGCGACGGCGCGGCGCAAGGAGGAGAGCCTGCAGGACGCACCGGTGGCGATCACCGCGCTGACCGGCGACGCACTCGACGAATACGCGATCAATGATTTCATGGACCTGTCGACCCAGGTGCCGACCATGGTGGCTGGCCGCGCGGCGTCGGGCTCTTCCGCCAGCATCTTCCTTCGCGGCGTCGGTTCCACGGCGCTGAGCGCCGGTTTCGACCAATCGGTCTCGTTCAACATCGACGGCCTGCCGATGAGTCGTGGCCGCGAGATTTCGATGCCGCAATACGACATCGAGCGCGTCGAAGTACTGAAAGGCCCTCAAGCGCTTTTCTACGGCAAGAACACTACCGGCGGCCTGATCTCGGTCGTGTCGAAAGATCCGACGGATGAATTCGAAGCCAGCGGCAAGGTCGGCTACGGCTTTGAAGCCAAGGAAAAGTACGGAGAGGGCGTGATTTCGGGCCCGCTGACGGACACGCTGCGCGGCCGGTTGGCGTTCCGCGTTTCTGATTCCGAAGGGGCTTTCGAAAACAGCGCTGCGGCAACGTACCTCGATCCGCTCGGCATGGAGCGCCATCGCATTTCGGATATGCGCGGCGGCGGAAAGACCGAGAGCGGACGATTGACGCTTGTCTACGAGCCGAACGACATCTTCAACCTCGAATTCAAGCTGGGCGCTTCGCAACAGGAAGACGGCGGCCCGACGGACGTTCTCGAGCGCCTGTGCGGCGGCGGCCGCACCACCCCGGCCAGCGCCAACGGTGTGCCGCCGAGCCCGAATGCCGATTGCAGCATCAACGGCGTTTCGGACTCCTCGAGCATTCCGCGCGAAGTGGCGGCGGCCAACTACCGCTATGCCCGCAACGGCGACATGTATGCCGATTTCAGCTCGATCTACTCGGTCATCACCGGAAAGCTGGACCTCGACGGCCTTGAGGTGGAATCGATCACTTCCTACTACAACTTCCTCCAGAAGGACCTGAACAATGTGGCGGGCGAACACTACCCCGCCAACTTCAGCCAGAAAGCGGACTACGACCAGATCTCGCAGGAGCTTCGCTTCTCGACCCGGAGCGATGGGCCGTTCAACTCGACCTTCGGTCTGTTCTATTCAGACTCCGAATTCGTCTTCAACACCGATGCCTATATCTTCATCGTGCCTCTGGATCCGGCCAGCGGCACATTCGTGACCTTCAAGCGCGACAACGGATTTGAAGGCACCGCACTGTCGGCCTTCTATGAAGGCACCTATGCGTTCACCGACCAGTGGGAGGTTTCCGCGGGTGCTCGCTGGAGCCGCGAAGAGCGCGACTCCTATCAGGAATCCCTGCCGGCTTCGTCGTTCTTCGCCGGTTTCTTCCCGGGCGGCATCCGCTTCGACGACAAGTTCTCGGACGAGAATATCTCGCCGCAAGTTTCGGTCAGCTACAAGCCATCGGGGAACCTGTCCTACTATGCGGCGTACAAGGAAGGTTTCAAAACCGGCGGCTTCAACATCTCGCAATCCCTGACCCCGGCTTCCACTCTGGCTGCCGGTCAGTTCGACAGTGAAACGGCCAAGGGGTTCGAGGCCGGCGTGCGGTCCATCCTGTTCGGTGAAACGCTCAGCCTGAATGCGACGGTGTTCAACTACCTCTATGAAGACCTTCAGGTGCAGGTGTTCGACCCGTCCAGCGTGAGCCTGATCGCCGACAACGCCGGCGAATTGATGACGCAGGGCATCGAGGTTGACTTCAGCTGGGTGCCGGATGCGATTGAAGGACTCACTGTTCGCGGCGCGTTTGCCTTCAACAATGTCGAGTTCGATAACTTCATCGGACAATGCTATGGCGGGCAGACGATCGCGCAAGGCTGTGACCAGGTGCCGGTGGCCGGCGTGTTCCAGAGCCAGGACTATAGTGGCCGCACCCCGCCGAAGGCGCCCGAAACGGCCGGCCGGATTGGTGCCATGTACGAGTTCCCCGTGGGAGCGTTTGAAGCGTCTCTGTCGGGCGATGTCAGCTACATGGGCGAATACTACTTCACGGACACGCTTCGTCCGGACGCCATTCAGGACGCTTATACGAAGCTGGATATGGCGGCGCGTCTGACCTCGCCGGACGACCGGTGGACGCTTTCTCTGATCGGACGCAACCTCACCGAAGAGTTTGTCGTCACGAGCGCCAACGACATTCCGTTCACCGGTGGCACCGGCACTGGCACGACGGTCGGCAACGTCGCCGACATGTCAGCCTTCGTCGAGAACCCGCGCGAAGTTTACGTGGAACTGGCCGTCCGGTTCTGATTTTCCTCCCGTGCTTTGGCCGGGCTGCACTTTGCTGCAGCCCGGCTTTTTTTGTGCGCTTTCCGGAAGGGCAGGGCTGGATTGCTGCGGCGGCGGCATGACAGGATGACGTAGCAGAACAGGGGAGGTCTTCGATGGCCAGGCAATATTCAACGGTCAGGCTCGAAACCGAGGGCGAAGTCCTTCACGTTGTGATGAACCGCCCTGAACGTCTCAATGCGCTGAATACCGTGCTCGTCTCCGAGTTGCGCGAAATTTTCCAGTGCCTCTATTTCGACCGGACTGTCCGCGTCGTCGTGATGCGCGGCGAAGGGCGTGCTTTCTGCGCCGGTCTCGACCTCAAGGAATCTGGCGGGCCGCGGGCAAGCATTGAGCAGTCGCTCGACAAGCAGCGCTCCATTGCAGAAATCTACGTGGCGATGCGCCGGTGCCCGCAGCCGATCATCAGTTGCGTGCAGGGCGCTGCGAGCGGCGGCGGATTTGCCTTCGCGCTGGCATCGGACATTCGCATCCTGTCTGAAGATGCGCGGATGAACGCCGCTTTCATCCGTATCGGCCTGAGCGCATGCGACATGGGCGTCTCATACTTCCTGCCACGGATCATCGGACAGTCATTGGCCAGCGAGTTCATGCTGACGGGCCGGTTCATCGATGCGGCGCGGGCATATCAGATCGGGCTGGCGAACCGCGTCGTGCCGGCGGGCTCGATGCTCACCGAAGCATCGGCTTTTGCACAGGACATGCTGTACGCAACTCCGCTCGGGCTGCGGCTGACCAAGGACTGCCTCAATCATTCGATCGACGCGAGCGGTCTTGAAGCCGTCATGGCCATCGAAGACCGCAATCAGATGCTGACTGCCAACGATCCGAATTTCCGCGAAGGCATCGCCGCTTTCATGGAAAAGCGGGCGCCCAAATATTCCTGATCGCCGGCAAGGACCGCGCTCAATCGCTGCGCGCAAAGGTTGCCGAAAACGTCGTTAACGCGAAACAAACCCTATTCTGCGACCAACAAGGATATCGTGGCGCCCTCGGGCGTGCAGTTCGGATTCGTTATCATGTCAGCGCCTGTCAGGCAGCCGTCCGCCGAAGTCCCGAAATATGCGGGGCAGCGCAGTTTTCGAGAAGTCTGCCAGGCGGCAGTCCGGGTTTTCAACCTCATGGACAAGTACCATACCGCGCCCTACCCAAACGCCTATGCGGTGCTGTTTGCCTATGCGACGGGTTCGGATGACGCGCTGGTGGCGGAGATCAACGATCTCCTCCAGTTGAAAGACCAGCTGAGTCCCTACGACATCGAGTCGCTTTTTCAGGAATACCTGGCCGACAACGCTCAGGCTTATGTTGCGCAGGATATCGGCCAGGCAATCGGCACTGAAATCGGGAGCGTTCTTGAGATCATCGAGAAGGGCCTTCGCCAAAGCGACGATTTCACCACGTCGCTCGATACTTTCGCCGAGCGGGTGCCGCAGGCAACGACAGAGGGCGGACTTGCCGAAGTCGTCAACGGCTTGCTCGAAGAGAACCGCCGGATGGCTTCGCTGACCCGCGAGTTGAACAGCGGACTTGCAAAATCGCAGAGCATGATCACGGTCCTGAACCAGCAGCTTGAAGAGGCGCAGGCACAGGCTGCGCGGGATCCGCTGACAGGTGCCCACAACCGGCGCGCCTTCGAAAAACGGCTGGAAGCGTCAGCGGCTCATGCGGTGAAATCGCGCGAAGGCTTTTGCGTGGTTCTGGCCGAAATTGATGACTTTGCGTCCCTAGTTTCCGCCGAAGGCGCGCCGCTTGGCGATATTGTCTTGCAGGGCTTCACTCGCCACGTGACCGCAGGCGTCTCGGACAACGACATGATCGCGCGCTACGGCGAGCAGGCCTTTGCCCTGATCCTGACTGAGCGCGACCTGATGTCGGCCTACAATCTGCTGATCAAGGTCAAACACGGGTTCAAGCTCACCAGCTTCGTTGTCCCCGAAACGCGCGCAAAAGTGACTGGCGTGACAGCGTCCTTTGGCCTCGCGAGGCTTGATCCGGGAATGAGCGCCGGCGATGTGATCAAGCAGGCGGACGTTCTGTTGCGGAGCGCACAGCAGTCGGGCCGCAACCAGGTCAAGGCACGCGGGATCGCCTGATTTCATCCGCACACGCCTGCCGTGTTGAACAGCATGGGTGTGGCCAAAAAGTCAGCCTGCGCACTGGTTGCATTCGGGAAGGAACGATCAGTTCCGACACTCGTTCATTTGTCATGAAAGCGACAGACAACCCTCCCTTCCTGACGGCGCAGCGGCGTACGATCGGGTCAAAGCTCCAGCAGGTCATGAACCTGCCGGACGCCAATGACGTGGAGAATGAGTTCATGGAGTTGCTCAAGGCCGCGGATAGCGCGAACCGGAACGCCCCGCGCTCCGGAGAAGGCGCCAACGGTTAGTCTCGAGCGACGCGCTCGAAGTTTTGATTTTCAGCGTTCAAACACTTTAACGCACTTGAACAGATAACAGATTGATTGCGCCTTCAAGCGGCTCGCTCAGAGCAGCCGCTTGAAGGCGCGTTCTCATTGTTCAGCCTATTTGCGCCGCAATGCGCCGAGCAGCCAGCCGGCGGCGAAGGAGGCGCCTATTGCGCGCATTGGCTTGTCACGCACAGTAGACTTCATCGCGTGATTGGCGTCCTCAAAGCGCGAGCCAGCGCTTTTCGCCAAGCGCTTGCCTTTGCGAAGCGCGCTTCGGCGGCCGTCATGTGCAACGACCTTGATGTCATCAAGCACAACTTTCGCATCCGCTTTGAGCACTGCAACGTCTTTGCGCAGCGCCTCAACGCCAGGGGCTTTGGCCGTCTTCTTGGCGGGTGTGGATTTCACGGCTTTCTTTGTCATGAAGGTGGCCTTTCGGGCAGGTTATAGTTGTGAATGAAACGTGCCTCGTTCCGCGCAGTTCCGGTGACAGCGCGCTGGTTTCTTCCAAAACGGAGTTCGCCCGGCCTTGTAAAAGGCCGGGCGAACAGGGTCGCTGCTGGGTGGGGGGTCAGGCGACCGCTGGGACTGTGGCAGGGTGGAAGAAGAGCGCCTGTCCGATGGCGGCCTTGACGGCCGATTCCTGGAAAGGTTTGGGAATGAGGAAGATCGGTTCCGGGCGCTCGCCGGTGAGCAGGCGCTCCGGGAACGCCGTGATGAAGATCACCGGCACGTCGAACATCTCCAGCAATTCCATGGCGGCATCGATCCCGGACGAACCGTCCGCGAGCTGAATGTCGCAAAGGATGATGCCCGGCGGGTTTTTCTTTGCCAGGTCGATCGCTTCCTTGTGGGTCGACGCGATGCCAGTCACATAATGCCCCAGTTCTTCGAGCAGCCCCTGAAGATCTGCTGCGATGATCGGCTCGTCTTCGATCACGAGAGCGCGCGTGGTCATCTGCGCCTCGATTTCGTCG
Organism: Acidobacteriota bacterium; assembly: GCA_016712445.1. Classification (NCBI taxonomy): domain Bacteria; kingdom Pseudomonadati; phylum Acidobacteriota; species Acidobacteriota bacterium. The sequence continues at coordinate 238,208 of JADJRB010000003.1, read as the reverse complement.
TGTGCCGTCCGCTCCAGCATGCGGAACTCAAGCTCCGATACGCCGAGGATCGTGGCGGCTTCTGCCGGGGTGAAGCCTTCCAGCGAGGTCAGCAGGAATGCCTGGCGGTGGAGGGGCGCGAGTGCCTGAAGACGCTCATCCGCCTTCGAAGTCGAATGGTCGGCATTGCCGAACTTGGCGCTACCTTTTCCCCACATCGCGTGGAAGAACCGGTAGAGTGACAGGCGCGGATTGGATGTGTCTTCAATCAGGGACGGGTCTTCAGCCAGCGCCTCAAGCGACGTGCGGATGTAGGCATCGCCGCTCTTCTGGTTGCCAGTGAGTGCCCGCGCATACCGTCGCAGGAACGGAAGTTGAGGTCCGAACACCTGGAGCAAACTCATGAAATTCCTCTCGCGTTTTCAGTTTCCGTGGTCAAAACGCACGATTTCAGCGTTGGTTCCAGCCGTTGAGAAAAAATCGTATCGGTGAGGGAACCATAACCCGGCAAGGGCGTTTGGAACACGAAGTCAATGCGGGGAATCTCCAGTGAAAGATGCGAAATCTGCGCCTTTGCCAGCCGAAAAGAGCCATCTTGCGCCTGATGCTCAGAAGCGGCGCCGCGGCGAAAAGATCGGTGAAAACCTGCGCAAGCTGTATGACGATGTCACGCAGGAGCCGGTTCCGGACTCCTTTTTCCAGCTTCTGGAATCGGCCGACACGCGCAAATCGAACCCCTCCAATCCGCCGCAGGGTGAGGAGAGCGGTTCATGAGCGAAGCTGCGGGCAAAACCGGCGACGCCGAGTTCAAGCGGGCTCTGACCGAGCTGATCCCGCATTTGCGTGCGTTTGCGCGCAGCTTGTGCGGCGACCCGACGTTCGCGGATGACCTGGCGCAGGACGCCATGCTGAAAGCGTGGAATGCGCGTGGCAGTTTCGAAGCGGGTACGAACCTCAAAGCCTGGTCGTTCACGATCCTGCGCAACATCTTCTATTCCGAAAAGCGGCGTTCCTGGCGCCGCCAACCGCTTGATCCGGAAGTTGCAGAAGCGACGTTGACGTCGGATTCGAACCCCGCCGCCGGGCTTGAGCTCCTCGCGCTCAAGAATGCGCTCTGGCAACTGCCCGACGATCAGCGCGAGGCCGTGATGCTGGTCGGCGCCGGCGGCATGTCCTACGATGAGGCCGCAGAGATTTGCGGCTGCGCGGTGGGCACTGTGAAGAGCAGGGTGTCGCGTGCGCGGGCGGCGCTTGCCGCGATGCTTGAGACAAATTCTGTGGGTTATAGCGATGACAAAGCCATGAAAGCGGCAGATGCCTTCGATGCGATCCTGGATGAAGCGAATAGGATCGCGGGTGCAGCCGCAAGCTGACGGTGAGCCGGTACCCGGAGGAGTTGCGCGAGGGTCGCTCAGGTCTCGCCTTCTGATACTGCTCACGGCTGCCTTGGCGCCGATCATGCTGCTCTCGGGCGTCAGTGCGATACTTGATGCCCAGCGCAGCCTTGATGACCGGCGCGAACGGTTGCTCGTGGTCGCCGAACAATCAGTCGATGCACTCGAAAAGTCCCTGGAGCAGGCAGAAGTCCTGCTCGTTCTGTTCAAGGACGAAATCGCCAAGGGTAAATGCGCGCAGGTGATGTCTGCGCTCGATGCGGCGGTGCCTGCACTTGTGAACGTTTCGAACTTCGACCGTCAGGGAGTTTCGAGTTGCAGCGCCGCCGGCGCGACCGGCCACCGCATTTTCAATGACCTCTGGCTGGCCGAGTTGCAGTTCGAGTCGCCAGTAGTTCGCACACAGTCCTACCTCGATCCTGCAACAAAGGAGTGGATCTTCGGAATCTTCGTGCGCCTCGATGAAGCCGACGGCGCGTTCGCGGGGGCTGCGGCGTTCGGTCTTCGCGCCGACATGCTGGTCGACCTCGCGCAGAACCTCGACCTGCCAGACGACGTCGACGTCGCGCTGGCTGATAAGGACGGAAACGTGCAGTCGAGCCGCAATTTCGAGAACATCGACCCGGCCTGGATCAATGAAACGCTGGAAACCGGCAAGCCGCGCATGTTCACGGCGCGATCAGCCGATGGCAAAGCCCTCGATGTCGTGGTCCAGCCTGCGGGCAGCAATGGCATGTTCGCGGTCACCTCAGGCCGGTCGCCTGGCTTGTGGAACGAGTTGACCCTCTCGCCGATCGCTTCGCTGGCCTTGCCGGTGCTGGCATATGTTGCGGCGTTGCTGGCGGTCTGGATCGCAGTCGACCAGCTGGTCTTGCACTGGATTGGCCGGCTGCAGAGGGCAGCGCGCGTCTACGGCGCGGGGCGCTACCGTTTTCAGGCGGGTGATTCTTTTGCCAAGGCACCCACCGAGTTCGGCGAGCTCGCGCGGTCGATGGACGAAATGGCTCAGAATATCTCAGAGCGCGACAGCGAGCTGCGGGACGCAATCGCGTTGCGCGATGCAGCGGTGAAGGAGATCCACCACCGCGTGAAGAATAACCTCCAGATCGTGACGAGTTTCCTGAGCCTGCAAAGCCGGCAGATCAGCGATCCTGCGGCCCGCCAGGCCTTGTCGAAGGCACAGAACCGTATCAGTGCGCTGGCAATCGTCCACCAGACGCTTTACCAGAACGAGCGTCTGGAATCCGTCAGCCTGAAGCCTTTCCTCACATCGCTCGTCGACCATCTGAGGGAAGCGTTGGGTACGGAGGAGTTCGGAATCGAGCTGACACAGTCATACATCGATTGCGAGCGAAGCTCCGACGACGCCATTCCGGTTGCCCTTTTCCTCGTCGAAGCGGTTACCAATGCGGTGAAATTCGCCTTCGAGTCCGGCGGCCGCATTTCGATTTCGCTCACCGATCTCGGCGAGGAGCTGTTGCTGCTCATAGAGGACAACGGTCGCGGATTTGAACCCGGGGATTCTTCGTCGCGCGGGTTGGGCGGCCGGCTGATGGAAGCCTTCGCGCGGCAAATTTCGGCCAAGCTGGAAGTCGACAGCGCGCCGGGGCAGGGTTGTCGCGTTCGGCTTGTCATTCCGTTCGACTGCTGAACAAAAAATGCTCCGGATGCCTGTGACATCCGGAGCAGATTGTAAGTCAGTTGGCGCGCTCTATTCGGGCTGGCTCGGCGGCTCCGTGTCTTCTTCCATGCGCTCGCCAGCGTCATCCACAGCCTGGTCAATCTCTTCACCGGCTTCCTTGAGGGCGTCGCCTGCATCGTCGACCGTTTCATCGATCTGGTCGCCCAGAGTCGGTTCGTTTCCGAGCGCTTTGTCGATCTCTTCACCGGCTTCTTCGACCGGACCGTCCGGCGCGTCGCAAGCTGCGGCGAATGTCAGTGCGGCAAAGCTGGCCGCCAGCAGGAGTTTTCGCATGGCAATTCCCTTTCACAGAAATGTCTTTTCACCAACGCGTCATGCGTCGCCTGGTTCCGCTTGATTTAGCCTATATGACAAAGTCGGCTGTGCGACGAATACGTCGCCGCTGAGCGCGAAAGCGGTGACTGAGACCTTGTCCGGCGAAAACGACAACATGTTGAAGCCCGGCGGCGCCCGGCGAAGCCGTGTCGACAGGGTACCTGCCGAAACCGCAAGATATTTGCCGCCAGGCTCAACCACTTCCTCGACGTGCGGAGTGTGCACGTGTCCTGTGAGGACGACGCTGACCGGACTGGCGGCCACGCGTTGACTGGCGATATCGCCGCGCCGCGTCTCCGTGCGCAGCAGCGCGCCTTGCATCGATCTAAAAGGATGGTGGCACGCAAGCAAGTGTGGGTGATGTGCGCTGCCGCTCGCTTCGATGGCGGCTTCAAGGTCCGACAGCCTGACGGATCCTTCCGCCCAGTTCTTCCGCGCTTGCCAGCCGCGCGCTGTGTTCAACGGATCAATCCGTCCACTGCCAATTTTCAGGGAGCGGGTCAGGTCACCGAAATAATCCCGGTAACGCGCAAAGGGTGCGGTCGCCCGCGCGTGCACATTCAGAAGGGGCGTATCGTGATTGCCAGGCACGACAAGGCTCGGCAGGCCAATCTCGTCGACCCATTCCCGCGCCGCAGCGAATTCCACACGTTTGCCGCGCTGGCTCACGTCGCCGCTGACGATGAGCGCGTCAGGGCGGGCATTCAGGATCGCGTCTTGCGCAGCCGCCAACACATCCATCCGTGCGGCACCGAAGTGCAGGTCGGCGACATGGGCCAGCTTCATCCGCTCGCCCTGGCGCGCAGCACACGGGCCGCATTAGGTACGACATGCGCCGTCACAGCGCCGGAAAGTTCCGTCAGTTCGCCGTCAAATGTCGCAGGAATGGCCCGTCCCTTGAGTTCCGTGATGGACACTTTGCGTCCGACGTTGGTTTCGACAGCTTCCGCCTCGCGCCAGCCCTTTATCCAGCTCTCGAGGCCGATGGCCATCAGGTCCAGCACTGAGTCGGGGTTGATGACGGCAATCTCGAACCGTGGCCAACGGTTCCCGGCAACGACAAGGGCGCCCGCCGCCGCTTCGATCGGTTCGGCGTCAGTGCTGTCTTCCACCTTGAACGTAAGGCGCGTCTTCAGGTCCAGTGCTTCGGCGGATGCTAGCGCTTGGGCGGCCTCCACGACCGCGCCTCGGCGGACTGCCTCGCGAGCGTCGGTGAGCTTGGTCAGACGCCCTAGCATGGCGGCCACGTAAAAGCGGTGCTCTCCGATCACGCCCGCAGAAAAAGCTTCAGGCTCCGGGTTGGCCAGCACGTCTTCGAGGATTGATTCCCAGTCGAGATTGCCGCGGTGCAAGCGCTTGTGAACGAGGTTCATCGAGCCGCCCGGCAAGGCCAGCACGGGCGGTCCGAACTGGCCCGCTGCATTCAGCACGCAGGCCGTGGTGCCGTCGCCACCCCAGACGATCACCATGTCGGGCTTTTCAGCCAGGGCGGACGGCGTGATCTCGCAGATGTCCGCTCCGCTTGCTGCTTCAAGCCGCAGGGTATGACCTGCGTCTTCGATGATTTTCGCAATTGCAGTGTCTGCATTTGCCGGCACTGATCCGGACATCGCATTGATCAGCACAGTGATGTTCACGAAAACCCCGTGAGATTAAGTATGATGGAAAGCGCGCCGCCTCAGGCTGGCTGGGACGGCGCGCACAATGACATCGAAGAGGATCGATCAGTCCTTGATGTCGCTCTCAACTTCCTGAGCAGCATCAGTAACGGCTTCGCCGCCCGCTTCGATGTCCTTGCCGGCGCCCGCCACGGTATTGCAGGCGGTGACCATCAGAAGGGTGAGGGCAAAAGCCGAAGCTTTGAGCGCGGTCGATTGCATAGAGAGTTTCATCAGGGTGTCCTTTCCAGTTTACATCCCGGTTAGCAACGCCCGGCCAAGCTGGCGGTTCCATGCCTTGTTAACCGGAACCGCGCCGGGGCCGAGGCGTTGATCCGGCGTCGATGATGTTCGTCGATTGGTTTCTACAAGGAGAAAACACCATGCTTGGTTGGGCACTTACATTTCTCGTGCTGGCGCTGATCGCCGGTGTGTTCGGTTTCGCAGGAATCGCAGGCGCTGCAGCTGGCATCGCGCAGATCCTGTTCTTCGTCTTCCTGGCGCTCGTCGTGATCAGCTTCCTCGCCCGCGCACTGCAGGGCAGGGACGTAACCTGACGTTCCAGAAGCAACATGCTTCACCCCAAACAAGCCCGTGCCTTCCGGCGCGGGCTTTTCATTTGGGGGCAAATTTAAGCCCCTAAACAACTTACAAAATTTCTCGAAACTGCTGGAACTGAATGCGGGGTTGAGGGTTGTATCTGGCGAGCGATCGCGCAGACGCTCCTGATCCGGGCCGAAACCCCAAAAGGATCCAGCTCCAGGAGGTTTCCCCCCTCCCGCACCCCGCCTGGAGTTTGAAACCCTCCCGCTCCCCCCAGCGGTGAGGGTTTCTTGGCGTTTGGGGGCGAGACAACAATTGAACGGGATGCAACTGCTGTGCTGTGATCACGCTACCCATTGTTGTCGACTGCTTTGAGCGGCCAAAGGTGTGGCAGTGGGCTCTGAGCCGGCAGCAATGCACCGGAGGTGGGTTACCTGCTCCAAATGAAAAGGGCTGTAGCGCAAGGCTACAGCCCTTGTTACTTCGCAGCGGCACGAACGGCCGCAGCAATTAGTCTTCGTAGACGCGGCTCGTCTTCAGCGTTGCCGGATCGATGTCGAGGCGGAGGCCGCCATCGCCTTGTTCAACCACGAGGCTGCTGAACGGCACAACATAGCCGGCGCCTTCCATCGAAGCGGTCAGTCCGTCGGTCACGACGGCGTGCTTGATGGTCCCGTTCATGTCGGCGATCAGGTTCACCACGCGGGCTTCTTCGTCAGTCGAGGCCAGCGCAACCTGCGTGCCCGTGATCTCGGTTGCGAGGCTGTAGTCGTCAGCCTTCGCCTGGTCCCACTCGGCGACCGTTTCCAAAGCGGCTTCGTCCATCGAGACGATCACACGCGCGTCGCCGTCTTCATCGATAGCGAAATCGGCATCCTGGAAACCGATACGGCCGTGGTCGGTGCCGAGACCGGCGATGCCGCCGTTCGCGAAGATGATGGAATCGATCTTGCCATCATCGCCGATGAGCACGTCGGAAACCGTCGCGATCTTTTTGCCAGTGGGGTCAGCGATGTCGAGACCAACAAGGTCGTCCACTTCAAACTCGGTTGCCGCCAAAGTGTACGCGTTCGCGACATCAGCGTCGCGATCGACCTTGCCGTCATTGTAGTAGTCGGTGTCGGCCGGCTCATTGGATGCGAGTACATCCGCAGCTTCTTCCTGAGAGGAAGCCGTTTCGGTCGAAGTAATTTCCGAGCCGTCGCTGCACGCAGCGACGCCAAGGCCGAGAAGCGCAATGGCGCTGGTCGTCAGTAGGCGTTTCATGTGAGTCTCCTTTCACGAGGGTGTTGGAGGCCTAACGGTGAACCGCGGCGCGCGTTCCCTGATGGTGAACAGTCGGCAATCATGCGGGGCGCCAGATTTTTCGCGCTCAACCAGCATTTATTCCAGTCTTCTCAGCGCCGTGCACGGTCCAGGCCGATTGCACACCCGGCATTTCTGGACGTTTTTTCATGTTTTCACCCCAACCGGCTTTGTCACCTCATGATTGCCCACGCGGCATGGCTTGACCTGTCCCGGCGGCACTTCAACAGTTGCCCCAGCGAACACGAGTAATTGGGAGGCACACCGTGAATCTGGATTTTTCAGACGAACAAAAGCAACTGCGCGAACAGGTCAGGCGGTTCCTGAGCGAAAAATGCCCGCCAGCCGCCGTCCGGGCAATCCTTGAAGGGCCGGACAGCTACGACAAGGCGCTCTACAAAGGGCTCGCCGAGCTCGGCGTCCTCGGCGCGGCGATCCCGGAAGAGTACGGCGGCGCCGGCCTGTCGCACCTCGAACTCTGCGTTGTCGCCGAAGAACTTGGGCGCGCGCTGGCGCCGGTTCCGGTGTCCACCTCTATTTATCTCGCCGCTGAGTTCCTCATGTTGGCCGGGTCGGCGAAGCAAAAGGAAACCTGGCTGCCGAAGCTCGCCGCCGGTGAGGCGATCGGTACACTGGCCATGAGCGAAGGTCAGGGCCGCACCACCGCCGAAAAGATTGCGGCGCAGGTGAAGGGCGGCAAACTGTCTGGCGAAAAATCCCCGGTCGCCGATGGTGACGTCGCCGACTTTGCTATAGTCGCCGCGAAGGACGAGAAGGGCGCCGTGTCGCTGTACCTCGTCGATCTGTCAGCTTCCGGCGTGAAGCGCGCCAAGTTGGAGTCGATCGACCCGACCCGCAGCCAGGCCAAGCTGACCTTCAATGGCGCCCCGGCCGAATTGCTTGGCCAGCAGGGCAGCGGCCTGCATATTGCATCACAGGTCATGGACCGCGCTGCGGTCCTGATGGCCTTCGAACAACTGGGCGGCGCTGATCGCGCACTTGAAATCGCGCGGGACTACGCGCTCGAGCGCATGGCCTTCGGTCGCCAGATCGGATCTTTCCAGGGCATCAAGCACATGCTGGCAGACATGTACGTGTCTGCCACGCTGGCGCGCTCGAACTGCTACTATGGGGCGTGGGCCTTGTCGTCGGGCGCGGCAGAACTGCCTGTCGCCGCCGCCACGGCGCGTGTTTCGGCCACAACGGCTTTCCAGCACTGCGCCAAGAACAACATTCAGGTGCACGGCGGCATGGGGTTTACCTGGGCGTTTGACTGTCACCTTTTCTATCGCCGCTCCAACGCGCTGGCCCTGGCGCTCGGGTCGTTGTCGACCTGGGAGAGCAACCTGATTGAACGCATGAGTGCAGGCAACGCCGAGACAGCGGCCTGACGGGAGGACGAGACCATGGATTTCGAAGACACAAAAGAAGAAGCCGCGTTCCGCACCAAGGTGCGCAAGTGGATCGACGCGAACGCGCCGAAGCACCTCGAAAATGAACTGAAGTCTGCCAGCTTCGGGTCGAACGGCGTGGTGAGCGAAGACCCGATCAAAGCCGGAAAGGCCTGGCAAAAGAAGAAGGCGGAGGCCGGCTGGGCCTGCCTTCACTGGCCGAAGGAGTATGGCGGCGCGGCCCGTACCCCAATCGAGCGCGTGATCTGGAGCCAGGAAGAAGGTCCGTATGCGGCCTTGACCGGCGTTTTCACGATTGGCCACGGCATGTGCGGCCCGACCGTCATGGCCTGGGCCAGCGAAGAGCACAAACGCGAACTGCTGCCCCCGCTTGCCAGCGGTGAGCATGTCTGGTGCCAGCTCTTCTCCGAGCCCGCCAGCGGGTCCGATCTTGCGGGTCTGCGTACGCGCGCGGTCAAGGCCGATGATGGTTCGGGCGACTGGATCATAAACGGCCAGAAGATCTGGACGAGCGGCGCGCAGTATTCTGACTGGGGCCTCCTCATCACCCGCACCGATCCCGACGTGCCGAAGCACAAGGGCCTGACGATGTTCTTCCTGCGGATGGACTCGCCGGGCGTGGAAGTCCGCCCCATCAAGCAGGCGAACGGCCAGTCGAGCTTCAACGAAGTCTACTTCACGGATGTCCGCATCCCCGACAGCCAGCGCCTCGGTGAAGTCGGGCAGGGTTGGGAAGTGTCGCTGACGACGCTGATGAACGAGCGCCTGTCGATCGGATCCGGCATGTCCACCGGCTTCCCGGAACTCTTCCGCTTCTGCATGGAAGCCGAAATCGACGGCAAGCCCGCAGTCGAGGACTCCGGAGTGCGTTCGAAACTTGCGCAATTTGCCGTCCGGCAGAGCGGTCTTAAATACACCGGCATGCGCGCGATTTCTGCGCTTTCGAAAGGTGAAACGCCAGGTCCTGAAAACTCCATCGGCAAGCTCGTCGCCGGCGCCACGATGCAGGACCTTTCGATCTTCGCGCTCGATCTCCAGGGCGAAGCAGGCGTGCTCTGGAGCGAAGACAGCCCTCAGCAAGGTCGCTTCCAGGCGATGCTGATGCGTTCGCCCGCTACCCGTATCGAGGGCGGCTCGGACGAGATCCTGCGGAACATCATCGGTGAACGAGTGCTCGGCCTGCCGGGCGACATCCGCGTCGACAAGGACGTCGCCTTCCGCGACATCCCGACCAGCGGCCGCAAGAAGAAGTAGGCGTCAGGCGGAGGCCGGGAATACCGGCCAACGCTCGCTGATCCGCCCGTCGTCATATACGGCGATGTCGCCGAATTGCAGGAACACCGCTTCGCTCTGATGCGGGCGCAGGAAAACGAACTCGTCGGGCGCAATCGCAAGATTGTGCCCGCCGGTCAGCATTTCCTGGTTCGATGAGCGTCCGAATGTCTTGTTGTACGACAGGCCCGGCGGATCGACCGGATCGGCCATCCAGTTGCCGCCATAGATGAACACCGTGCGCGCGGTATTCGGATCCCATGCGCGTTGGCCGTCCGCCGCAAATTCGAGCCCCGGCAAGCGCGTCTGCGCGATCGACTTGATAACCGGCGTCGCTATGAAGCTCGCCGGCTGGTGCGGTTCCAGCAGCGGCGTGTCGAAATGTGTCGGTTTCACCAGGCACGATCCTGCGGAGATCTCGTTGGCGATCTCCGTGGACTGATAATAGCGATAGGTCGGGCTGCCCGCCGCGTTCCGCGTGATGCCGGCAATCGCATCGCTGCCGAACACTTCAGCCGCCAGCGCCAGCGCCTCAGAATACCTGCGCCAGGCTCCAGTCTTTGCCCGTTCACGCCAACCCAGTGCTTCGGGCAGGGCCGCCAGGTGTGGCTCGTACCCCATGAACCCGGCGAAATTGACGGCGGCCGCGTCGCGCAGCAGTTCCAGCATCGCCTTCAGCGTCTCGCCCGCTTCGAGGCCTCCCCGGTGCAGGCCGACATCCAGCTCGATATTGAGCCGAAGGGTCTGGCCCGTGCCGACCGCAAGTTCCTGGTACTGGCGGAGGCGCTCGGGCGTATCGACAAGCCATTGCACATTTGCTGCAGCCGGCGCATCGCCGGCGGACAGGCTGCCGAAATAGTTGCGGGCGGCCGCTATCGGCATCGGCTTTCCAAGCAACTGATCGGCGTCCGGCATCGCTTTCGTCAGCGCACTGAGCATGGGTTGGTTGAACGTCATCAGCCGGTCCGAGCCGGAACGTGCCCGGATATGCGATATGAGGCTCAAGGAAGGCAGAGATTTTGCCACGATGCGATAAGCCATCCCGTCGGGCAGGTGGCTCACCAGCGTGTCGATATTCGCGTCCAGCCGCGCCTTGTCGATCACCAGTGTCGGGGAAGCAATTCCGGCCTCGGTCAATGCTGCCTGCAACTGCGTGAAGTAGGGATCACGTGGCCCGCTTTCGTCGCCCGGTTTGCTCATCAATAGTGCCGCTCCTGCAAGACCAACGCCGCCAATCATCAGATGCCGCCGCGACAGCTTACGCATCGACTGTCTCTCCGAACAGCTTGGCAAGGTGCACGTTCAGGAACTTGCCCGTCGGGTCCAGATCTGAGCGCAGCGCAAGAAAGCGTTCGAATTCCGGATAGAGTTCGGTCAGCCGGTTGCGCCCCAGCGTATGCAATTTTCCCCAGTGCGGGCGCGCATTTGCTTCCTGATACATCGGTTCGAAGTCGGTGAAGAAATAGTCGTAGCGTTCGTTCGCTGCCGCATGGATTGCAATCGAGGCACGCGGCCCGCCATTGAACGGACTGAGCCAGGCTGTGTCTGGCGCGATGTGGCGATACTCCATCGGGAAGAATATCTCGCCGCGCTTGTCGAGAGTGTGCATGACGCGCTCGACCATCTCGGGGCCCCGCGCGCGCGGGAAATGATATTCCATCTCGATGAAGCGCGTTGGCCGCGTCGTCGAGAGCAGCAGACGCGATTCGTTCACCCGGTCCTCGACAACGCCGCGCGGAAATTCGGAGCGGGCAATGTAGCGCCGGAGCCACGGTGCCCAGCCAAGTTCGTTGCGCAGTGTCAGCAGACCCTGCAGGAACTCGTCATCGTCCGTGCCCGTATCAACCGTCACCGGCTCATCCGTCAGGTCATGCACGATGCTGGCAACCAGTCCGGTGTGCGGAAAATAATAAAATTCGAAATTGCGATGAGCGGCCGCGGTGGCCTCCAGCGACTGCAGGAAGACCTTTGAATCCAACACCGTCACCGTCCGCTTGAGCCGGTAAGCTGGCACACTTTTCACCGTGAAAGCTGTCATCACGCCCAGCGCGCCCAGCGAGACCTTGCCTGCTTCGAACAGGTCCGGATCAGATGCCCGCGTCACATCCCGGACGCTTCCGTCGGCAGTCACGATCTGGAACGCCGTGATATTGTCGTGCAGCGCCGGCAGGTCATTGCCGGTGCCATGCGTGCCCGTCGCAAACGCGCCGGCCAGCGTCTGGCTGTCAATGTCCGGCTGGTTGGCAAGTGCCCGCCCACGCTCCGCCAGCGCTTCGCTGACCGCAAAGAGCGGCGTGCCCGCGCCGAAGCGACTTTCGCCTGTCGCCTCATCATGGCTGAGAAGGCCCGAGAATCCGTTCAGCATCACCAGCGTATCTTCAGTCGTGGCGAGGCCCGTGAAGGAATGACCGCTGCCCACCGGGCGCACGCGGCCTTTCGCGCGGGTGACGGTCTGCGCGAGCGCCTCGACCGAATCGGGAAACGCAATCTCTTTCGGCGTGGATCGCTCGATCCCGGACCAGTTCATCCAGCTCGCCTCGCCCGGCGGCGCCACGGGCGCGCTCTCCGAATAGTCCGCGCGTACGAACGAACGGCGATCCCAGCCGAATTTCTGCATGGCTACGCCGCCCGCAACCACGCTCGTGCCAGCTGCTCCGATCAGCATGTGGCGCCGTGTAATCTTCATCGGCTGTCCTCCCGTCCTGAGGTATGGCGCGCTACGCGCCGGCCTGCAACTTGGGTTTCGGCATCAGGACGATGGCAAACAGCACAACGACGAACCAGACCGAGATCACGAAGAAGCAGTCGCGAAATGCCAGCACGGTCGATTCGGCGGCGACCCGCTGTCCGATCGCCTGGAACGAATCCATGAACGCCGTCAGCGGCGGCATCCCGCTCGCCTCCAGCGCCTGTGCATTGCGGGCATGCTGGTAGAGGAATTCCGCGTTGGCTTCGTTCATTTCGGCCGCAAGATGCTCGCCGTGGAACAGCATCCGCCTTTGCAGCAGCACCGCGAGAAGGTTCACGCCGAAGGCGCCGCCAACCTGCATCATGAATGACACGCCGCCGGTCGCCGACGCCAGCAGTCGCACTGGCACGGCGCGCACCGCGGTCGTGTTTGCTGGCGGGTTGCAGAAACTGATGCCGACCCGGCTGAGCATGATCCAGCTCACAAGCACCCAATAAGGGGTCAGCGCCGTGACGCCCGCCAACAAGTGTGCCGACAGCGCAAAGCTGAGGATCCCGAACGCGAGCAGCCATCGCGGATCCACCCGGTCGGTCAGCCGCCCGGCGATCGGAAATCCGACCACCATGGCAAGCCCGGCGGGGATCATCATCACGCCCGCCGCCGTCGGCGAATAGTGCTGTACCAGCTGCACAAAAAGCGGAATCAGGTAGGTCGACCCATAGATCGCCGTGCCCGTCGCCACAATGATCACGCCCGCCGACCAGAACTGGCGGTAAAGGAAAATCGCAGGATTGAGCGCCGGAAAAGGATGGCGCCGCTCCCAGAGGATAAAAACCACGCCGGCGAGCAGTGACAGGAAAATCCGCAGGATTGTCTTGTCTGAATCCCAGCCGTCGCGGTTGCCGTTGGCAAACGCCGAGAGCAGTCCCACGACCGCCACCGCGAGCAGGCACAGTCCTTGCCAGTCAAGCGGCGGTTTCGCTTCGCCTCGCTTGCGGTCGCCAGATGGCATCAGGAACGGTGCCATCATGAGCGCCAGTATGGCCAGCGGCAGGGTCGCCACGAACACCAACCGCCAGCTTGCGAGGTCTACAGCAACGCCGCCAAGCGCCGGCCCAAATGCCGGTGCCAGCACCACGCCGATCGAGAACAGTCCCATAGCCGTTCCGCGAAGGCGGTCCGGAAAGGTCTGGAAGATCAGGAACATCGACATCGGCTGCAACAGACCGGCCGAAACGCCCTGCAGCGCCCGCGACAGGATCAGGAATTCCAGCGTGTGGCTCATCGCGCCCATCAGCGAGCCGACGAGAAACGAAGCCATGCCGAACACATAGGTCGCACGCGGCCCGTACGTGGCCATCGCCCAGGCATTCGCCAGCATCGCCAGCGTGGACGAGGCGAGAAAGGCCGTCGACATCCATTGCGCCTGGTCCTGGCCAAGGCCGAAGGCGCCGATAATGGCGGGCAGGGCGACATTGATGGTGGTGGCTGCAAGCATCGTTGCCATCGAGCCCATCAGCATCGTCAGCAACAGGAACCAGCGATAATTCGCGCCGAACTGTGCAAACCGGTCGCGTATCGCATTGCTGGCGTTGCCGGGAATTTCCAGCGGCGCAGCCACGCCGCCACCCAGCGCCGCCTCGGCACTCACGGCGCCGCCGGGGCGTCCGGCTCGCCGCCAGACTTTCGGATGCGTACACTGACCATTGTGCCGGTGCGAAGGTGAACCGGCTGGGAATCAAGGTCGATGCGCACCTTGATACGCTGGGTGATCTTGGTGAACACGCCATTGGCGTTGGGATTCGGCATCATGGCGGCTTCCGAGAGCGTTGCCTCCCGGATGCTGCTCACCCGGCCCGTCAGGGCATCACCCGGATTGCTGTCAGCGCGCACGCGCACCGGCGCGCCGACATGCACGTTGCGGATGTCCGTTTCCTTGATGTTGGCCGAAACCCAGACCGCGTCCGGATCGTGCATCAGAGCCATGCGGAAACCCTGCAGGGAATGTTCGCCGGCATCGTAGAAGAGCTCGTCGATTACGCCATCGATCGGCGCCCGGATCGTGTGTTGTTCGAGCACGACCTTCTGCGCCTCAACGCGTGCCTCCGCTTTTTGCAGGTCAGCGTCCAGCACCGAGAGATCGAAGTCGATCAGCCGTACTTCCTGGCCGGTGATGCTCGCCGTGCGCTGTTCGGCCGCCGCCGTTTCGCGCTCGGCCTGCGCCCGCAGCAACGCCTGCTGCGCGGTATCCAGTGCGTTCTTCGCCTGGTCATAGGTGCTCTTCGGGATGCGGCCCTGGTCAAGCAGGTTTTTTGTGCGGTCGTGTTCCTGCTGCGCCGTTTCGAGATTCGACCGTGCCGCTTCTACCGACGCCGAAGCCGACCGCGTACCGGCCTGCCGCGCCGCCACCTGGCTTCCCGCCTTGGAGGTTGCCAGTCCGGCGCGCGCTTCCTCGCGCGCAATCTCAGCGCGCAGCCGGTCCGCCTCGGCTTGAAGTTCTGCGAGCAGGAACACCGCCTCGCGGTCGTCAATCGTGTAGATGACGTCGCCCGCCTTCACCCGGTCGCCTTCGCTGACCGCGACGCCGGTGATCCGGCCCGATATGTCGGTCGAGACCGCAATCATGTCCGCGGCAATGCGTGCATCGGAGGTCGAGACGAACGCCGCCCGGTCCATCACGAAATGCACCGCCATCAGCAGGAATACCGCAACTGCGGCCAGCGCCAGACGCCGGCGGGTTGCCGGCGCCCTCAGCATGGCTGCCGCACGCCGGGTGGCCGTCTGCGGCTCGTCTGCAAGGAGTTTAGCGTCGCCGTCCATGTTCTGCACCGGCGGGTAGGCCGCCAGATTTGTCCTCCCTGACGGACCATCCGGGCACATTTCCTGTGCTCTCCGCGCCGCCTCGGCCAATGATCAGACCCTAACGCTGAGGTAAGCAAGCCCTATTCTCCCGCTGTCGGGCAGCGCGCCGCAGCACGGCTCAAATTCGGCATGTATCTCTCCAGCCTGTGCGCCTATAACGCCCCCAAACCTGAGGAGACACGCCATGCGTGAAGTGCATCATTTCATCGGCGGCAAGCCGGTCAAAGGCCAGTCAGGCCGCTTTGGCGACATCCACAACCCGAACACCGGGGAAGTTCAGGCCCGCGTCGCGCTTGCCACCTCGGCCGAGCTGGATGCCGCCGTGGCCGCGGCGAAGGCCGCATTCCCCGCCTGGGCCGCGACCAACCCGCAACGCCGGGCCCGCGTGATGTTCGAGTTCAAGCGCCTCGTGGAGGCCAACATGAACGAACTGGCACACTTGCTGTCGTCCGAGCATGGCAAGGTGATCGCCGACTCCAAGGGCGACGTGCAGCGGGGGCTCGACGTGGTCGAGTTTGCCTGCGGCGTGCCTCATCTCCTCAAGGGCGAATACACCGAAGGCGCCGGCCCCGGCATTGACGTCTTCTCGATGCGTCAGGCCCTCGGCGTCTGCGCCGGCATCACACCGTTCAACTTCCCCGCCATGATCCCGTGCTGGATGGCTGCTGTATCGATCGCCTGCGGCAACACGTTCATCCTTAAGCCGTCGGAGAAAGACCCGTCCGTGCCGATGCGCCTCGCCGAGCTGATGCTTGAGGCAGGTCTTCCTGCCGGTGTCCTGAACGTCATCAACGGCGACAAGGTGGCTGTCGATGCGATCCTGCATCACAAGGATATCAAGGCCGTCAGCTTCGTCGGATCGTCTGACATCGCACAATATGTCTACGCCACCGGCGCCGCCAACGGGAAACGCGTGCAAGCGATGGGCGGCGCGAAGAACCACGGCATCATCATGCCAGATGCGGATATGGACCAGGCCGTCAAGGATATTGTCGGCGCGGCCTACGGCTCGGCCGGCGAACGCTGCATGGCGCTGCCGGTTGCCGTCACGGTCGGCAAGAAAACGGGCGACGAATTCGTCGAGCGCATGCTCGACGCAGCGCGCGGCCTGAAGGTTGGTATCTCGACCGATGCGGATGCGCACTACGGCCCGGTCGTCTCGGCCCAGCACAAGGCGAAGATCGAAAGCTATATCCAGATGGGCGTCGATGAAGGCGCCACGCTCAAGCTCGACGGCCGCGGGCACACGCTGCAAGGCCACGAGAACGGCTTCTTTGTCGGCCCGTCGCTGTTCGACAATGTGAAGCCCGGCATGCGGTCCTACCAGGAGGAAATCTTCGGGCCGGTCCTGCAAGTCGTCCGGGCGGAGTCGCTCGAGGAAGCCGCCGCCCTCGCCACCAACCATCAGTACGGGAACGGCTGCGCCATCTTCACCTCCAACGGCCGCGCCGCGCGCGAGTTCGCCGCGCAGGTGAACGTCGGCATGGTTGGCATCAACGTGCCGATCCCCGTGCCGGTCGCCTACCACACGTTCGGCGGATGGAAGCGCTCCGCCTTCGGCGACACCAACCAGCACGGCCCGGAAGGCATCAAGTTCTGGACCAAGATCAAGACAGTCACCCAGCGCTGGCCGGATGGCGATGTCGGCGACCAGGCCTTCGTCATCCCGACGATGGGGTAGGGCGCATGCGCCGGTTTGACGTCACGGTCACCGGCGGTTGCCAATGCGGCGCCGTGCGCTACCGCACGGACGTCATGCTAGACAACGCCCACCTCTGCCATTGCCGCATGTGCCAGAAGGCGGTCGGCAATATCTTCGCGGCGCTCGTCGCGACACCAAACGTGAACCTCGTCTGGACGCGCGGCACACCGGCTGTCTTCCAGAGTTCTGCCCATGCCGAACGCGGCTTCTGCCGCGATTGCGGCACGCCGCTTTTCTACAACAGCCTCGACAACGACCGGATCAACCTGACCATCGGCTCGCTCGACGATCCGGACCAGTTTCCCGCGCAGGGCCAGGTCGGCGTCGAATCGCGGGTTGCCTGGTTCGCCAGCATCGCTGCCTTCGAAGAAGGCCAGGTCACCGGCGCTGGTGACGACGCCGATTGGGCGGCTTCGATCCGCGCGTCGTCGCGCCAGCATCCGGACCGTGACACACCGGACTGACCCGGGCTGTCAGCCGTCTTGTGGCGCCCTGCCAGCTGAAGTAACTTTCACCTCTGATCAGGCCTCCGGGGGGATTCTATGACGGCTGCTGCGCTTGACGTTCCGGTTGCGGACGACAGCAAGTTCTTTCGCGCGATCATTACGGTCATGGCGATTGTCCTCGTCGCCGGCTTCGTCGTGCAGCTTGCGGCAGGTCGGTCCAGTTTCAACGCCCCCCTCATCGTGCACGTCCATGCCATCTTCTTCATGGGTTGGGTTGCCATTGTCCTGTCGCAGGCCTGGCTCGCGACCAGCGGCAACATTGAGCTGCATCGGCGCCTCGGCCGCGTCGCGGCTGTCTGGGCGCTTGGGATGGTCGTGCTTGGCACGGCCGTGACCGTGCATGCGATACAGTCGGGCCGCACGCCCTTCTTCTTCCAGCCCCAGCATTTCGTCATTGCCAATCCGCTCTCGGTCATCGCCTTCGCGGGCCTGCTGTTCGCAGCCATCCGCATGCGCAAGCAAACCGACTGGCATGCCCGCCTGCAGATTGGCGCGCTGTTGCTGCTGATGGGGCCGAGCTTCGGCCGAATCATCCCCATGCCGCTGCTGATGCCCTACGCCTTCGAGACAGCGGGGCTCGTCGCGCTGGTTTTCCCGGCCTACGGCGCGCTGCGGGACTGGCGCGTGCATGGCAAACCTCATCCCGCCTGGACCTGGCAAGTCGCTGTGTTGATCGGTGTGATCGTGCTGGCCCGCGTCCTCGCGTTCTCGCCCGCAGGAGAGGCCGTTTACGCGGCCGTGACCGCGAACACACCGCTCGCCGGAACCGACGGTCTGGCCTTCCCGCCGCCGCCTCCCATGCCGATGTAGCGTTCCCGGCGACGGTCGGCCCGCCGCACCGCGCCGCGCCCGCGTGGGCTGGCCGTCGCCGCCTGTTCGTCCTAAACCAGCGCCAGCCAAACCTTCACCACGCCAAGCTGGACCGCCTGACATGACGACTTACAAGACCATCACCTTCGAACAAAAGGGCCGCATCGCCCTCGTCACGCTGAACCGGCCGGACAGCCTGAATGCGCTCAACGCCGAGGTTATGTCGGAAGTCGTCGACTGTTTCGTCGCCATCGACCGCAACAAGGACATCGCCGTCAGCGTGCTGACCGGGGCAGGGCGCGCCTTCGCCGCCGGTGCTGACATCAAGGAAATGCAGCCACAATCCTTCGCCGACATGTATGTCGAAGACTACTTCGCCGGCTGGGACCGGTTTGCCGCCAGCCGCAAGCCCGTGATCGCGGCGGTCAACGGCTTCGCCCTCGGCGGGGGCTGCGAACTCGCTATGATGTGTGACCTGATCATCGCATCCGACAAGGCAAAGTTCGGCCAGCCCGAAATCAAGCTCGGCGTCACGCCCGGCATGGGCGGCTCCATCCGCCTCACCAAGGCCGTGGGAAAGGCAAAAGCCATGGACATGGTGTTGACCGGCCGGATGATCGACGGCGCCGAAGCCGACCGGATCGGCCTGGTCTCCCGCGTCGTGCCGCACGACACGCTGATGGAAGTCGCCATGGGTGCCGCCAATGAGATTGCCGCCTTCTCCGTGCCGTCCCTGATGGCGGCGAAGGAAATGGTCGGCCGCGCTCTCGAACTTCCGACCACGGAGGGTGTGAAGTTCGAACGCCGCCTGTTCCAGGGCCTGTTCGGCACCGCCGACCAGAAAGAAGGCATGGCCGCCTTCAGCGAGAAGCGTGCACCCAGCTTCAAGGACAGCTGACGGTGATTCCGTGAAGCGCACGAAGCTTGTGCCAATCGCTGCCGGGCTGTTGATTTTGGGTCTGGTTGCCACATGCGCGTTGTGGCCTGCAGACCAGAGGCTTCGTTGCGCCGATGACGGCGGCGTTTGGGTCAATAGACTGGATGCTTGCATTTGTAGCTACACCGCACTCGGAACTTACTCCGAGAATCCGACGAACGAACAACTTGCGAAGCGCGACGAATGCGAGCGCAAGCCGAGAGGAATAGATTGGGAGGAAGTAGAATGAACATCGCCTTCATCGGCCTCGGCAACATGGGAGGCGGCATGTGTGCCAACCTCGTGAAAGCCGGCCACACAGTCGCCGCCTTCGACCTGAACGCAGACGCGGTCAAAGCGGCGGCCGCCAAAGGTGCGCGCGCTTCGGCGTCCGTTGCGGACGCCGTCAAGGACGCCGAAGTCGTTGTCTCCATGCTACCCGCCGGCAAGCATGTGCATGGTGTCTATTTCGGAGCGGATGGCGTCGCCGCCCACGCTCCCAAAGGCGCGTTGTTGATTGATTGCTCCACCATTGCCGTCACCGAAGCACGCGAAGCACATGCGCAGGCCGACATTTCCGGCTTCATCATGGTCGACGCGCCGGTCTCCGGAGGCATTTCTGCAGCCGAGGCCGGCACGCTCACCTTCATGGCCGGCGGCACGGCCAAGGCCTTTGAGAAGGCCGAACCGATCCTGAAGAACATGGGCAAGAATATCTTCCACGCAGGCGGCGCCGGTAACGGGCAGGCGGCCAAGATCGCCAACAACATGCTGCTCGGCATCTCGATGATCGGCACCTGCGAAGCCTTCAATCTCGCCGAAAAGCTCGGCCTCGACGCTGAAACCTTCTTCAAGATCTCGTCGGTCTCGTCGGGCCAATGCTGGTCGATGACCAGCTATTGCCCTGCGCCTGGCCCCGTTCCGACGTCTCCAGCGAACCGCGATTACAAGCCCGGATTCGCGGTCGCCATGATGCTAAAGGACCTGCACCTCGCCGCCTCCGCCGCTCAGTCTGCCGGGGCCGAAATCCGTCTCGGCGAGATGGCCGAAGCGATCTACCAGTCGTTGTCAGATCGCGGCCTCGACGGCCTCGATTTCTCCGGCGTCATGAAGGACGTGAAGGGCGAAATCCCCCGCAACTGAGCCAGATTACCCGCTCGTCTCAACACCCGCTTAACCATGTCCCGCTGGCATGGGGTTTGCGCCCTCCTTGCCTGAAAGCGCCGCCAGAAGAGCGGCGCCTGAAGCGATTTGGGACAGGCGAAGCCAAAAATGGCCATCGGGGCGCTCGGAAACATTCTCGTTGTAACACATGGAGCCGGCCGTGGACGTCAGGTGCCGACCGGCGAGGTGTTCCTGGCGCGCCTGCGCGAACACGATCCCGCGCTCGCCGCGCGCCTCGTTTTCCACGCCACCGGAACCTCGGCGCCGAGCCTTCAGGGCATTGCCCTTGTCGTCTTCTGGCTCGGCGATCCGCTGCGGCAGAAATACCCGGACTGCTATGCCGAAGCATCCGAGATCGCAGCGGCGGCAACCCGCCGCGCCATCCCGCTGATCAACGCCCCTGACGGCCTGTCCAACACCGCTAAGGCCGTACAGTCCGACATCTGGGCCGCTGCCGGCATCCCGAGCGCGCCCGTCCGCCACGTCACGACCGGTCACGAACTGCTCTACGCCTACGACAAGCTCGACGGCCCCTGCATGCTGCGCGGCAACGAAACCCACGCCGAGCGCGACATCCGCGTCCTGTCCACCCGCGCCGAAGCCGTGCGCGCTGCCCGCGACCTGAAAGCGCCTGCCGCGCTGGTGCGCGTCTGCGACGTGCGCGACGAATTCCGCCGCGCCGGCGCGCCAGCTGACTGTCTCTACAGCCGCTTCCACCACAAGGCCCGCGTCTTCGTTTTTCGCGGCGAAGCGAAAGCGAGCCACCTGTTCTTTTCGCGAAACCTCGCTGTCGGCCTCTCCAGCAGCCTGCTTGAGCGCGAAGACCGCCCGAAGCGCCGCCTCGCCCGCAAGCTGGGTTTCCGCGCCAATCTCGTGCACGAGATGATTGCGGAAGACTGCGCCTATTTCGATGCGCCGGTTGCGAACAAGGACGTGTTCGTCCGCGCTGTGGCAGCGCTGGGGCTGGATGTCGCCGCAGTCGACTACAGCATCCGTCCGGACGGCACCCCCATCCTGTGGGAAGCCAACCCCTACTTCTGCCTGCCGCCGGGCGAGCAGAGTGTGTTCAGTGCCGAACGCGGCGCCGTCGCCCGTGTGCACCAGTCGCTGGACTGGATGGCTGGCTGCCTCTGGGCTGCGCTGCCCGAGCGGCTCGCCTCGTGAGCCTCGTGATTCCCTTCCCCGCCAGTCAGGGCAGGGCGGACCTTGCCCGCAAGTTCGGCTGGACCAGTCTTGCTTCGATCGTGCAGATGCTGGCCGGCCTCGCCTCGGTGATCGTGCTCACGCGCTTCCTCGCGCCGTCCGACTACGGACTGTACGGCATTGCCATCATGGCCATCGCTGTAGGCGAAGTGCTGACCGGCGGCGTTCTCTCCAGCCCGATCGAGCAGAAGGCAGACGTCTCTCGCGCGGACCTCAACTCGGCATTCTGGGCCAATCTCGGCCTCGCGCTCCTCTGCAGCGCCATCACGCTGCCGGTCGCGGCGCTCGCAGCCAACGCCGCAGGGTTCCCGCAAGCTCTGCCGGTGATCGCCGCCGCCTGCATGCTGATGCTGATCACGGCCGCAGGCATCGTGCCGGAAAGTCTGCTGCGCCGCCAGCAAGCCTTCCGTCCGCTCGCCCGCGTCGGCATGGTCTCCGCCCTTACGGGCCTCGGCGCGGGCATTGCGCTTGCGGCCATGGGCACCGGTGTCTGGGCCCTGATCGGCCTTGAAGTCGTGCGCCGGCTCGTCCTCGTCACAGCCAATTTCAACCTTTCCCGCTGGCGTCCGGATGGCGGCCTCGATCTCGCCAGCGTGCGGTCGACGCTGCCGTTCGTTTCCGGCATGCTCGCCGCCAACGCACTCGGCCGGATCGACCGCCTCGCCCCTCAGATTGCGGCCACCGTGTTCTTCGGTCCCACGGGTCTTGGCCTGCTCGCCGTCGCGACCCGGATTGCGGACCAGATACAAGCCTTCGTCGCCCAGCCCGTCGGCGCGATGGCGCTGCCCGTCCTGTCAGATGCCGCCCGCGACACCGGCCGCTTCCACGGCCTGATGGCAGATGCCTGGCGCGCCATCGCGATCACCAGCTTCCCGATGCTCGCCGGCTTCGCGGCGATCGCACCCTTGCTGGTGCCCATGGCCGTTGGCGACGCCTTCGCCAGCGTCGGCCTGATCTCTGCCGTCACCGTGCTCGCGCATATCCGCGTCGTCTCGTCCAAAGTGAACATCGCCGCCACGCAGGCCGCTGGCAAGGCGCTCACCGCCAGCGCTTCGATTGCCGTCAGCGTCGCCGCCCACATCCTGCTTCTCTTTGTTCTGGCACCCCTTGGCATCCTTGCGATTGCGCTGGCTTCCCTTTTGCGCGGCTGGCTGACCTGGCCGTTCGCGGCAGCCTTCGTGAAATCCACCACCGGCTTCGCCTTGTTGCGGCAGGCTGCGATCCTCGTGCCGCCGTTTGCCGCGAGCCTGGTGATGGGCGCGGCCGTCTATGCTGCCTTGCCATTCCTCGCGGCCCACCTGCCGGCGATCGCTGCGCTCGCGCTGCTCGTCGCCGGCGGCATCGTGCTCTACGCGGTCGTGCTCTGGCTCTTCGACCCCTGGGTGCGCCGCGCCCTCGCGTCCGGCCAGCTGCGCCGCCTCATCCGGAGAGGGCGGCCCGCATGATCGTCATCCTCTCCACCTTCAACGGTCAGAGCAGGTTGCGCGACATGCTCGACGCCATGCTCCGTGTCCGGATTCCTGCAGGCACCTCCTTCCACGTCGTCGACAATGACAGCGAAGACGACTCGTTCGCCTTGCTTGAATCCTATGCTGACCGGCTGCCCCTCGTGCTCTACAAACAGTCCGTACGCGGCAAGAACCATTGCCTCAATCTCGTTCTGGACGCTGTGGCCGACACGCTCGATCCGCGCGAACTCGTGGTCTTCACCGACGACGACATTCTGCCCACGGCGGAATGGCTGGAAGAGCTGCAGCTGGCAGCGCACGCCAACCCCGAGTTCGATGTATTCGCCGGCCGTATCCTGCCACACTGGCCGAGCACCGGGAACGACCACCTGGCGCCGGTACGTGCCCATTTCGGCATCCTCTTCTCGCTGACCTCGCAGGCCGAAGGGCCCTGCAAATGCGCGCTCGCCTGGGGCCCCAACATGGCAGTCCGCGCCAGCCTGTTCCAGGCGGGCATCCGCTTCGATCCGAAATTCGGGCCGAACGGCGGGATCGGCTATCCGATGGGGTCGGAAACCGAGCTGATGGAGCGGCTGGAAGCCAGCGGACACCGCGCCTGGTTCGCGGAACGCGCCAGTGTCCGCCACATGATCCGTGCTGCCCAGCTCGACCTCTCCAGCGTCATCCAGCGCGCATTCCGGCACGGCTACGGCGTCGGTTGGCGCCAGCAGCGCCGGAAGGGCAGGGCCGTCCTGCTCGTCAGCCTCTGGTCTGCCACCCGCGGCGTCGTCGCGGCACGCATCCGCCGGGCGCTGGCGCCGAAGGCGAACCCGCTGCTGCATGATTTCCGCGAAGCCTGGGCGATCGGCTTTGCGCAGGGCACCCTCTATGCCTACCGCCGGGCACGCGCGGCGCGGAAGTTCGCCGAACAGTTCCCCGAACGTCGCAGCAGCGTCCGCACCCAGCTTTCCGACTGACCCTGCGGCATCACCGCTTTCACTTGCTTGCCTTCGCGGCAGGTCGGGTCGAATACGTATTGAGCCACCTTCCTCCCGGGTGAAACCTGCAGGCACCAATGGATTGAACGCGCCATCCCGAAGGCGCGCGGGAGGAACACATGGCCGACACTGCAACGCTCAAATCTCCGAAACCCAAGGCGAAGGTCGAACATTTCGATGTCCTGATCGTCGGGGCCGGCATCTCTGGCGTGGGCGCCGCCTGGCACCTCAAGACCCGGATGCCGAAGAAGAAATTCGTTGTCCTCGAATCCTATGAGTCCTTTGGCGGCACCTGGTACATGCACCGCTATCCCGGCATCCGGTCAGACTCTGACCTCTACACCTTCGGCTATCGCCACAAGCCCTGGGTCGGCCCGCCCATCGCCAGCCGGGAAGAAATCCTCAAGTACATGGATGAGGTGATCGCCGAGAACGATCTCGCGCAACACATCCGCTACCGCCACCGCATCACGTCGGCCACCTGGTCTACCGCTCGCAAACGCTGGACCGTGAAGGCAGAGCGCCTCGATACGGGTGAGGCGCTGACGTTCACCGCCAAATTCCTCTGGATGTGTCAGGGCTACTACAAGCACGCCGCCGGTTACACGCCGGAATGGCAGGGCATGGACACCTTCCGTGGCCAGATCATCCACCCACAGACCTGGCCAGAAGGCCTTGACCTGACCGGCAAGAACGTCATCTGCATCGGATCCGGCGCCACGGCCGCCACCGTGGTTCCGGCGATCGCCGGCAAGTGCAAGCACGTTACGCTGCTGCAGCGTTCGCCGACCTATTTCATACCGGCGCGCAACGAAAACCTTCTGGCCGACGAACTGCGCATGCTTGGCATAGACGAGCACTGGATCCACGAAATCGTCCGCCGCAAATACCTGTTCGAGCAGGCCGAGTTCACGCGCCGCTCGTTCGAGGACGCCGAAGCGCTGCGCAACGAGCTTCTGGAAGGCGTCAAGGCCTGCCTCCCGGAAGGCTACGACATGAAACACTTCACGCCGGCCTATCGTCCCTGGCAGCAGCGTGTGGCCTTCGTGCCGGAAGCAGACCTGTTCGAAGGCATCAAGGCCGGCCTTGCCAGCGTCGTCACCGACGAGATCGACCGGTTCACGCCGAAAGGCATCCTGCTGAAATCCGGCAAGGAACTGGAGGCCGATGTCATCATCACCGCCACCGGGTTCGACCTGTCTGTCCTCGGCGGCATTCCGTTCGAGGTGGATGGCAAGCCGGTCAACTGGTCCGACACGATCACCTATCGCGGCATGATGTTCACCGGAGTCCCGAACCTCGTCTGGGTATTCGGCTATTTCCGCGCCAGCTGGACCCTGCGGGTCGACATGCTGGGCGATTTCGTCGTGCGCCTGTTGCAACACATGGACGAGAAGGGCGCCAAGCAGGTCGAGATGGCGCTCAGGCCGCAGGACCACAACATGGAAGTCCTGCCCTGGATGGATCCGGACAATTTCAATCCCGGCTACCTGATGCGATCGATGGACCAGATGCCGAAGCGCGGCGCCAATCCCGAATGGGCCCACTCCCAGAATTACTGGAAGGAAAAGGACGAACTGCCCCGGATCGACCTCGACGCGCCGGAATTCCGCTACAGCTGACCAGCCGGTTTGGCGCCCTCTCTTGCCGTTGCCTTGCAACCCCGGCATGAGAGGCGCCGATGACCGATACCAGCGCCGCCACGCCTGCTGACCAGGGCAAGATCGATCCGGTCTTCCTGAAGGACCTCGCCGACGCCGTCGATGAGCGCGATATCCGCTGGCTGTCGCGCACGCTGAAGCGCCTCCACCCGGCCGACGCTGCGGACGCGCTGGAAGCCCTGCACTACGACACGTTCGAAGAAGCCGTTGAGCTGCTCGGCGGGGAGCTGCCGCCTGAAATCCTGATTGAGCTGCGCGACTCCTATCGCGAAGGCGCCGTCGAGATGCTGCCTGACCAGGCCGTCGCGCAGGCGCTCGACGAACTCGACTCGGACGATGCAACCACCATTCTCGAAGACCTCGAGGAAGACCGCCGCGAGCGCATCCTCGAAGACCTCGCCCCGGTCGACCGGGCCGAGCTGGAACGCAGCCTCGGCTACGAAGAGGAAACCGCCGGCCGCCTGATGCAGACCGAATTCGTGGCAGTGCCCGAATTCTGGACGGTCGGGCAGACCATCGACCATGCCCGCAATCTCGGCACCGACCTGCCGGAAGTGTTCTACGACATCTACGTCGTCGATCCCGCCCACCGCCTTCTGGGTATCGTCTCTCTCGCGAGCCTCCTGCGCCAGCCGCGCGAGATTGCCCTCGAAGACATCATGCACGAGCCGACCACTGAGCTGAACACGTCCACGGACCAGGAAGACGTCGCCTTCCAGTTCCAGAAATACTCGCTCGCTTCCGCGCCGGTCACCGACGCAGCCGGCCGCCTCGTCGGTATGATCACGGTCGACGACATGGTCGATGTCATGCAGTCGGAACACACCGAAGACCTGCTGGCCCTGTCCAACGTGTCGTCAGCCGACGCGTCCGACACCGTCCTCGAAACGGTCAAGGCGCGCCTGCCTTGGCTCGCGATCAACCTGTTCACCGCCTTCATCGCGTCGGCGATCATCTCGATGTTCGAAGGCGCCATCGAACAGGTGGTCGCGCTCGCCATCCTGATGCCCGTCGTCGCAGCCCTTGGCGGCAATGCCGGCAGCCAGGGCCTTGCCGTGGCCGTGCGCGCCATCGCCTCGCGCCAGCTGGACGGCGCCGCGTCCCGCCGCGCCATCTTCCGCGAGATCATGTCCGCCGCCATCAATGGCCTGTTGATCGGCACCGGGGTCGGCGCCATCGCCATGTTCTGGTTCGGCGACACCTCGCTCGGCCTCGTGATCGCTTTCTCGATGTTCGGCACCTTCCTCTGGGCGGGCCTCTCCGGCATCCTTGTGCCGCTCGGCCTCAAGCGCCTCGGTGCCGACCCCGCTGTAGCCTCGTCGGTTTTTGTATTAACCTTGACCGATGTCATGGCATTTTTCAGCTTCCTCGGTCTCGCCACCCTCGTCCTCCTGTAAACAGACGGAAATTCGGCCGTTTCTCGCGTTCGAGGCGAATGGGCGCGCGTTTTGCAGGGCTGGGCTGTAGGCATTTTGGCCGATGTACCAGAACGGGAGCTAAGTCGTTTGGCCCGTCCCATGCGCACGTCTGCACAGGGACTCGAGCTCATCCAGAGCTTCGAGGGCTTCCGGCCGCGCGCCGCCCGCTTGCCCGGTGGCGGCTGGCTGATCGGCTTCGGCCACACCGCCACGGCCCGCGCCGGGCTGCAGATTTCCATGCGCGACGCGCTGCTCATCCTGCGCCACCATGATCTGCCCGCCATCGAGCAGCAGATTGCCGAACAGGTGCTCTCGCCGCTCAGCCAGAACGAGTTCGACGCGCTCGTGTCCTTCGCCTTCAACATCGGTCCGGAAGCCTTCGCCGCCTCCGAGGTCGTCACCGCGCTGAACGCCGGCGACCGTGCCCGCGCCGCCGACGCAATGTGGGCCTGGCGCCTCGCCAATGTCTCCGGCGAACTGCGCGTCGTTGACGCGCTGGCCCGCCGCCGCGCTGCTGAAGTGGCGCTGTTCCTCGAACACCCCACCGGCCGCGCCGCCATCCCCGGCGCGCTCGTCCGGCCACTCGCCCGCCAGGGGCATGACGACGAAGACACCGGCGCTGCCGCGCGTTCGGTCGTGATCGGACCGCGCCCCGCCGATGCCGCGCCGGACGCCGCCGAGAAATCGACCCAGGCCGCCGCCCGCGCCGTCAGCGAGCGCATCGCCCGCATCCTCGGCGAAGCGCCGCCCCAGCCGCCCGCGCCGCCCCCACCGCCGCCGCTCGGTCCCGGCGACGGCCCGACGCCGGAAGAAATCACCGACGCCCTGAAGGCCCTCGTCGGCGACGAACCTTCCGCCACGCTGCCTGGCCGCACCAAGGGTCCGCCGGAGGGTATCGAGCGCCGCCGCGTCGCCCGGCCCGCTGCCGATACGCCGGCTGCAGCCGACGACAGTTTCCTGACCCTGCCACCGGCCGAAGGCGTCGTCGTCGACGACCTCGAAATCGTGCAGGTCGACCAGCGCGACCTTGAGCGCGCCATCCAGGAAAATGGCGACCTCGACACCACCGCCATCCGCAATCTTGGGGCCTGGATGCCGTATGCGCTGCTGTCCGGCCTCGGCCTCGTCGGCCTGATCGCCGGCATCCAGCGCGCCGCCACAGAGGGCAGCAATGCCATGGCGCGCCAGGGCGATGCGCTGGCCGGGCCCGTGCTCGCCCTCGGCGGCGGCTTCCTGTTCCTGATTGCCAGCTACTACCTGTTCCGCGCGCTCACACGCCAGGATTAGCCGCTGACAAGCGCGGGCAGCCTTGCTAGTCAGGGCGCATGATCCCGAACACGTATCCCACGCTGAACTTCGATCTCGGTGAAACCGCGGACATGATCCGCGAAACCGTGAAAAACTTTGCCCAGAACGAGATCGCCCCGCGCGCCGCGGAGATCGACCGCACGGACAAGTTCCCGCGCGACCTGCTGCCGAAGATGGGAGAGCTTGGCCTCCTCGGCATCACGGTCGAAGAGGAATGGGGCGGCACCGGCCTCGGCTATCTCGAGCATGTCGTCGCGATGGAGGAAATCTCCCGCGCCTCTGCCTCCGTCGGCCTCTCCTACGGCGCCCACTCGAACCTCTGCGTCAACCAGCTGCGCCGTTGGGGCAATGACGACCAGAAGGCGCGCTACCTGCCGAAGCTGATCTCGGGCGAACACCTCGGCTCCCTCGCCATGAGCGAGAGCGGCGCGGGCTCCGACGTCGTCTCGATGAAACTGCGCGCCGACAAGAAGGGCGATCGCTACGTCCTCAATGGCACCAAGATGTGGATCACCAATGCTCCGGATGCGGACACTCTGGTCGTCTACGCCAAGACCGATCCGAACGGCGGCTCGAAAGGCATCACGGCCTTCCTGATCGAGCGCGGCTTCAAGGGCTTCTCGGTCGCCCAGAAACTCGACAAGCTCGGCATGCGCGGCTCGGAAACCGGCGAACTCGTGTTCGAGGATTGCGAAGTGCCGGAAGCCAACGTCATGGGCCCGGTCGGCGCCGGCGCCCGCATCCTGATGAGCGGCCTCGATTACGAGCGCGCCGTTCTGTCCGCCGGCCCCACCGGCATCATGCAGGCCTGCCTCGATGTCGTGATCCCCTACATTCACGACCGCAAACAGTTCGGCCAATCCATCGGTGAATTCCAGCTCGTCCAAGGCAAGCTCGCCGACATGTACGTCCAGATGAACGCCGCCAAGGCCTACGTCTACGCTGTCGCCAAAGCCTGCGACCGCGGCGAGACGGCCCGCAAGGACGCCGCTGGCGCGATCCTCTATGCGGCTGAAACCGCCACCAAGCTCGCCCTCGACGCCATCCAGCTTCTCGGCGGCAACGGCTATATCAACGAATACCCCACCGGCCGCCTCCTGCGCGACGCCAAGCTCTACGAGATCGGCGCCGGCACCAGCGAAATCCGCCGCTGGCTGATCGGCCGCGAACTGTTCAGCGAGACGGCGTGACGCAGCATGAGCGCTGCGCCGGTCCTACGCATCGCCGCGCCCGGCGACGCCGAAGCCATCGCCGACGTCTATGCACCCTTCGTGCGGGACACGGTCATTTCGTTTGAGACCACCGTGCCGGACGCCGCCGAGATGCGCCGCCGTATCGCCGCCACGCTTGAGATGTATCCCTGGCTCGTCGCTGAAGACGCAGGCCGCGTCATCGGCTACGCCTATGCCTCACAGCACCGCACGCGCGAAGCCTATCGCTGGTCCTGCGACGTCACGGTGTATCTCGCTGAACAGGCAAGAGGCCGTCGCCTTGGAACCCGTCTTTATACGGAGCTGATGGGATTGTTGCGCCAGCAAGGCTTCCGCAATGCGTTTGCCGGTATCGCGCTTCCGAATGCGGCCAGCATCGCGTTGCACGAAAGCCTCGGCTTTCGCCACCTCGGCACTTACAGAGACGTCGGCTTCAAGCTTGGCGCCTGGCACGATGTCGGCTGGTGGCAACTGGGGATTTCCAGCGGCGAGGCTGCGCCGGCCGAGATCACACCGTTCCGCGATCTGAACCGCTAGGCTTACTTGAACCGCTCCGGCTGGCTCGCAATCAGCGCCTCCAGCTTCGGCATGCCGTCCTTGAGGCCCTTCGTCAGCTGCCCGGTGACCAGCGCGCCAAGGAACAGCGGCGCGCTCGCCTTGCCGCTCCAGTGCAGCTCGCACCCACCTTCGACCGGCACGACCCTGTAGTCTTCAACAGCCGCCGAGACGGGCAGGGTGGAGCGCTCGAACCGGAATGCCATTCGCTTGCCTTCGTCCCACGCAAAGAAAGTCTCTTCGACCTTCTGCGCGCCGATTTCTACCGTGCGCGTCGTGCCCGGACCAAACGGCTTCGGGCTCGTCCACGTCACCTGGGTGATCGCCAGCCACTCGGTCCAGGCCGGCCCGTCCAGCAATGCATTCCAGACCATCTGGGGCGGGAAGGGGAACCGGTGCACCACGCTCGATGGCTTGGCGGTCGCAAGATATTCCTCGCCAACCTGTTTGTGGGCTTTCAGGGCATTGGCCATGGCGGGCTCCTTCAGTCTTTGCGGGACTGGCCTGCCATCATTCCTGCGCACCGTCTACGGACAATCCCGGCCGGAACCGGGCTCACCCAGCGTCAGCCCGCCTGCAGCATCGTGCGCGCCGGCGCGTCCGGCAGGCTGAGTATCTGCGTGATCGCCGTCACCAGCGAGCGCTCGTCGATCGGCTTGGACACATAGCCGTCGAAACCCTTTGCCAGGAACTTTTCCCGGTCGCCGTGCATCGAATCGGCAGTCAGCGCGATCACTGGGGTCAGCCGGTTCAGGCTGCCGGATGTCCGCAGCCGCTTGAACGCTTCGGCGCCGTCGAGACCCGGCATGTGGATGTCCATCAGGACGATGTCGAACTTGTCCTTTTCAAGCACGGCCAGCGCTTCGTTGCCGTCGGCCGCCTCGCTGATGTGGATGCCATGGATTTCGAGGAATGAGCGCGCCACGCGGCGGTTGATCGCATTGTCATCGACCACAAGCGCCCGTCCGCCCGTCAGCCCCTCGCGCGCCTTGCGCGCTGGCGCCGCTACAACGACCTTGCCGCTCTCCATCACCACCGGCTCATCGACATCGGCCTTGAATGTCAGTGTAAAGATCGAGCCTTTGCCCGGCTCGCTGACCGCTGTCACATCGCCGCCCATCATCCGCGCCAGCTTGCGCGTGATCGACAGGCCAAGGCCGGTGCCGCCGAACCGGCGCGTCGTCGAGCCGTCTTCCTGGGCGAAGGATTCAAACACCCGGTCCATCTTGTCGGGCGCGATGCCGCAGCCTGAATCGGACACGTGTATCTTCACCGTATGGGCCGCCGCGCCCGCCGGCTCGCTGCTGACCACGATCATCACCTCGCCCTGCGCGGTGAACTTGATCGCGTTGGACACGAGATTGCCCACGCACTGGCGCACCCGCACCGGATCCAGCACCAGCCGTGACGGTACGCTCGGATGAACGAACAGCTGGATGCCGATGCCCTTTTCGCGCGCCGCGGCCTCGTGCAGCTTGAACAGCCCGCTCAACTTGTGGCGCAGGTCGCAGGCCACCGCCGACACTTCCATCCGTCCCGCTTCGATCTTGGAAAGGTCGAGAATGTCATTCAGCAGCACCATCAGCGTGTTGCCGGAATCGAGGATCACCGCCACCTGTTCGGCCTGCGCCGGCGTCAGGTTGCCGTGCGCCAGCACCTGCGCCATGCCCAGCACGCCGTTGAGCGGTGTACGGATCTCATGGCTCATGTTGGCGAGGAATTCGGATTTCAGGCGCGTCGCCTGCTCGGCGCGGTGCAGCGCATCGCGCAGCTCATGCGCCTTGCGCCGTTCTTCGCGCACGTCCCGCAGCACCGTGATGAACAGCATCTGTCCGGTATCGCCCCAGGGCGTGCTCGAGGTCGAGAACTGTACACGGATGTGTTCGCCGGATTTTGTCACCGCCGCGGCATCGCGCTCCACGCGGATGTTCTGCCCACGTTCGATTTCGGCAATCGTCTCCTTGCCGAATGCGCGCGCACTGTCGAGCTTCTTCACCCCGAACAACATGCCGATGTTCTGTCCGACCACTTCTTCCGGCTCATAGTCGAGCAGGTCGCAGATGGCCTTGTTCACGTACAGCACGTTGCTGTCGATGTCCGACAGCACGATCCCGTTCAGCGCATTGTCGCACGCCGCCCGCGCCAGTTCGAACCGGCGGTAGGCGTCGTCGCGTTCAGCCGCAATGTCGGTCACCTCGTGCGAGCAGGACAGCGCCCCGCGCGGCGTCGGGATGATCATCGTCTTCATCACCTTGCCGAGCATCTTCGCGGCGCGGCCTTTGCCGGTCACGAACGTGCGCGGCTCGCCGGTGTTGATCACCTCAAGAACATGCTTGACCATTTCCGAGCCGCGATAGGCCGGGTCGAATTCGAATATCCGCATGCCCACAATCGAGCCGCCATCCGGCAGGATGGACTCGTTCATCAGCTGGTTGGCGGCCACCCATTCGAGATCCACGATCTCGCCGAGTTCATTTCGCACCGGCGCCGTTTCACAAACGACAATAGGCAGCAGGTCGAGCAGATTCGTATCCATGCCCAATACCCTCCAGGAAAATCAGACTTTTCCCGGCGAATCCTGACGCAACATGCTTAATGCTCTGTTGATGATACAACAGGATATGGCTCAGGCGGGGCAGCACAGCGTGGCAATTTCGCTGGTCTCCAGCGCGGCCTTCGCGGCCACATAGCCCGCCTCCACAGCGGCATCGTAGGCCGTCCAGTCGCGCAACTCGATGCCCGGCAGGTCCGGCAAGACCACCACATCCGCCAGGTCCCGCCCAAGCTTCGGATCATTGCGCACGGTGGCCGCCCGCATCAGCAGGCCCGCAATCGGAGGTGGCGACGAGAAGCCGTTGCGCACCACCCATTGCCAGAAACTCAGCGGCCGCGCGAATTCGTCCTTGTTCAGGCCTTCGGGCTGGCCCGACACATCCGAGCCGATGACAAAGCCGAGGTGCAGCTCCCGCATCATCTCGACCGGGAAATTGTTCAGCACCGCGCCGTCCACGAGGATGTCTTCGCCATCAACCACAGGCGGCAGGATACCCGGCAGGGAAATGGTCGCCCGCAGGGCCTGGCGCAGCTTGCCCGACTTGTGCAGATGCACCTTGCCATTGGTCAGGTTCGTCGACAGCGCAAAGAAGGGGATCTGCATGTCGCCGATCTCGGTCTCGCCGAAATGCTCTTCCAGTCGCATGTTGACGCGCCGGCCCTTCACCATGCCCACCACCGGAAGGTTATAGTCGCCCAGCGGGTTCGACTCGACGAACGCCTTGCGGATGCGCTGGTCGATTTCCGAATCACTCCACCCCATCGCCACGCAGGCCGCGATCACCGCCCCCATCGAGGCGCCGCCCGCAAAGTCGATCGGGATGCCTTTCTCGCGCAGCGCACGCACGACGCCGATATGGCTGTAAGCCCGCGCGCCGCCGCCGGAAAACACGACCCCCACGGAGCGTCCGGCCATCACGCGCGCGAGGCGCATCGCATCGGCCGTGCTGTCGCCGTACCAGTGGAACAGGCGGTTGGCGCCCGCCGCTTCGCGCCACTCCTGCGGCCGCGCCGCGCGGCGCTCTTCGCCCGGATGGATCAGCACGACGTCGACCAGCTTCAGGCGCTGCGCCGGCGAGGTTTCCTCCGGCATCAGCGGCACCGACGGGCGCGCATCGCCCCGCGCCAGCACCCAGATCCGGTCGGCCTGGCGCGTTGCCAGCCGGAACCAGTTGGTATCGCCCACCGTGGCGATCAGGATCACGGTGTCGAAAGCCTGCTCCAGCTCGTCGAAATAGGCCGCCGGCTTCTCGTCGCCCTGCACCTCGTCAACGATCGCCACCTTCTGTCCGAACCGCATCAGCGCCTCGCGCAGCGACCGGGCCCGCTGGCGCGGGTCGATCGTCGGCGATGTGGCCAGCAGCGTGTAGACCTTCGGCACCGTGGCCGCGTCGCGCTGTCCGGTCCGGCCGAGGCGGCGCAGGATGATCCGGATCATGCCTTCCAGCAGTTCCGGCTCGGCCTTCACCAGCTTGTTCCAGCCCGTCCGCGACAAGGCCACGACTTCCGAATCCCGCAGGGCATAGACCGAGCCGGTGTGCGGCTTGTTTTCGACGACGCCGTCGCCGTTCAGGTCCGCTCCGCCGAGGAACAGCGCCATCTCGCCGACCGGCTCACCCGGGCGGATATGCCCTACGAACTCGCTGTTGGCGCCGAACGCGCCCAGCGATCCGGACACCACGAAATAGATCGAATCGGCCAGTTCCCCCGCCAGGAACAGCGGCTGGCCGGCCGGCAGCGAGAACCATCGCGCCTCCTTGCCAGCCGAGCGCATGGCCCGCTGCGACACGTCCTTGAGGAAAGAAATCGTCTTCAGCCCGGGGTTAGGGTCGGTCCGCATCCCGCGATACATGAGCGTTTCCAGAGGGTTTTTGAAGGCAGCCACACCGCACCGATAGCACAAAAGAGTTACCGAACGGGTGACAGTTCCTTGAGGCGCCGCTAATCCTGCGCGTCAATTAAAGGGTGTGTGAATGACCGTTCTCAAGTCGGCGCTGGATGTTTCGGGCGCAAAATTTGCCGCCAACCGCACCGCCATGCACAAGCTGCTGGCCGAGCTGCAGGACAAGACGGCGACAGCCGCCCTCGGCGGTCCCGAAGACTCCCGCCGCCGCCATACCGAGCGCGGCAAGCTGCTCCCCCGCGAGCGCGTCGAACGCCTGATCGACCCCGGCAGCGCCTTCCTCGAGATCGGCGCACTGGCCGCCAATGGTATGTATGACGGCGAAGCCCCTGGCGCCGGCCTCATCACCGGCGTTGGCCGCGTCGAGGGCAGGGAATGCCTGATCGTCTGCAATGACGCGACCGTCAAAGGCGGCGCCTATTTCCCCGTCACCGTGAAGAAACACCTGCGCGCGCAGGAAGTGGCGATGGAAAACCATCTCCCGTGCATCTACCTCGTCGACAGCGGCGGCGCGAACCTGCCGCACCAGTCCGAAGTCTTCCCGGACCGCGAACATTTCGGCCGCATCTTCTTCAACCAGGCCCAGATGAGCGCGAAAGGCATCCCCCAGATCGCCTCCGTCATGGGCTCCTGCACCGCGGGCGGCGCCTATGTGCCCGCCATGTCCGATGAAACCGTCATCGTGCGCAAACAGGGCACCATATTCCTCGGCGGCCCGCCTCTGGTGAAAGCCGCCACAGGTGAGGAAATCAGCGCGGAAGACCTTGGCGGCGCCGATGTCCACGCCCGCCGCTCCGGCGTGGCCGACCACTACGCCGCCCACGATTCCCACGCCCTCGCCATTGTCCGCTCCATCGTCCGTACCCTGAATAAACCGAAGCCTCAGCCCTTCGAGCTGACCGAACCGCGCGAGCCCCTGTACGATCCTGCCGAAATGCACGGCCTCGTCCCGCAGGATGTGCGCGAGCCCTATGATGCACGCGAAGTCATCGCCCGCCTCGTCGACGGCTCCGAGTTCCACGAGTTCAAGAAGCTCTATGGCGAAACCCTCGTCTGCGGCTTTGCGCGCCTTTACGGCATGCCGGTGGCCATCCTCGCCAACAACGGCATCCTCTTCTCCGAAAGCGCACAGAAGGCGGCGCACTTCATCGAGCTGGCTGACCAGCGCCGCATCCCGCTCGTCTTCCTGCAGAACATCACCGGCTTCATGGTCGGCTCGAAATACGAAGCCGGCGGCATCGCCAAGGACGGCGCCAAGATGGTCACCGCCGTCGCCACCGCCTCCGTGCCGAAATTCACCGTCGTCACCGGCGGCAGCTATGGGGCAGGGAATTACGGCATGTGCGGCCGCGCTTACTCGCCCCGCTTCCTCTTCATGTGGCCGAACGCCCGCATCTCCGTCATGGGCGGCGAGCAGGCGGCCTCCGTCCTCGCCACCGTCAAGCGCGACGGCATCGAGCGCAAAGGCGGCAGCTGGAGCGCCGACGAAGAGAACAGCTTCAAACAGCCCATCCGCGACCTCTACGAAGCCGAAGGCAACCCCTACTACTCCACCGCCCGCCTCTGGGACGACGGCATCATCGACCCCGCCGACACCCGCCGCGTCCTCGGCCTCGCCCTGTCCGCCAGCCTCAACGCCCCCTTCGGCGACCGCGGCTTTGGCGTGTTCCGGATGTAGATGAGCCTCGGCTCCGCCAACCGCTTCGACCTGATCCGCCTGCTGCTCGCAGCGGGCGTGTTCGCGTACCACGCAGTGGCGCTCTCGGCCGTCGCGCCGGACAGCGCACTGGAAGTCGCGTTATCCCAGCTCGCGGAAGTCTCGATCCAGGGCTTCTTCATCGTCTCCGGCGCGCTTGTCGCCGGCTCCCTCGCGCGCGCCCGCAACCTCGCCGACTACGCCGGCAAACGCGCTCGCCGCCTTTATCCGGCTTATGCCGTGCTCATCCTCATCCCCGCCGCCATCAGCTTCGCCGCCGCACAGGACGGGCAGGGCGTGCTGCGCTACCTCGCCGCCAATCTCACCTTTGCCAATTTCATTGAGCCAAATCTCCCGGGCCTCTTCGCCGGCAATCGCTTCACCGAAGTCAACGGCGCGCTCTGGACGCTCAAGATCGAGGTGATGTTCTACATCGCCCTGCCGCTGATCCTCCTTGTGCTGAACAGCCTGCGCCGCTTCTGGTGGGCCGGCATCGCGCTCCTCTACATCGCCGGCGAAGCCTGGGCGCTCGGGCTGCCCTCGCTGCAAGACGCCCATCTCGGCAACGCGCTCGCCCGCCAGCTGCCGGGTCAGATCGCCTTCTTCGCGATGGGCATCACCGTCTGGAAGCTGGAACCCGCCTTGCGTCCGCGCTGGGCGGTGCTGGGTCTCGCCGGCGCCATCCTGCTCGCCGCTTCGCTCGCGCACCCGCTGCTCGCGCCGCTGCGCGCCCTGGCGCTCACCGGTCTCATCGCCGCCATCGCCTTCGCCCCGGGTCCGTCCCTGAACGCCGCCCGTTTCGGCGACATCTCCTACGGCCTCTACATCACGCATTTCCCGATCCTGCAGGCCATGCTCGCCGCCGGCCTGCTGCCCGCGCTCGGTGCGCCTGCCTTCTTCGCCCTTGCGACGCTCCTCGTCCTCGCCGCCAGCTACGCGCTCTGGCACCTCGTGGAGAAGCCCGCCTTGCGCCCGTCGAGCCACTACCGCAAGGTGGCCGGAAAGAACCCGCCGCACGAGGAAACACCCCATGAGCGACCCGAGTTTTGACCTCATCCAGTTCGACGCCACCCGCGCCGGCATCGCCATCGTCACGCTGAACCGGCCCGAGGTCCACAACGCCTTCAACGCCGAGCTGATCTCGGAACTCACCGACGTCTTCAAGATGATCGCCGACCAGCCCTCGATCCGCATGATGATCCTGCGCGGCGAAGGCAAGTCCTTCTCCGCCGGGGCCGATCTTGAATGGATGAAGCTCGCCGCGCTGAACTCACGCGAAGACAACGAGGCCGATGCCGGCCGCCTCGCCGAGATGCTGCAGACGCTCTACGAGATGCCGCAGATGACACTCGCCCTCGTGCAGGGCGCGGCCATGGGCGGCGGGGCAGGGCTCGTCGCCGCTTGCGACGTGGCCATCGCCATGAAGGAGGCGACGTTCCGCTTCTCCGAAGTCCGCCTCGGCCTCACGCCCGCTACCATCAGCCCATTCGTGATTGATGCCATCGGCCCGCGCTGGGCCCGCGCCCTGTTCGTCACCGCCGAGTCGTTCGACGCCGCCTATGCCGAAAAGATCGGCCTCGTCCAGTATGTTGCTCAGTCAGCGGATGAAATGGCCGAGCTTGAGGAACACCTCGCCAAGCTGGTGTTCGCCGCCGCCCCCGGCGCCATTGCCGATTCGAAGAAGCTCGTGCGCGATGTCGCAGGCCGCCCGATCGACAAGGAACTCGGCCACAAGACCGCAAAGCGCATCGCCGCGCGCCGGTCATCTGCGGAAGGAAAGGAAGGCGTGGCCGCCTTCCTGGAAAAACGCCGCCCGGACTGGAGTGCCTGACGCGCCCCTAGTCAGGCGAGGGCAGGGGAATGCCCCAGCTGCTCAGCGTCTTGTAGACGGCGTCCACCGGGTTGATGCCCGTCAGCCCCTCTATCGTGTCCCTGAATATGTACACGACCAGCCCCATCATGATCACGTAGACCACGAATTGCATCGCCGATTTCAGGATGAAGGCGCCGGCGCTGAAGGCAATCATGCCCACCGCGCCGAGGATCAGCGCGCCCTGCACCGGCGGCATGCTTTCCGCGATCGCGTAGTTGTAGCCGAAATAGGCGCCAAGTCCGCCGCCGACGATTCCGGCAAGGCCTGCCAGTTGAACACCCGAATTGTAAGCCATCGGACTCCCCCGTTGCATGGTCACCCCGTCATGCTTACGCCATCCGGCGGGCCGGACAAAGCCTCAAAATCACCCTTGCGCCGGCCCACCAGTTGCCGCCATTCAGCCGTGAATTGCGTGCAACCGGGGCTACCATGACAGACCTTCCGCCGCCGCCCCCGCCCAATCGCCTGCGCCAGTTCCTGCACGGGGCCCGCGAAGCCCTGCGCGCCCGCTGGGTGCGCGGCCCCGTCAGCCTCGGCATTTTCGAGTTCGTCAGCTTCGGCATCAAGCAGGCCTGGGCCTGCCTGTTCGGCGGCGCGATGCTCGGCCTGCTGCTGCTCACGCACTTCTTCTATCCGGAGGGCGCCGCCCTCTCGCGCTACGATTTCCTCGTCCTCGCCGCGCTCGCCCTGCAGGTCGCCCTCCTCGTCAGCGGCCTCGAAACGCTGGAGGAGGCGCGCGTCATCCTCGTCTTCCATATCGTCGGCACCATCATGGAGCTGTTCAAGACCGCCCATGGCAGCTGGATCTATCCCGAACACAGCTACCTGCGCATCGGCGCCGTGCCGCTCTTCTCCGGCTTCATGTACGCCGCCGTCGGCTCCTATCTCGCCCGCGTCTGGCGCATCTTCGAGTTCCGCTTCACGCATTTCCCGCCGCTCTGGGCGCAGGGCCTGCTGGCCGCCGCGATCTACGTGAACTTCTTCGCCCACCACTGGCTGCCGGATGTCCGTCTCGCCCTGTTCGCTGTCACGGCCGTCCTCTACCTGCGCACCGTCGTCCGCTTCCGGCCGGACCGCGTTCACCGCCCGATGCCGCTGCTCGTCGGCTTCTTCCTCGTCGCCATGTTCATCTGGTTCGCCGAAAACCTCGGCACCTTCGCCCGCGCCTGGGCCTATCCGGGCCAGGAGGACGTCTGGCAGATGGTGTCTTTCTCCAAGCTCGGATCATGGTATCTGCTGATGATCATAAGTTTCGTCCTGGTCGCCACGGTGCACCGGGCGCCGGGAGGCAAGACCAATGCAGATCACGAAAGTCCTCGTGGCGAACCGGGGCGAGATCGCCGTCCGCATCTTCCGGACCTGCCGCCGGCTGGGGATTGAAACCGTCGCCGTCTATTCCGATGCAGACCGCGCCGCGATGCACGTACGCGAAGCCGATGAAGCCGTGCACATCGGCGCAGCCCCCGCCGCCGAAAGCTACCTGCGCACCGACGCCATCCTCGCCGCTGCGCGCGAGACGGGCGCCAACGCGGTCCACCCCGGCTACGGCTTCCTGTCGGAGAACGCTGGGTTTGCGGAAGCCGTCATCGCCGCCGGTCTCGCCTGGATCGGTCCGCCGCCCGCCGCAATCCGCTCCATGGGCCCGAAAGATGAAGCCAAGCGCATCGCCGAAGAGGCGGGCGTGCCCGTGCTGCCCGGCTACCGCGGCGAGTCGCAGGACATCAGCACACTGACCAAAGCCGCCGAAAAGGTCGGCTACCCGCTACTCATCAAGGCCGTCGCCGGCGGCGGGGGCAGGGGCATCCGTCAGGTGTCGAAAGCGGCTGACCTCGAAGCCGAACTCACCAGCGCCGTGCGCGAGGCGGAGTCCTCCTTCGGCGATGGCCGCGTGATGCTCGAAAAGCTGGTCGAACGCCCGCGCCATATCGAAGTGCAGGTCTTCGGCGACCAGCACGGCAACGCCGTCCACCTGTTCGAGCGGGATTGCTCCCTCCAGCGCCGCCGCCAGAAGGTCATCGAGGAAGCCCCCGCGCCCGGCATGCCGGAAGCTGTCCGCAAGGCCATGACCGACGCGGCCGTGAAGCTCGCCAAGGCCGTCGGCTATCAGGGCGCTGGCACCGTCGAATTCATCGTGGACGGATCAAAGCCGCTGGCGCCGGACACGTTCTGGTTCCTCGAAATGAACACCCGCCTGCAGGTCGAACACCCGGTCACCGAAGCCATCACCGGCACCGACCTTGTCGAATGGCAGCTGATCGTCGCCTCCGGCGGCAAGCTCCCGCTGAAGCAGAAAGACATCAAGCTCACCGGCCACGCCTTCGAAGCCCGCATCTGCGCCGAAGACCCCGCGGACAATTTCCGCCCCGGCGCCGGCCTCATCCTCGAGTTCGGTCTGCTGGAGGAGCTTGACGGAGAAACCCTGCGCTGGGATACCGGCTTCGAATCCGGTGACCGCATTCCCTCGAACTACGATTCCATGATCGCCAAGTTGATCGTCCACGGAGAAACCCGCGAAGACGCGCTGGAGCGGCTCACCGACGCGCTTGCCCACACCCAGCTTGCCGGCGTC
Organism: Acidobacteriota bacterium; assembly: GCA_016712445.1. NCBI lineage: Bacteria > Pseudomonadati > Acidobacteriota > Acidobacteriota bacterium. Next base: position 197,583 of record JADJRB010000003.1, on the reverse strand, counting down.
GCGTCAAACACGGGTTTCCTTCGCCGCTGCGCCCTGTCGGACGAGTTCGCCGCCGGCACCCACCATGTGAACTGGATCGGCGAGAACCTCGACCAGCTCGCCGCCGTGCCAGACGCACACCGTGCCGCTTCGCTCGCCGCCGTCGCCAGCATCCTGCTAGACGATGAGGGCGCCGCCAGCCCGTGGGACCTGCATGACGGCTTCCGCCTCAACGCGCTTCCCCGCCGCAGCGTCCTGCTCGCCGCCGACGGCGCCGCCACCTTCGTCGACGCGGATGCGCCGCTCGCGGAGGAAGCGCCGTTTCCTCTGGTCACGGATCTTTCGCCCCGGCGCTTCGCAGTCACCTCGGGCGGCGACACCTTCCTCGTCACCATCCCGGAATTCAGCGCCGATGCCGATGCCGCCCTCGGCGGCGACTCGGTCAAGGCGCCGATGCCGGGCAAGGTGCTGTCCGTGCTCGCGAGGCCCGGCGCGCAGGTCACGCGCGGCGACACACTCGCCGTCCTCGAAGCGATGAAGATGGAACACGCCCTGACCGCCCCGCGCGACGGCACCATCGAAGCCGTCCACGCCTCCGCCGGTCAGCAGGTCTCTGAAGGCGAGCTTCTCGTGGCGCTGGTGGAAGAGTGACCTTGCTCCCCTCTCCCTTGGGAGAGGGGTCGGGGGTGAGGGAGTGCCCCGCCCGCCGTCTCGCGCCACGTTCCGGGCGAAACGCCCCCTCATCCCCAACCCCTCTCCCAAGGGAGAAGGGGCTTGAATATCTAAGCCCAGCCCAGCTGCGCCTGCATCGTCGCTCCGCCATCCGCTTTCACGACGCTGAGGTCCAGCTTGCCCAGCGTGGTCCGTCCACAGACCATCGCCGCGTCCGCTGCAAAAAGCGGCCGCACACCCCGGAACGCAAACGACGCAGCGCGCCGCTCCGGCGCCCGCCGCCGCGCCGCTTCCATCATCAGGATCGCCTGCAACGGCCCGTGCACCACCAAGTCCGGATACTTCTCCACATCCCGCGCATAGTCACGGTCGTAGTGGATGCGGTGCGAATTGTAGGTCAGCGCCGAGAACCGGAACAGCAGCACAGGGTCGATCGCCGCTGGCTCCGACCAGTCCTGCGGCTCCGCGAGCAGGGGCTCCACCGGCACATAGGCCTCCGGCAGCGCCGTGTAGACGATGTCTTGTTCCTCGTTCATCAGCTCGGCCCCGCCGCGCGACCAGGCATGGCGCACCGTCACGAACACCATCGCGCCGCTGCGGCCCGTCTTTTCCGCCACCTTGGCAATGGTCGACACCTTGGTCAGCTCATCGCCGATCCGTACCGCGCCTGAAAACGTGCACCGGCTACCCGCCCACATGCGCCGCGGCAGCTCGACCGCCGGCAGGAACCCGCCGCGCGCCGGATGCCCGTCGGGCCCGGTCCCGGCCGCCGTCACGACAGGGAGGAAATACAGCCAGAGCCAAAGCGGCGGCAGCTCGCTGCGCAGCGCATACGCCTCCGGATCCTGCCCGAGCGCCGCCGCCAGCGACCGCGCCGGGCCAAGGCCTACCGCATCGATCTTCACTTCCGTGCGCCCGATCGCGCCCTGGTACGTCCCTGTGCTCATGGCCGCACCGATAGAGCAATTGCCTCAGGCCCGAAAGCCGAAACCGGTGTCGTCAGGCGAGATTGAGCCCCGCCATCCCGCCATCCTCGCGCCATTGCTTGATGATCGCGAAATAGGCATTCGGCCCGCCGCCATAGGGATTGTTCTGGGCCGTCCGGTCGCCCGGCTTGCCCTCGTTGTTGTAATAGCCCGGCGTGCATTCCTCGAGGAATTGCTGGCGCATGATCGACTTGTCGATGATCGTCTGCACCCAGGCGGCTTCGTCCTCCGCCTTCGCCTCGAACGTGGTTGCCTGCCGCGCCTTCACTTCGCGCAGCGTATAGCCGATATGCTCGGCCTGCTCGTCCAGTGCGTGCGGATAGTTCGCGGTGAAGCCCGCCTGTCCGGTGCCCATCAGGAACATGTTGGGAAATCCGTGCACGGTCATTCCGTGCAGAGAACGCATGCCGTCTGCCCAATAGTCGTTGAGGTGCAGGCCGCCGCGCCCCACGGCGTCATAGCCGGCGCGCCGCGCATAGTCGGTGCCCACTTCGAAGCCTGTCGCATAGACGAGGCAGTCGATCTTGTAGGCCTTGCCATCCACCACGATCGAATCCTCGGTGATCCGGTCGACGCCCTGGCCATTTGTGTCCACCAGCGTCACGTTTGGCCGGTTGAACGCGTCGAGGTACTGGTCATGGAAGCAGGGCCGCTTGCAGAACTGGCGATACCAGGGCTTCAGCAGCGCCGCCACGGCTGGATCCTTGATGATCTCGTCCACGCGCCCGCGCACCTGTTCCATCTTCTTGAAGTCGGCGAGTTCCGCCAGCTCCGCCAGCCGCTCCGGCGTCAGGCCCTGGCTGTCGCCCTTCGATGCGATGAACAGGATGTTGCGGATAATGTCCGTCCACCCATCATTCACCAGGTCTTCCGGCTCATAGCCGCCCGAAACCAGCGTATTGAAATTCTCCATCCGCCGGCGCTGCCAGCCGGGCTCGAGGCTCTTCGCCCAGTCCGGATCGGTCGGCCGGTCATTACGCACATCGATGGAGGAGGGCGTGCGCTGGAACACGTAGAGGTGCTTCGCGCCGGCCGCGAGATGCGGCACGCACTGCACGGCGGTCGCGCCGGTGCCGATGATGCCGATCACCTTGTCGCCGATCTTGTCCAGCCCGCCGGCCGGTCCGCCGCCCGTATAGTCATAGTCCCAGCGGCTGGTGTGGAAGCTGTGCCCCTTGAACGTCTCGACGCCGGGAATGCCCGGCAATTTCGGCCGGTTCAGCGGCCCGTTGCTCATCACCACGAACTGCGCCGTGAACTTGTCGCCCCGGTCGGTCTCGATCACCCAGACCTTCTTCTTCTCGTTCCAGGTCATGCCGGTCACGCCGGTGCCCATCAGCGCCTTGTCATACAGGTTGAACATCCGCGCGATGCGCGCCGAATGCTCGAGGATCTCCGGCGCCTTGGTATACTTCTCCTTCGGCATGTAGCCGGTCTCTTCCAGCAGCGGCAGGTAGATATAGCTCTCGATATCACACGCCGCGCCCGGATACCGGTTCCAGTACCAGGTGCCGCCAAAGTCGCCGCCGGTCTCGATCATGCGGATATCGTCAAAGCCCGCCTTGCGCAGGCGCGCCGCCGCCAGCATCCCGCCAAACCCGCCGCCGATCACCGCCACCTCGACATGATCCGTAACCGGAGCACGTTCCACCCGCTCCATGTACGGATCTTCCAGGTAATGCGCGAACTGCCCGGTCACGTTCACATACTGCTCGTTGCCGTCCTTGCGCACGCGCTTGTCGCGTTCCGCCAGGTAGCGGGCCTTCAGCGCCGCCGGGTCAAATCCAAGATCAATCGCACCGGTATCGGCCATGTTCGAGTTCCTCCGAAACAATGCAGGTCCCGCGTCTCAAGCCGCGCCGGTTGCCTGCGTCCAGTTGCGAATTTACCTGCTTCGACCGCCCGGCAACAGTCCTGACCCGGCGTCAGCCGCCTAGTCCGCCCAGCACGCGAACTACCTGGAAAATAAGGATTCCCGCGCCGATCCACAGCCATTTGCTGCTGCCCTTGGAGGTGTCCGGCCCGGCGCTCAATTCCGCCAGCGCCTCGCGCCGGTGGTCCGCCTTGCTTTTCAGCGGCGCCGCCATCGTGCGCCGCAGGCCCGCCATCCAGTCGTTCAGCTGGCGCACATAGGCGTTCGTCACCGGCTGACGCGTCCAGCCATAATACTGGTCCAGCGCATCGAACACCGGCAGGGTCAGCCAGTCCGGCACCCGCTGCTGCGGCGGGTCGAGAAACATGCCCGTCCGGTCACACAGGAACTGGCGCACCCGCCATTGCATCGTCTGGTATTCCTCGATGCCGCTCACCGCATCGTCGTCGATCACCGACAGCACGCGCGCCGGCGCCGGCCCGAAAGGCGAGCCCGTCAGTACATCCACCAGCGCGTCCATCGTCCGTGTGATGCGCGCATCATAGGCGGCCTCTTCCGCTGAGGGCTGATAGTCATAGCCGTCATCTTCGTCGTCATCGTCTTCGTCGTCGTCCTGCGCCAGCATTGCCTGCACGTCCACGACAGCCGGCGCCTGCGGCGCGGCGTCGATGGGCTGCGCGGCGGCCGCCTCGGTGTCCGCCTCATCTGCCTCGTCTTCGTCCTCGAAGTCATCGCCCCGCCAGCGCACCCGCTCGCGCGCCTGCTCGAACGCCTGCCGCAGTGCCACGAAGCCCGCGCGGTCATCTTCCGGCCGGGTCACTTTCAGCCGCTCCGCGTATGCCCGGCGCACATCGGCGTCGGTGGCCGTGCGCGGGTTCAGGCCGAGCAGCTCGAACGGATCAGAAGACATCGCCGCCTTCATAATGGCCGAGTATCTGCTCGATCTGCCGGCGCGCCTCGTTGATCTCGCGCGGATCCTGGCGCGCCATCGCGCCTTCGAACTCTGCAATCAGCCGGCCCACCGATTGTCGCCGGTCGCCCAGCGAATTCTCGAACGCCGCCCGCATGCGCGCGATCAGCGCCGCATTCTCCTGCTGGTCGCGCGGGTGGATCTTGATCGCGGCCAGCGCCTTCAGCCGCTTCTCGATCTCGGCGCGGGGCAGGCTGCCCGGATTGCCCTCGATCACCAGCCGCTCCGTCTTCTTCGTCGCCAGCGGTGTCGCTTCCACTTCCAGCACGCCGGAAGTATCATACGTGTAGCGCAGCTCCACCGACTTGTCGTCCTTAACCCCGCCGCGCAGCGCAACCGTCAGTGTGCCGATCAGGATATTGTCCTTCACGAACGGGCTCTCGCCCTGGAAGATGCGGAACAGGATCTCATGCTGGTTCGGGTGCAGCGGCGACACGACATCGGACTTCGACACCGGCACCACCGTATTGCGCTCGATCATCGGAGAGAAATGTCCGCCCTCGAACTTTCCCTCGCCCACCGGGATGCTCGTCTCGAAGCCCAGCGTGAACGGGCAAACATCCGTCATCACCACATCGTCCAGCGCCTTGTGCCGCGCCGCCAGCCCCGCCTGAACGGCGGCGCCCAGCGCTACGACATGGTCGGGGTCGATCGAATATTCGGGAAACCGCTTGAACAGCCGCGTCACCAGCGCCCGCACGCTGGCCATGCGGGTTGCTCCGCCTACGGTAATGATGCGGTGCAGGTCGTCCGCCCTCAGGCTCGCATCCGAGATCGCCCGCTGGATCGGCAGGCGCAGCCGCTTCAGGATCGGATCGGTGATCTCGTCAAACTTCTCGCGCGTGATGCTCAGCGCCCGCGCCTCGCCCTTCAGGGCAAAGCTCGCTGTCGCCTCCGGCGCCTCGGTCAGCTGCACCTTCATTCGCTCCGCCAGCCCGCGCAGCCGCGCGCCGTCCTCGCGGCTCACATCCTCTGGCTTGATGCCCAGCTGCCGGCCAAGCTCCAGCGCCAGCGCGTCGGTGAAATCCTCCCCGCCCAGGAAGGCATCGCCCGCCGAGGCGCGCACTTCCATCACGCCGGAAAACATCTCGAGGATCGACACGTCGAACGTGCCCCCGCCGAGATCCACCACCAGGAAGGTCGATTCGCCCTGCCGGTCCTGCAGGCCATAGGCGAGCGCCGCCGCGGTCGGCTCGTTGATCAGGCGGTTCACCTTCAGGCCCGCAAACTCCGCCGCCGTGATCGTCGCCTTGCGCTGGATGTCGTTGAAATAGGCCGGCACCGAAATCACCGCCTCGGTCACCGCATGGCCGAGATAAGCCTCCGCATCGGCCCGCAGCGCGCGCAGCACGAAGGAGGAAAGCTCCTCCGCCCGGAAAGCCTTCTTGCCCAGCATCAGCTCATGCTCGGTGCCCATGTAGCGCTTGAACCGCGCCGCCGTCAGCGCCGGGTGCGTCAGCAGCCGGTCCTTCGCCGCGCGCCCCACCAGCAAGGTGCCATCGTCGGCGTAGCCGACCGCCGAGGGGGTCAGCATCTCGCCCAGGCTGTTGGGTACCAGCATGGGCCCGTCATCGGTGAACACCGCGACCAGCGAGTTGGTCGTGCCAAGGTCTATGCCGATCAGGGTACGGGCAGGCTCGGTCATGGGCGGTTGAGGCTTTCTGCGCAGGTCATGGCCGCAGCCTTAGCCGCTCTGCCCGGCAGGTCAAACACCTCCGGGGCCCGGAATTCGGCGTCAGCGTCGCAGCAACAGCCGCTTGCCTTCGCCCGTCTTCAGTTCCAGCGCGCCATCCTCGGTATAGCTCCAGGCGAGGCCATCCGAAGGGCTCGCATTCAGGATGGCGAGGTAGGCGGCTTCCTGGTTCTGCAGGGCTTCGGCGAGACAGGCCCGCTCCGTCACGGCGATGTCGCTCAGCATCACCTTGGTGCTGGTTGACTTGAAGCTACCGCTGAACGTGTTGCAGTTGGTCGAGCCTGAGACACGCCCACCTTCGCCGAACGTCAGCGTCAGGCGCGTATTGTCGATCACGCCGCCGCGGTTGATGTCTTCGACCACCCATTCGCCATTCTCCAGCGACGTGCGATCCGGCATCGGGCGCGGCGGCGGTGCGCGCGGCACCACGGGCGCGGCGGTGAAGCTCACGCCATTGGCGCCGGTGATCACCAGCTTCTCCGGGAAGCCGTCCGCCTTCGGCGCTTCCACGCTGACCGCCGACTCGCCGCGAAGGATCGAGGTGAACACCGCTTCCTGCTGCATCAGGCCGCCATCCAGGCACGCCATCTTGGTCATGCCGAGCCCGTCGATGACGAGTTTTGCGCCGCTCTGCGTGTAGCTGCCGAAGAGGCGGTTGCAGCCGGTCGTGCCGCTCACCTTGCCGTCCGCGCTGAAGGCGATGGCCGGTTCCTTGCCGGCAAACAGGCCGGCGGAGCCCATCTTGAAGACCGACCATTCCGTGCCGGCCAGCGCCATCGTCTTCGGCGCCGGCGCTGCGACGATTTCGGTGCCATTCGCGCCGGTCAGCAACAGCTTGCCGTCACCAGCGATCACGTATGTCGCGGCGCCGCGCAGCACGCTGCCGATGGCCGATTCCCTCGCATTGCCGTCATTGTCGGCGCACGCCATCATGGTCGAGACGACGCCGGTGAAGTCGAGCGACACACCGGACTTGGTATAGCCGCCGGAGAAGCGGTTGCAGCCGCCGAAGCCGCTGACGCGGCCATCCGCGCCGAAGTTCAGGGTCGGCGGATTCGGGCCGGTCACCGGCTTGCCGCCAACGCTTTCGACGATCCAGCCGCCGGCCAGCGGCGAGGCAGGCTCCGCAGCCGGCGGCGGCACGACCTTCACCATCACGAGTTCGCCCATGTCCGCCGTGCCATCGGCGCCCACCGTCACACGGTTGGCCGTATCGGTCGTCCAGAGCAGGTCGCCCTCCGGGCCGCGGATCACGGCGCGCACTGTATAGGTCATCCGGGCATCCAGCGGCGCTTCCGGTGTCAGGACGAAGGCGACCGGCACGCCGGCCTCGTCCAGCGAACCTTTCCACTCGGCCAGCGTCACGGCGGCGGCATCGGCGCGGGACGTATCCTGTAGTGACACCGTCAGTTCGGAGCCCGGTGGCGCCATCATCCGTTCGCGGTAGGTGGCGGTTCCGGTCACGCGCGGGTTCACGGCTTTCTCCATCTGCACGAGCGCGGCGCCCTCGGGTTTATGGCCGGGCACCAGGCAGCAGGCCGACAGGCCCATCGCGGCGGCGAGCGGCACGAACATCATCCGGGCGGAGCGGGATTTCGGGCGAGGGGTCATGCGGCGAATCCTTCTTGTTTCTCAGGGCCGGAGCCAGCCTTCAGCGGCTTTCGGGCTTGGGTTCGTTTCCCACATCCCCGCGACAGGAATGTGGCAAAGTCCGGTACCTTCGTGTGTCTCGTGATTGACAGACCGTGGCGGTCCGATACCTCTGGTTGAGAGTGAGTATTCGGGCGTGAGTGTCGGGCAATGGAAACCAAATCGGATTTTGACCACAAGCGCGGCCGGTGGTTCACCGCGCTGCCGCAGGCGATGCAGGACGACATCCTGCGCAGCTCGGTCCGCATAAAGCTGAGGCGTGGCAAACACCTGTTCCGGCAGGGCGACGAACCCGCCGGCCTGTTCGGCATTGTCTCCGGCGAGGCGCAGGTGATCGGCACCACGCTCGCCGGTCTCGACATCCTCGTCGCGGTCTACCGTCCGGGCGAGTGGACCGGTTTCCTCGCGTGCATCGATGGCGGCGGCTACACGCTCAGCGTTGTCGCCAGCCAGCCGTGCGAAGTGCTGCATCTGCCGTTGCCGGCGGTGCGCCGGATCTTCTTCAACGATGTCGACAGCCTGACGATGATGGTCGCGCCGGAACTGGCGACCCTGCGCTCGCTGTATTTCCATATCACCGAGCAACTCGCCTTCACGCCGCTGCAACGCCTGGCCCGGCGGCTGGTGGATCTTGCCTCCAGTGCGCAGGCTCAGGCGGTGACGTCGCGAACCATCTCGCCGATCACGCAGGACCAGCTGGCGCTGTCGGTCATGGCCTCGCGCCAGTGGACCAACCGCCTGCTGCAACACCTCGAGAAAACCGGCCTGATCACGCGCGGCCGCAGCCGGATCGACGTGCTCGACCTGCCGCGCCTCAACCAGCTCGCCCTGCACGGCGAAAGCGGTTTCACGATGGCCGATCCGATGCGCGCCGACCTGTCCGCCGCGACCTGACCGGTCAGCCCGGCCGGGCGGTGCGGATACCGAACGAAGCGAGCATCCGGCCGAGGGCAATGATGATCGCTGCGCCCGCAATGAAGGCGCCGGTCAGGCCGGCGACATTCATCAGTATGCGCGCATATCCGTGAGCGCTGACATCAATGAAGAAGTACGGGTAAAACCCGTCCAGCGCCCCGCGCACCAGCGCGTAGACGGTGTAGGCGAGGGGATAGACCAGCATGCCCGGAATGGCCGTGAAGGCGAGGCCCTTCTTGTGGTCGAAAACCAGCCACCCGGCCGCGACCAAGGCCGGCGTTGCGGTGTGCAGCAACTGATCGGCGATCAGCTGGTCACCCTGCGGATCCCAGAGGTTCGCCAGCAGCAGGTGATAGATCACCGCGACCGTACCGATATACAGCAGCACCGCCGCGCGGGCCGGAGCCGTGTCGACGAACCGTCCGAAAGCCGAACCGGGCGCCAGCGCCGAAACGCTGGCGGTGACCGCGACGACGAGGTTCGTCAGGATGGTGAAGAAGGCGAGGAACCGCCAGACCGCGAGGACCGGGCTATCGAAGCTGTCGCTTTGCAGCAGGATCCGCAACTGCAGGCCAAGTCCCGCAAAGGCGACGAGGGCCGTCAGTGTACGGAAGGCGCGCTCCACGCTCTACTCCCGCACCACGCAGGCTTTCGGCATTGCCCGGCCGCGCCCGAAGCGAAGGCCTGCTTCGCCCTGTTCAACCACGAACCGCCCGTTCGAGAACTGCGTGGCGGCGCCGGGCTGCGGCTCCAGCTTGTCGAGCTTGACGGCCTGCCCATCCGCAAACGTGACATAGGCCGCCCCCGCTTCCAGCGCGATCTGCACCGGCTCACCGGCGCAGACATAGTCCGTGCCGCCCGGTGTGATCATCGCGGCCGGCCCGCCGCGCGCGACGTCTTCCGGGTTGAACAGGGCGACCTCGATGCCGCTGACGTCTCCGGTATCGGCGATGTCGATGTCGCCGTCGGAGGCGAGCAGGATGGCGTAGCCGTCCTGCACCCGGGCGCGCAGGACGAGGTTGCCGTCCGGGATCAGGTCGAACTCTGAAATGGTGCCGGCGAACGAGGCGGGCGAGCCGCCGGTCACGGGAAATTCCTCTTTCAGTACAAGGTCGTTGAAGTCGATGGTGCGGGTGACGTCGCGCACTTCGACAATCAGCCGAGCGGTTTCCGGCAGGTCCAGCCCCGACCAGCTGGCGGTGCCCGATATCGAGGCGCCGACCGGCGGGGAGAGGACCGCCTCATCCGCTTCCGGCCCGGCGGAGGGGTCCGGTCCGGAAGCGGGCGCCGGGGTTTCCGGCGCGGGGGAGCAGGCTGCCAGCACGAGTGCGCCCGCAGCTGCCAGGAAGCGGAGTGGCCGCATCAATGTGCGTCCGTGATCTCGGTGATCTCGGCCAGCGTTTTGCCGCCGCAGCTGACGAGCACGCCGCGATAGCCGGTCGCCAGCGCGGGGGCGGTGTAGTGGACTTCCTCGGTGGAAATCACCTGCATCGCCATCCCGTCCGGCGCCTTGGGCACCAGTTTCAGCCGCAGCGTCGGCATGGCCGAGCGGTCCATCGGACCTTCCTGCCACTCGAACGTATAGCCGCTCGTGCGCACATCGACCTTGCCGGTGACATGCACCGCCGGCGTCGCACCCGGGCCCGGCATCTTGTTGATCCAGGCGGACCAGTCGCGGCTGTCGAGCACGTCGCAGGCCTCGGGCTGTTCTTCCACGATCACCGTCTCCTCGACCGTCACGATCACCGGCTCTGCCGACTCCGGCGGCGGCGCGAGATCGGCCGACGTATCCTTGTGCCAGGGCATGTAGCTGCACCCGACGAGGGCGAGCGCGGACACGCCGGCCGCGATGGTAACACGAGAATTCAACATGGCATTCCCCTTCTCCTGATGACCAGAGAACATGTTCTGGCAAAGGGGTCTGTCAAGTTAATGACAGTTGAGGCGCGCTGCGTTCGTTTTGCCGAATGCATCGGGGCGGCCCAGTCGCCACCGCGATTTTTGCGATCTTTATCCGGCAGGGCCTGCAGCGGGGTTAGACTGCACGCCATGACACACCTGAACCAGAAATCCGAACCCGTTCCGAAGCGCCTTCGCCCCGACAGCGAGCGCGCCCTTCGCCAGCTCAGGCTCGCCTGGCTGCTTGGCTGGCGCGTGCCCGACATTGCCGCCTGGCTGGGCGTGGCGGAGACGACCGCGCGGCGGCGCTTGCGCGTCAACGGCCTGCGCGGCCCGGCGCTGGACGGCGAGCAGGACCGCCTGATCGCCGACGAGGTGCGCGACCGCACCGCCGACGCGCTGATGGCAAGCGACGACCCGCTGGCGAAGGAACTCGTGGCGATCCTCTCGAAACTGCACACCGCGCGCCCCAAGGCGGCCGCACCGGAAACCCTGAAGGAACAAGATGGAGCGTATACGGATGACTGGCGCGCCCGCACCCTTGATGAGCTCCAACGACTGGTCTCACTGGATGAAACACCAGAGACTAAAGCTGCAGTCCTACCGGCACCGGCATCGGCTGCGCGACTTGCCAGAGGAACTGCAGACCCTGGTCGCGGTGCATCCTTTCCTTCTGGACGCCCGCGATACGCAAGTGGCGCCTGCGGACCTTCGGCGGACGTGGTTGCTTTCGGGTGGACGCGGCGCGGGCAAGACGCGGGCGGGGGCGGAATGGGTGCGATGGGCAGTGTTGCAGGCGGGCTACCGGCGGGTGGCGCTGGTGGCGCCGAGCTTCAACGATGTGCGCGAGGTGATGATCGAGGGACCGAGCGGCCTGATCTGGACCTCGGGCAAGTGGGACCGGCCCGTGTGGCAGCCTTCACGCCACCGGCTTGAATGGCCGAACGGCGCGCTCGCCTATGGCTTTTCGGCGGAAGATCCGGACAGCCTGCGCGGCCCGCAGTTCGACCTAGCCTGGTGCGACGAGGCGGGCGCCTGGACGCGCGGCGAGGCGGTGTGGGACAACCTGCAGATGGCGCTGCGCCTCGGGCCGCATCCGCTGGCGATGGTGACGACCACGCCGCGCGCGACGGCCCTGATCCGCCGGCTGAAGGCCGACCCGATGGTGGTGGAGACACGCACGCCGATGGCGGACAATGCGGACAATCTGGCGCCCGGCTTCGTGGACCAGATGACGGCGGCCTATGGTGGCACGGCGCTCGGCCGGCAGGAACTCTGCGGCGAGATGATCGACGATCCGCCGGGCGCGCTGTTTGTCCGTGCACAGATCGATGCGCTGCGGGTGGACGCAGCGCCGGTGCAGTTCGACGATTGCATCGTGGCGGTGGACCCGTGCGTCTCGGCCGGGCCGAAGGCGAATGCCTGCGGCATCATCCTCGCCGGCGTGAAGGACGGGGTCGGTTATGTGCTGGGCGACAGCTCGGCGCCGGGCCTGCAGCCGCTTGACTGGGCGGCGCGCGCGGTCAGCCTCGCGGAAACCGGCGGGGCCTCGATGATCCTCGCGGAGGCGAACCAGGGCGGCGACATGGTGCGCGAGGTGATTGCGATGACGGGCACGCAGATGCCGGTGCGGCTCGTTTCGGCGCGGCTCGGCAAGCGCGGCCGGGCGCAGCCGGTCGCGGCGCTCTACCAGCAGGGCCGCGTGCGCCACTACGGCACCTTCCACACGCTGGAAGACCAGATGTGCCGGTTCGGCACGCCGGAGGAGGGCGCCTCGCCCGACCGCGTCGACGCCCTCGTCTGGGCGCTGTGGGCGCTGATGGTGGAAGGCCGCGGGCCGCGCGTGAGGGTGGTGGGGTGAGGGGAATTGACTCCTGCGCCAACCCGCGCCAATGGGTGCCATGTCGAAACATACCACACCCAAGGCTGTCGTGGATGCGCTGGAAGCGCTCTACAATGAGGCCGTTTCCGCCCTTTCCAATTCGCTGAACACCTTCCTGCATAACGGGACGCCGCCGGATGGCGAGGCGCGGGCCGGGGGGGCGTTCTGCTATCCGCAGATTCGCCTCGTCTACGACCCCGACGGGCCGCCGCCGCCGATCAGCCGGGCCTTCGGCAAGATGAGCGAGGCGGGCATCTATATCACCACGGTGACGCGGCCGGACTTCTTCCGCGCCTACCTGATCGAGCAGCTGACGCCGCTGATGCGCGACTATGATGTCGACGTGTTCGTCGAGCGCTCGGCCTCCGAGATTCCCTATGCCTATGTGTGGGACCCGTCGCAGGCGGCGGGCCTGGAAGAGATTGCGCCGGCAGAGCTGGTGCGCTGGTTTCCCTCGCCGCAGCTGACGCTGATCGGCGACGAGGTGGCGGACGGCGAGCCGTTCGATGCGGGCAGCGAGCGGCCGCTGGCGCTGTTCGACGCACAGCGGGTGGATTTCTCGCTGAAGCGGCTGCAGCACTATACCGGCACGCCGGTCGAGCATTTCCAGCACTATGTTCTGTTCACGAACTATCACCGCTATGTTGATGCGTTCTGCGACTGGGCGCTGACGCAGCTCGGCGGCAAAACGCGTTATACTTCGCTGTCGGTGCCGGGCGGGCTGGAGATTTCCGTGCCGACCGAGGGCAGCCGGGCCTCGATCGAGGCTTCGCCCTGGCGGCGCTTCCAAATGCCGGCCTATCACCTCCGGGCGAAGGACGGCGCGGGCATCACGCTGGTGAACATCGGCGTTGGCCCGTCGAACGCCAAGACGATCACGGACCACCTGGCCGTGCTGCGCCCGCAGGTCTGGCTGATGGTCGGCCATTGCGGGGGTCTTCGCCATTCGCAGACCATCGGCGACTATGTTCTGGCGCACGCCTACCTGCGCGAGGACCATGTGCTCGACCAGGTGCTGCCGCCGGAGATTCCGGTGCCGCCGATTGCGGAGGTTCAGGTGGCGCTGCAGGAGGCGGCCGCGAAGGTGACCGGCGAGAAGGGCGAGGCGCTGAAGAAGCGGCTGCGCACGGGCACGGTGGTGACCACGGACGACCGCAACTGGGAGCTGCGCTTCTCGGCGACGGCGCGCCGGTTCAACAAGAGCCGGGCGGTGGCGATCGACATGGAGAGCGCGACGATCGCGGCGAACGGGTTCCGCCTGCGGGTGCCCTATGGCACGCTGCTGTGCGTGTCCGACAAGCCGCTGCACGGCGAGATCAAGCTGCCGGGCGCGGCGAACCGGTTCTACGAACGCGCCATCGGCGAACACATCCGTATCGGGATCGAGACACTGGAGCGCCTCGCCGTCGACGGCGGCGCGGCGCTGCACAGCCGCAAGCTGCGCGCCTTCGACGAGCCGCCGTTCCGGTGAGCGGCGACGCGGTCAACTGGCCGGACCTCAAGGCGGCGGCGTTGGCGGTGCAGGCGCGGGCTTATGTGCCGTATTCGGAGTACCGGGTCGGGGCGGCGTTGCTGACGGCGGGCGGCGAGGTGGTTTGCGGGTGCAATGTCGAGAATGCGACCTATGGGGCGACGTGCTGCGCCGAGCGTACCGCGGTGTTTGCGGCGGTGGCGCAGGGGCATACCTCCTTCCGGGCGATTGCCGTGGCGACCAACGGCGAGGCGCCGGGCACGCCGTGCGGCATCTGCCGGCAGGTGCTCGCGGAGTTCGGCGATGATATCGAAGTATTGTGCTTCACGCCGCAGGGCGGCGAGGCGCGCTACCGGCTGAGCGAACTGCTGCCGCATGCATTCAGGCTGAAGTAGGCGGCTGCTTCCTGCGCGCGCCACGCGGCAGGAAGAGCATGAATTTTGCGAGCGGCCGCTTGAAGAGCAACAGGTAGGCGACATGCAGCCCGACGAGCGGGAGGAAGAGGTTGCCGGCCAGTTCGTGGATTTCCGACAAGGGGCCTTCTCCACGTTCTTCATGCCGGCCGCGCCCTTCATGCTCATCCTCGTCGTCGTCCTCGGCGTAGTTGAGTTCGAGGCTGCTCGGCGCGGCCATGCGTTCGGCGGCTGGGCGACCAAGGCCAAGCGTGCGCCCCTGGTCGATGGCAATACCGGTCCCGGTGACCGTCAGCAGGCTGAGCGCGATGCCCAGCATCAGTGTGCGGCTGATGGCCGGGTGAGTGGCAATACCTTTCAGCTTCAGGCCTTCGAAGTCCGGGTAGAAGCGCATCAGGCCGACCTGACGCTCACCGCCTAGCGCCCACAGGAGACGAAGCACGATGACCGCGGCGACGCCGTAGCCGAGCCAGGCATGCGCCGGAAAGACTTCACCGGTCAGGTAGGCCGAGATGGCAAGCAGGGCGAGCAGCGCATGGTAGAGGCGCACGCGGTTCATGATGTTCAGCATGGGGGCTCGATTGCGGGAGGGACGGTGAGGGGGGGGCGCGCGCATTGGAGCGTAGGGTCTCCGCGGCGGGCGTCGATACGTAGTTTTCCATGCGGGCGCTTGCCTTTGCGGCGCAATTGCACTTGCGCAAAATCAGCAAATCAGATGGTTTGGGCGGATGAACCTGCTTTCGTTCGGAAAAAATTTCGCGTGCGTGTGCGTCGCGGCCGGCCTGCTCGCGGCTTGCGTGTCGGCGCCGCCGCGCCTGGATGAGGCGGCGATCCTGGCTGAGGTTGAGGCGGTGGACCTGGCCGCCATGAGGGCGCAGAATTCGGGCGACCTTGAAGCGTTCGCGAATTACCTGTCCGAGGATTATGCCTATATCGACTTGTCGGGAAACCGCATCGGCAAGGCGCAGATGCTGGCGCGGCGGAGCGAAGACAAGCGCGCCATCATCTCGGAGACGTCGAGCGAGGACGAGTCGATCCTGCTTGCGCCGGATGTCGTAATGTTCCGGGGGCGGACGGATCTGGTGTCGAGCTATTATGGCGGACTGCCGAGGCCGGGGTCGACGCGGTATTCCGTGATCTGGCGCAAGGAAGCGGACGGCCAGTGGCGGATGGTGGCCGCGCAGACGACGGACCGGATCAAGCGGGAATATCCGGTGAAGGTCGAGACGGCGATTCCGGCGGATGTGTTGTCGCTCTATGCCGGGACCTACGTGCTCGAAACGGAGACGCCCCTGGCGCTGGTGCTGGAGGCGGCGAGCGGTCACCTGCTCGCCTCGATCGAGGGGCAGTTCGAGGGGATGGTGTTTCGCCCCGAAAGCGAGACCCGCTTTTTTGCGACCGAGCGCCCGTTCGAGCTGGTGCTGTCGGAGGACGCCTGCAGCCTGACCCTCGTGACGTTCGGCGCGGAGACGGCCGGGACCCGGATTGTGGATTGAGCGGCTTGCGCCTGGCGGCAATTTGAGGTGACGTGACAGGCTCGGCACCGGGAGCCGTCAGTGGGACAAGACACGGATACGATTGACGAAATCCGGCCGCTCGAGGGGGCGGACGACGCGCGCACGCGGGTATTCCTGTCGTATTCGCGCAAGGACGGCGACGTCATGGGGCGGATCGCGGAGGGCTTGCAAGGGGCAGGCTTTCTCGCGGATTTCGACAAGGCGAGCCATGATCCGCACAATGTGACGGCGGGGATTTCGGCCGAGGATGAGTGGTGGAAGCGGCTGCAGGAGATGATCGCAGCGGCGGACGTGATGGTGTTCCTGGTGTCGCCGGATTCGGCGACGAGCCCGGTGTGCGACGAGGAGATCGCGTATGCCCGGGCGCTGGGCAAACGGATCATCGCGGTGCTGGCGCGGCCTGTGGACTTTGCGAAGGCGCCGCCGCGGCTGTCGGCGCTGAACGTGCGGATCGATTTTTCGGAGAGCGGGCCGGGGTTTGAGGCGGCGCTGGCGGGGCTGGTGACGGCGCTGGAGATGAATGTCGGCTGGCACCGGGAGGGGCGCAAGTATTACGCGCGGGTGCAGGAATGGGACGTGGCCGGACGGCCGCGCAGCCGGCTGCTGCGCGAGGGGGCGGTGGAGGAGGCGCAGCGCTGGGCGCTGGCGCGGCCGAGGAACGAGCCGGAGCCGGGGGAGCTGTTCCTCGCCTGGATCGCGGCAAGCCGGGAGCAGATCAAGCGCGATGCCGCGAGGCGGGCTTTCTGGCGGCGGGTGACCGGCCTGTTCGTCGTGACGACGCTGGCGGCGGTGCTGGTGGGGGCGTGGTTTGTCGTCCGTGGGCAGAGGAGCCTCGGGCGCAGCGAGAGCCTGATGCTGGCGCGCACATCCGACCAGTTCTACAATTCCGGCGACTACCTGCACGCGCTGCACCTCGCCATCCTGGCGTCGCGTGACAGTTTCCTGGCGCCGGCGACCGATGAGGCGTGGGCGGCCTTTGCAAAGAGTGCTCAGGCGCTGAACCTTGTGCGGGGGATCACGGTTTCGGACGACCCGAAGATCGAGATCGCGGCGGCGACGCCAGTGGCGGGCGGCAAGAGCCTGCTGGTGGAACTGACGGACGGGTCGGCAGAGCTGTGGAGCCTCGAGACGGCGGAGCGTCTTGCGGGGCCGTTCAGGTTCGAGGGGCCGTCGAACGGGATGCAGAAGGCGATTTCGGCGGATGGTCGCCTGATCGTGCTGTTCTGGGGCGAGGTGGCCTATGGCGTGCGCGCGGATACGGGCGCCGTGATCGGGCGGTTTGCGTCCGATGTGGATGCCTACCTCTCCTTTGGCATGGGTGTTCCGTTTGCTGACGGATCGAAATTCCTGCTGCGCGACCAGAAAGACGGGATCGGCCTGCGGGACGGGATGACTGGCGAGAAGATCGCGGTGCTGGGCAGCGGGCTCGGCATGGTGATCGAAGCGCAGGTGTCGGACGACGGGCGCACGGCGCTGCTGGTGGGGCAGTCGGCGTACGAGGTGTGGAACCTCGAGACGCTGCAACCGGCGGCGCCGGCAAGTCCGTATCCGGAGTTCCAGAGCCGGGCATTCCACCTGTCGCCGGACGGCACGCGCGCGCTGGTGCCCGCCGAGGGCGGGCTGCGCTACCTCGATGTGACAAGCGGCGCCGTGGGCGCGCTGGATGCGCCGGTGCCGCTGGACACGGTCGAGGCGGAGTTCGTGCCGGCGCTCGGGCGGCTCGTGCTGCTGGACGGCGACAACCACGCGCAGATCCGCGACATGGCGACGGGGGCGCTGGTTGGCGAGCCGGTGGTTTTCGAGTCGACGGCGGAGCCACTGAAAGCGTCGATCGACGGCGAGCGGCTGGTGGCGCTGTCGTATCTCGTGGGCACGAGAGTTTACAGTCTCAGGACGGGCGAGGTGTTGTCTTATCAGGCGGAGGGCGAGACGCCGCAGCGGGCGGCGGTTCTGTTGCCCGGCACCAATGGGTACCTGACGTTTGACGGACGCAGCGTGCAGCTGCGCTTCTCGCAGGACGGCGAGTCGCAGCCCGAACAGCTGATCCAGGAGCATCCCGGGTATATCGAGGAAATTGTGCCGGCGCCGGACGGACGATCGTTCCTGACGTTCACCTCGATCGGGGAGGTGCGCCAGTGGGAGACGGAATCCGGCCTGCAGGTGGGCGGTCCCTGGAAGCACACCAACTACTATTCGCGCAGCGGTTATCTCGGCAACGGCGATACGTTCCTGACGGTGACCGGGGCGAAGGCGTTTGTCTGGGCTTCGCGGCCGTACGCCAGCACGCGGGCGCCGGTTCTGGACGACGGTCGGGTGGTTGGCAATTCGATGATGTCGGCAGACGGACGGTTCGTGTTCGGATGGAACGAGGCAGGGCGGGCGGTGCTTTGGGATGTTGCCGCAGGAAAGGCCATCGGGCCGGGCATCCTGACCGGCGAGGAAGGCTATTGGGGCGCCGCGTTTGACCCGGCGAGCGAGCAACTGGCGCTGTGGTACGAGAACCAGCTGCAGCTGGTGCCGACGGCGACAGGCGTGGGCGGCGAGACGCTGGCCGAGCATGAAGACGTGGTGACCGAAGGTGCGTTCACGCAGGATGGCACACGCCTGGTGACCGTGGACGCGAGCGGGGTGGTGTATGTCTGGGACACGGCGACGCTTCAGCCTGTGGGCGAGCCGCGGATGCATCAGGCTTACGCGCTGCCGCCGATGGACGGGGCGCGCAAGCGCATGCTGGTTTATGACGGGATGCAGGCCTATCTCGTCGACCTAGTAACAGGCGCTGTGATCGGGGCGCCGCTGGAGCATGTGTGGCACGGATCGGGGGATGAAACGTCCGGTCTGGTGGGCGGCGGCGCGATCTCGGCGAATGGCGAAGTTGCGGTGACGTTCACGGGCGAAGAGGTGCGGGTATGGGACGCCGCGACGGGCGCCGCGCGGGCGGAGCCGATCACCGGCGGCGAGGCGCCGCTGAAGGCTGTATTGTCCGCCGACGGATCACGTGTGCTGGTGCTGTTCACCAACCATGCCGAAGTGTTCGACACGGCGACGGGCGAGTCCGTGCAGAGCTTCGCCGAAGGGCAGCTGGCTGAAGACGGCGCGCTGACCTCCGACGGCAGGGTGGCCGCGACCTGGGGCGGGCGGGCGCAGGTGCAGCTTTGGGATGTCGGGACGGGCGAGCCGCGCGGCAATCCCTATGACATCGGCATCGTGGAGCAGACGGCTGAATTCACGCCGGACAACACGCGGCTGGTGCTGACCGAGCCGACCGGGACGTTCCGGATCGCGGACGCCGCGACCGGCGACGTGTTGCGCCAGATGGACCTCTATTCCTTTGGCGGCCATGCGTTCTGGAAGCCGGAGACCGGGCAGCTGCTGACGCACCGCTATAATGGCGAGACTGAGGTGTGGGACATCTCGTTTGCGCTGCGGGCGGGGGCGACGAGCGATGATCTGGCCGAGGCCTGCCGGGTGAAGCTGGCGGGGTCGCCGTCCGTGCGCAAGCTCGACCAGTGGGCGACCTTCGCGGCGCCGATCCTGCGCGGGCGGGAGGGGGAGGATGTGTGCGTGGCGCCGGTGGTGCCGTGGTGGGAGAAGGCGGCGGGGGTCGTCTTCGGGTGGATGTTCGAGTGAGGCAGGACGTCTGATGGCGGACATTTTTCTTTCCTATGCACGGCGCGACCGTGAGGTCGCCGAGAAGGTGAAAGAGGCGCTCGAAGCGGCGGGGCTGTCGGTGTTTTTTGATGTCGAGGGGCTGGACGGGGGCGATGTGTTTCCGGACGTGCTGGACCGGGAGGTCAAGTCGGCCGGGGCGGTGATCAGCCTCTGGTCGCAGCACTCGCTGAGCCGACCATGGGTGAAGCAGGAATGCTCCATCGGGCTGAAGCGGCGCTGCCTCATTCCGCTGACCATCGAGGCGCTGGGCGAACTGGATGTGCCGGTGGCGTTCGAGGGCGTGCAGCAGATCGACTTCACGGGCTTTCACGGGCGCACGGACACGGCGGAATGGCGAAGGCTGATGCGGTCGCTGTCGCGGACGCTGGGGCGGCCGGAACTGGCCGACGAAGCCGTGCCGGCGCGGACGTCGGCGAAGGCGGCGGTGAAGGCGAAGGTGCCGGTGCAGCGCACACCGAAGCGGCCGGCGGCGCCGTGGCTGATCTTCGGGGTGCTGGCGGTGGGTGTGATCGGGGCGATCGCCGCCCGGCAATATCTGGCGGACAACAAGATCGCAGAGCTGGAACAGCCGGAGACGGCAGAAACGGCGGCGGCGGATGCGGCGGATCAGCCGGCCGCCGAGGCGGTGCCGGCGGGGCCGGAGGACGAGCCCATGGCAGCAGCGCCTGCGCCGGCGGGCGTGACCGCGTTGCAGCCGGGTGAGGCCTGCGGGGATGTGTCGGCGCGGGTATATTTCGATTTCGACAAGACCAGCCTGACGATGGAGGCGGAGTCGGTGCTGGAGGAGGCGTTGACGGCGGGGTTTGACTGCGAGCTGCTGGAAGTGGGCATCGAGGCGCATGACGACCTGCAGAACAGCCCGTCCTATGCCGAGGGCGTGTCACAGAGGCGGGCGGATACGATTGCCCAATGGCTCGGGGCGAACGGGGTGATGGCGGAGCAGATCACGTCAATCGGCTATGGCTCGTCGCAGCCGCTGGCGCCCGGCCAGCGCAGCCCAGCCAACCGGCGGGCGGACGTCATTTTCGACCTGGAACCCCCGTATTCGCCCTGACGGCGGCAGTCGCAGCTGCGTTACACTTCCCCCGCTTCCCATAAAACGTTGATTACCATAACGTTAAAATCCAGGCGTCGCGGAGTGGGACCATGGCGGATGAAAAAGGCGGGGGCCTGTTCGGGGCGCCGAGGCGCTCAACCCGGTGGATCCGGGCGGAAGTGAAGGGCGCGCCCTCGGCCGGCGGGGCGATTGCGTCGGACGCGGCCTATGTGAGCCTGGACCTGGTGGACCTGAAGCTGGCGCGGTCCGGGGTGCTGACGAGCAAGTTTCACGCGCTGTTCCTGTCGGACCTGTCAGTGGCGACGCAGGTGCAGACCAAGCTGCGCCAGAGCGCGATGATCGATCCCCGGCAGGTGCGGGAGGGGATTTCGGCCAAGAACGCGGCGGCGGTGGACCCGGCGGTGACGTCGATCTGCTCGCAGATGCCGTGGCATGGGCGGCTCGACGGCGAGTTCGTTGTGCTGGCGCTTCGCTCGGAAGCGATGCTGGGGGCGCTGCTGGACCTGAATGACAAGCTTTCCTCGGCGGTGCGCAATGATCCGGGGCAGCCGGAACCCGGCGCGCCGGAGGAGGACGAGGACGGCCACGAGAGCGTGCTGCTGGCGGCGGTGGCCGGCAAGGTGGCGAGCAAGTTCCTGAAGAAGATCGGCTATACGGCGGCGGTGGAGATTGCGCGGCTGCTGAAGGCGCAGGACGGGACCTATCAGACGCGCCTGCGGGTGCCGGTGGCGGAGGTGCCGTTCGAGGCGGGCTATTACGTGATGCTGCCGGGCGGCAAGGGCGAAGGCACGGCGGAGCTGGATTTCGGCAACGGGCGCCTGACGCCGGAGCTGCGCGTGGGCGGCAAGCGGGTGAGCGGGCGCGACTATGCGGTGGTGCGCGTGACGGCGACCGGGCAGCACGAGAACATCGAGGATGTGCCGGCGGTGGGCGATGCGTGGATCACGCTGCAGCGCGTGCTGCAGGCGGGCGGGCAGCCGGACGAGGCGCTGAACGCCTTCCGGCGGGTGGTGGCGATCTCGCCTTACCTGATCGCGGCGGACCGCAAGCGGCTGCAGGACCGGGCAGCGGAGATGGTGGAGGCTGTGCGGCCGTTCCTGGCGGCGGCGCCAGCGCCGGCTGCGGGCGGCGAGGATGGGCGCGAGTCGGTCACGTCTGGCGAGCTGATGCGGTTCGCCTTCCGTACACTGAAGGACGCCTGGGCTTCCGGCGCGCTGAAGCCATTGGCGGATGCGGCCGTGAAAACGATCACGGGCGAGCCGGCGGAGAAGGCGGCGCCCAAGTCCGAGCCGAAACCCGAGACCAAGGTGGCGCCGATGCCTGCGGCTGACCGGTTCGATACGGCGCTCAGCTTCTGCTTCAAGTGGGAAGGTGGCTACAGCGACCAAAAGGCCGACAAGGGCGGCAAGACGAATTACGGGATCACTGAGAAGGTGTATCACGAGTGGCTGGACTCGCGCGGCGAGGCGCCGAGGCCGGTTTCGGAGATCACCAAGTCCGAGGTGCGGGCGATCTACTGGTCGGACTACTGGCTGGCGGCGCGCTGTGACCGGCTGAAGCGGCAGCTGGACCTCTTGATGTTCGACGCGGCGGTGAACCATGGGCCGGGCGGGGCGTCGAAGCTGCTGCAGCGGGCGCTGAATTCGCTGGGCGAGAGCCTGAAGGTGGACGGCGCGATCGGCGGGCAGACGTTCACGGCGATCGGCCGGCACGCGACGAAGGATATCTGCAAGCAGTACCTCACCGAGCGGCGGGCGCTGTTCCACCGGATCGTGGCCAATGACAAGAGCCAGGAAGTATTCCTGAAGGGCTGGTTGAACCGGGTCACTGATCTGGAGAAAGCCACCGGGGAAGGCGGCACGCACAGTGATTATGAATCGCTGGGCGGTGACATTGTGCCGGAGAATACGCCCTTCGCCGGGTATGTGGATTAGGAGCGCGTCATGTCGGTCGAGCAGGCCATCCGTGAACTGAAGGATGCGGGCTTCGAGAACGAAGCGGAGCTCGCCGCGAAGGCGGCGGCGCTGACCGATGCGGTGATTGCGGCGCAGGATAACGGCTCGCCGGAACTGAAGGCCGGTTTCAAGGCGCTGCGCAGCGCGCGGGCGCATCAGGCGGTCGAAATGGCAGCGCAGTTCATCGAGGCGGTCGGCGTACGGCGCGGATGGCTGCTGCAATACCACGCGCAGGCGCTGGTGGAGCGAAATGCGCTGGTGCCGGCGCTGGCGCTGATCCGGGATGCGCGGGCGGCGGCGCAGGAGGAAGCGGACGCCTTCACCGAGACCGAATGCTGGAGCCTGGAAGGGCGCGCCTACAAGCAGTTGTTCGTGACCGCGACCCAGCGGCGCCCACCGGCGGCGCGCGATGTGTGCGAGGGATTCCTGCGCAAGTCGGCGGCGGCTTACGGCTTCGCGTTTGCGCGCCTGCGCGGCACGCCGGGCGCGTATTTTCCGGGAGGAAACCTGCTGGCCCTGTGCGCGATCGCGCAGCGCTGGCAAATCTTCCTGCCGCTGGCGGTGCCGGCGAATGACATTGCCAACGAGATCGTTGCGGGCGTGAACGGTCAGGCGGAGCCGGCGGCGTGGGACGTTGCCTCGGCTGCGGAAGCCTATGCGCATCTCGGGCGCTGGGATGAGGCGAAGGCCGCGATCCGGCGCTATCTCGACCTGGCGGGCGGGGACGCCTTTGCGATCAACGGGACCCTGCGCCAGTTCGAGCAGATTTGGGGCATCACGCCGAATGAGGCGGACAAGGCGGAGATCACCCACCTGCTGCGCTATGCGCTGATGGCGTCCGACCAGGGCGGCATCAGGCTGAACCCGGCGCAGACGCGCGAACTGCTTGCGCCGCATACGGACGAGATGCTGCCGGAAGACGCAGCCGGCGCGCAGGCGGCCGACCGCGCGCTGCACCAGTATGAGAAGGTATTCGGCAATGACGGGCCGTTCCGGATCGACCGGCTGAAGACGATCATCGACTTTTCCCGCTGCGTGGGCCGCGTGATGATGGACACCGTGCAGGGGAGTGATGCGACGTTCGGCACCGGCTTCCTGCTGAATGGCGAGTGCGTGCATCCTTCGCTTCAGGGCGAGGTGTTGTTCATCACCAATGCGCACGTGATCTCGCCTGATCCGGCTGACCAGCCCGCGATGGGTGTGGGTGACGGACGGGTGCGGTTCGATGCCGCGAACTTCTCGGACGCGTTCCCGCTGGACGAGCATCTGTGGACATCTTCGCCCACGGAGCATGACGTCTCGATTTTCAAGCTGCGCCAGAATACGCCGCGCTATCCGGACCTGCGCGCGCTGGGCGGGATGTGCAAGATGGCGGACGGCTTGCCGAAGCTGAAGCAGCGCGAGGCGGTCGAGAGCAAGAGCGGCGTGCCGCAATACCGCGACAAGGCGACCACGGTGTATGTGATCGGCTATCCGCTGGGCCGGGAACTGTCGATCTCGCTGAGCGACAATGATCTGATCGATTACGAGAACGTCCGTATCGGGACGGTGCCGGGGCCAGAGCCGCGGCGGCTGCATTACCGAGCACCAACGGAACCGGGCAATTCCGGCAGCCCGGTTTTCAACAGCCGGACGATGGAGCTGATCGGCCTGCATCATGCGGGCGGCCTGCGCCCGCGCCTCAACGGGCAGGGCGGCAAGTACAACGCCAATGAGGGCCTGTGGCTGCGGCCGCTGTTCAATGCCTTCAAGCTGGCCAAGGGGCTGAACTAGCGGGCGGGAAGGCCAGCCGAGGAGGAGCGAAATGCCATTCGTGGACATGACGGCGCAGGTGTCGGACTTTGAGTCGCTCGACGCTGATACCGGGCTGGAAGCCGTCCGCAAGGCAACGCATGTGGGCCGGGGCGAGGCGCGCCGCCGGCTGATTGCGGTGGCGATCCTGGCGGACATGGAGAAGCAGGGGCGCACGCTGGCTGTTGTGACCCGTCCGTATGCGTACATGCATGAGGTGCGCGGGGCGATGGTGTCGGTGGAGATTCCGCTGGGCTTCGTGACAGACTTTGCTTCGATCCCGAGCTTTTTCCATTTCATCGTGCAGCCCTTCGGGCGGCATGCGCCGGCGGCGGTGCTGCATGATTATCTCTACGCGCTCGGCCAGAAGAAGGCCCGCCGGCTGGCGGACCGGTTGTTCCTCAACGCCATGCGCGAGGCGGGCGTCGGCGCGCTGCGGCGCTCGCTGATGTACCGGATGGTGCGCTTCTTCGGCGGCGGCGGGTATGGCCTGAAAGACGACTGGAAGTTCGTCGATATCGAGACAGGCGAGGATGTCGATCCGCCCTACGCGGCAGATGGGTTTGGCTGGGCGCCGGAGAAGCAGAAGAAGGCGGGCAAGGCGAAAGCCTGAGCCTCAGGCCAGCGCGAGGGCGAGGGCGTTGATGAGGGCGTCCTTGCGGCGCTCCCAGTCAGGCAGGTCGTCGTAGGGCACCATCAGGGGATGGGTTTTCGCCGCGGCGTCCTTCACGGCGCCGTGGCGCCAGCCGTCGCGCTGTTTCTGGGCGACCCATTGTTCGTGCTGCGTGCGCCCGCTGGGGGAGGTGTGCTCGATGGCATGGCGAACGCTTTCGCGGGTGGAGGCGTGCATCCAGTCCGGCGCATCGTCCCAGGCGGGAATGTCGTGCTGGCCGTGGGCAGCGGCCCAGCCGCGCAGGGCTTCGTGAACGGTGCGCGCGATGGCGTCGAGGTGGTCTGGCGGAGGTGGCATATGGATCAGTCAATCGTCCTTGGAGCCGAAGCGCGCGCGAATTCCGGTGAGCAACGCGGCCGCGCGCTCCTGTATCTCAACGGTGCGGCGTAGTTGCAGTTCCAATGTCTGGAATGCGAGTCGCTCGGTTGCAAGCGCGGTGCTCAGCGAGGCGCGGTTGACCTGGCCTGATGTGCAGAAGGAATGGATGGCATCGAGATAGTCGGAGGCACTGCCGGCAACCTGTCCGTAGGAGCGGCGAGCGTCGTGCATGTCGGTGTACAGCGCTGCGATCTTTACGCCGTCATCGCGCGAGGCGCGCATGACACGGTTCATGTTGGCGCTCCAGGCGGCGTCGGTGATGGTGAAACGGGGGTCGCTGAGATCGGTGAGCCGCGCGGTGACGCCGCGGGTGCGCTCGACAGTGCGGCCGATGGCGGCGCAGGCTTCGGTGGCGCGGTTGACCTGCAAGGGATCTTCGAGCAGTCCGGATGTGGCCAGCCAGTCCATCCGCTCGTTGTAGAGATTCACAAGGCGCGCCGGGTCGGCATCGGTGTCGAGATTTTCGGCTGGAAACAGGCCCGCGATGATCTCGATACCCGGCGTGCGGAGCGCTTCGGAGACGGCGAGGACGCTTTGCGCCAGGGTGACCGAGTTGTCGGCCATGGCCTGCATGGTGCGCGCGTTGGCTTCGAGCTCTACTTCGATCTCGGCGAAGGTGAGTTCGACGGCGCGCTGCTCGACATAGCGTGCGCCGAACCAGGTGCCGCCGGCTGCAAGCACGGCGAATGCGAACGCCGCAGCCGCCAGCGCACGCCAGCGGCGGGTCCATTTTCGCAGGCGGCGCACGCCGCGCAGGATATCCGCCTCCGGATTGCCGGTGGGTTCAAGGACGGTAACGGAGGAAATGTAGGGCGGAAGGGACGCGTAGGGCGTGGCGGCGATCATCACCGGCAGGACGCGTCCGACCGCGTTCGGCCAGCGCGCTTCGGCAGCGGCGACCTCCGAAAGCGTATAGGCGCCGGGGCGCACGAATGACGGGCTGATCAGGCAGACAATCGCGTCCGACCGGGCGATCGCCGCATTGATGCGCTCGTTATAGTCGCCGCCGGGCGGAAGGTCGTTGCGGTCAAAGAATACGGAAAAGCCGGCATTGCGAAGGGCCTGCGCGATCCGGCTGGCAGCGGGCCGGTCGTCGGAGGAGTAGGACAGGAAGATCCGGCCCCGGTATCCGGAGAGGTTTTGGGTGCCCCGCATGGTTGCATCATGCTTCAAAACCGGCGGCGCTGCCATCGCAATCTGGAAACGCCGCCTTGCCCCGAGGTGACACGGCATTGTCACTGGACGGGGGCGGCGGGGCGTTTTACCTCCCGTGCATGACACAGACACGACCCCGCCTGCTGGGCTTCGAGACGGTCCGGAATTTCCGGGATTTTGGCGGATACCAAAGCCGGCTGGGTGGCCGCGTGAAGATGGGACGGCTCTACCGGTCGGGCCACCATGCCGAGGCGAGCGAGGAAGACCTGGCCGCAATGGACGCCCTCGGCATCCATGTGCAGGCGGACCTGCGCCGGCCGGATGAGCGCGAGAAGCAGAAGAGCCGCTTCGTCGCGCCGGTGACGATCACCCATGATGGCGGACGCGAGAGCGAGGCGCCGCACATGCGGTTCCTGTCGCGCGTGACCGTCGATGCGGCAGACGCCGACCAGTGGATGTCGGAGTACTATGCGGCCGCCCCGTTCAAGGCGCACCATCAGGAACTGTTCCGCGACTGGTTCGTGAAGCTGGCCGAAGCGCCGGGCGAGACGGCGGGCCTTGTGAACTGTGCGGCCGGCAAGGACCGCACGGGCATCCTGTGTGCGCTGACGCACCATGTGCTGGGCGTGTCGGACGCCGACACCCGCGCGGACTATGACCTGACGAATGAAGCTGTAGGGGTCGAACTGCGGCTGCCGGAAATGGCGACCTACTTCAACCAGATGATCGGCAAGGATTATCCGGCGGAAGTCTACCGCCCCTTCATGGGTGTGGACCTCAAATACTTCGACCGGGCCTTCGGCGCGATCAATGCCAAGGCGGGTTCGGTGGATGGCTACCTGGTCGACGTGCTGGGCGTGGACATGGCGCTGCAGGACGAGCTGCGGGCGAAACTGATCGAGCGCTAGCGCGCCGGTTTCCGGCATTGGCAGACGATTCAAGGCGGCGCGGGCAGGCTGCGCGCGGCGCCTTCACAGGCTGTTCATGTCCGTTAATGTTTTCGTTCATGTCATGACCTGAAGGAAAGCCGGAGCCGTTGCGATTCCTCGCCAGGATCTTCGATTCGGCCCGTGAATTCGGGATCGGGGCGGCGCGGTGGACGACGCGCGTGCCGGCCATCGTGATCAAGGGCGGGCAGCGCCGGACGCTGGGCGTGGCGCTGCTGGCGGTGTCGATCCTGTATTTCGGGGCGCTCGCCTGGTTCGGCTGGCTGAACGGGGCGCTGCTGATCAATGGCGAGGCGCGCTGGAAAGCGTTCGAGTTTGCCGACCTGCGGGCGCGGGCGGTGGCGCTGTACGACAGCGAGGGGCGGTATTTCGGCATCGTGCATCCGGAGACCGAGAACGACCATCTCGGCGAGTTCGAACGCAGCGAGCTGAGCCCGTTCGGCGAGTCGCCGGACCACAAGGCCGTGCCGGTTGCTGAGGCGCCGCCTTATTTCTGGCGCTGCGTGGTGTTCAGTGAGGACCGGCACCGGGGCGAATGGCGCAACCGGTTTGGTGTGGACGCGCTGCACCTCGCGCGGCTGCCCGTGAGTTCACGCGGAGGCTCGACCCTGGAGATGCAGCTGGCCCGGTCGATGTGGAAGATGCATTCGCGCAACTCCAATCCGATGTGGCGCAAGCTGCATGAACTGAGCGAGGCACCGGTGCTGAACCGGTATCTCGTGAAGGACGGCGACACGGCCGGGCTGGAGCGTTGGTTTTCCGAGCATATTCCGTTGGTGCAGGGCGGCGGCGACGAACAGGGCAGCATCTACGGCGTATATGCGGCCGGGCAGTTCCTGTTCGGCAAGACGGCCGAGGAGCTGGACCCCGCCGAGCAGCTGGTGCTGGCGGCGGCGGTGCGCCGGCCGATCGCCTGGCCCGCCAGCGAGGAAGCGCGCGCCGAAATCCTGTACGACCTGATCGGCGTGGACGAGAAGAAGAGCCGCAAGCGCGCGATGCAATGCGCAAGTGACTCGGCGCGGCTGGCGGACGGGACGCGCGTGATCCCCGACAAGCGGGTGCGTGAGGCGACGCGGGCGCGGCTAGACCAGCTGCGTGTGCCGGCGAATGTCGGGCAGACGGACCCGGCTTTCCTCGAGATCCTGCGGATGGAGGGCGTGACCGCCGAGGTGCCTCTGATGGCGCCGATGCGGCTGGCGAAGGAGCTGGCGCCGAACGTGCAGCGCGAAGTGGTGGCGGAGCTGACGGACCTGCTGGCGCCGGTGGAGGAAGCGGCGGCGGTGAAGGCGTCGGCGATCACGCCGGCCAAGCGCCAGCCGACGCGGCTGACTGGCACACACCCCTGGCGCGGCAAGGTGCGCGAAGTGGCGGTGACGCTGGACGTGGCGAAGAATTCGCAGTTCCGGGCGCGGGCGCGCGAGGCGGCGATGACGCTGGGCGAGGAGCTGGAAGCGGGCGGGCGGTATCGCAAGGGCGCGCTGCCGCAGCGCGTTGTCAACGAACTGGGCAGTCTAAGCATCGTGGAGGGCGACACGCCGCTGGTGATTGCGGCGGCGGACGAGACGGGGCGGATCGTGCGCTATTACAATTCGTCAGCGACGACGGCGTATTCCGGATACGGCGACACGCGCGCGTCGATCCGGGGGTTTGGCCGGGGCCCGTATGACCGGACGCAGGAGACGCGGTCGGTGGGGTCGGTGGCGAAGCTGGCGGCGGCGCTGCTGCTGGCGGAGGGCGGAGAGGACAACCCCGACAAGACTGTCAGCAATGCGTGCATGCCGGGGCTGCAGCAGCGGTGTGCAGGCGCCGCGAGCGGTGCGACGCCGGCGCGCGTGACGCTGCGCCGGGCGTTCGGTTCGTCGCTGAACCCGGCGGTGGTGCGCGCGCTGGGCGAGGGCACGACCATCCAGCACACGCTGGACCTGATGAACACGCTGGGCTTTTACCTGCCGGAACGCCACCGGCAGACGCCGATGGCAACGAACCTGGCGCTCGGCCGGTTCGCCGGGCGGCCGCGGGCGGTGCACTGGCTGGCGGCGGTGACGCTGGCGGCCGTGCGCGGACAGGGCGGCGGCGTGACGGAGCCGTATTTCGTGGAAAGCTACAAGCGGATCGAGCCGCTGGCCGATGGCAGCTACACGTTCCGCGAGGAGACACCGAAGCGGACCGTACTGCCGGACCTTGAGGGCATCGGCGAGGCGCAGGCGAAGTTCCTGCGCGCGGTGCTGAGCCAGCCGGTGTGTGACACGAAGGACGGCACGCTGCGCCGGCTGAGCGCGTGGTGCGCGGCGGCGAGCAAGGATGTGGCGCTGCACGTGGCGAAGACCGGATCGGTCTCGGCGGGCAGCGGGGCGGCCTTCAACGAGTCCGACTGGTGGATTGCCGGCGGCATCGAGTTTGCCGACGGGCGAGCCTATTCCTATGTGATTTCCTTGGGTGCAGGCTCCAACAAGGGGGCCTTCGCCAAGGACCTTGGCGGGGGGTACGTTGTCGCCGATTGCTGACGTGTTGCTGCGTGATCTCCTGGAGGACGTGAATTGAAGTTTCCCTGGCAATCGCGCGGCGATGACGAGACGGGTTCCTCCGCAGACGGAGGACGCCGCGCAGCATCTGCAGGCGCGGCGGTGGACGCAACGGCGAAGCAGCTGAGCCGGATGGCGGCGGCGACGCGGGCGCTGCCGATCTTTGCGTCGGTGCCGATGTTCTGCCTCGCGGTGTTCGTGACGATCTCGTTCATCGGCACCTATACCGGCATGCTGCAGGTGCTGCGCTCGGGCGACAACAGCTTCGGCTTCTTCGGCGTGGCCGGCGTGTTCCTCTTCATCTTCGCCACGACGGTGATCATGGCGTATTCGGTCAGCGAGATGTTCCGGTCGGGCCGGAACTTCTGGCCGCGCATGTCGCTGGTGGCGACGTATGTGGTGACGCTGTTGATCTCGGTGAGCTTCGGCTTCGCTTTCTACTGGACGCAGCTGGAGGCGCGCTCGCAGGCGGTGGGCGATGCGGAGCGTTACCTGACTGTGTTCGACCGCGAGATCACGGTGGCGGATTCGCAGCTGGCGGGTACGCTGTCGACGCTGACCGCGCTCAACACGAACTTCAATGAACTCTCGGCGCAGGAGCGCGCGAGCGGCAACCAGTGCGGCGAGCTGTCGGGCGGCGGCGATGGGCCGCGTACGCGCCACCTCGCGTCGCGGGCAGGCGAGATCAATGCGCTGGTGTCGGTTCTGACGCCGCAGATTGCCAGTGTGCGGACAGAAGCCGAAACGGTGCGCAAGTCGATCGAGGATGTGCGCGCGATGGGCGCGAAGCCTGCGAGCGAAGTGACGCCGGAAGAACGCGAGCAGGTGTTCCGCGGCGCGGCGGCCTCGGCCAACAAGGCGGGCGCGACGCTGGAGGCGCTGGCGACGAGCCAGAGCGTGACCAACTATGTGGCGGATCTGCGCACCTGGGCGGGGGAGTATGCCAACCCGTCGCTGACGCGGGTGGAGTCCGGCAGCGGGGCGCGGTTCAAGTGTTACAACCCTTCGATTGCCAGCCAGATGAACGGCGTGGCGGCGGACCTGGCTGCGCTGCCGGTGCTGCCGATTTCGCAGCTGGACAGCTATGCCGGCGCAGCGGCGACGCGTGAGGCGCTGGACCGGTTCTGGTTCACGTTGACCGCGCCGGTGCGCGGGATTGTCGACGGTCCGCAGACGCAGACCGAGACCGAGCGCGAGGAAGCGGTGCGGCGCGAGGCGATTGCCGAGGCGCTGGGCAACCGGGCGGGCGAGGTGGCAGGCGCGGAGATGTCGAGTTCCGACGTGAAGGAGCTGGTGGAGGCGCAGGAAGGCCTGCGGCGCGACGATGCCTTGCCGCTGGGGCTCGCCATCGTGATCGACTCGCTGCTATTCCTGTCGGCGCTGTGGAGCCAGCCGACCGAGAAGTTCGCCGCGTTCGCGCGGATGATGCGCGACCTGCGCGGCGAGAAGGAGCGGCCGCTGGCGCTGGTGACCGGCGCGCATGACATTCAGGAGAACCCGGATTTCGCGTTCCTGCGGCCGTATGTGTTTACGCACTATGACGAGGTTTACCTTGCGCTGCCGGTGGCCGGGCCGCTGGCCAAGGAGCAGGCGACGCAGATCCTGAATACGCTGCGGATCGCCTGGCAGGCCGGCAAGATCATCAAGCGGGCGAGCGTGTCGTCATCGGCGATTCAGCGTCAGCTTGAAGCGGCGGGCAGCGACCTTTTAGAGCGAATGAAAACGCCGGATGCGGACAATGATGACCGCGCGGGCGACGACGAGGACGACCTGTTCGATCGCAAGCGCGAGACGAAGGCCGCGTCGCTCGTTCCTCCAAGGTGGCCGGTTTCCAACACGACCTTCGTGGCCTACCGGTTCCTGCCGGGGGCGTTCGAGCAGATGGTGCTGCAGGCGATGGTGCCGGACATGCCGGGGGCCGGGCAGGACGATGAAGACGAGGACACAGAGGCCGGCGAGGGGCCCTACCGCGAGGCCTGAAAGGGTCCGTTAACGAAATCTCCCGATGGTCGGCGGTGAATGCTGGCGGGCTTTGCATGAGGCTGAGGCTGCCGGCTGCGACCGAGGCAGACCCGATGACCCCGCCCAAGACCGCCTTCAGCGAAACAGCCCATTCGGTGCCGGACGTGATCGACCGGATCGGCCGGACGGTGGGCCATTCGCAGCACCCAGACGCGCTGAAAGTGCAGCTGATTGCGCGCAGCCCGGACACGAAAGTGGCCCGCGAGATGCTGGCGCGGTTGCCGGAATTCGAGGCGCGGGGCGTTGGTTTTGAAGCGATTTTCACGAAACTGACCGGCACGGATGTGGTCGGCGCGGTGGCGCGCGTGTACGGCGCAGACGCGGCGCGCGCGACTGTGCGCGTGGTCAACGTGCCCGAGCAGGGCGACATTACCGAGCAGGTGAATTTCGGCCGCGTTGCGGTCTGGACCGGCAAGAAACTGAAGGCCTGGAGCTCGGCCCCGTTCGAGGACGGACAGCTGGCGATGACGGGCGAAGGCAGCGAAGCGGCGAATCTGGCGAACCTGGCGTTCCGGGCCTTGTGGAGCGTGTCGGAGCCGCCGGCGAACGATGCGGGCCCGGCAGATACGCTGCGGATTGCCGGCCGCTGAGGCTCAGGCCGCGCCGGTCATCTCCACCAAGCGGTTCATTTCATCGCGGGAACGCAACGTCAGCACCGGGACACCGGCGCCGTAGCGGGCGAACGCCTGTTCGATGCGCGGCGTCTGGAGCGTTTCGAAGTTCCAGATGTAGTGCAGGAACTCGAGGTCGATTTTCTCCGGGCAGTCCGGCGCCATTTCGGGCCGTGTGCGGCCGGCATAGCGCAGCCAGCGGCCGACGGCGCCGCGCAGGGAGGTCCAGCGCGGCGGGCGCATCCAGATGACGAGATCGGTGCGCGGCAGGCGCCGATACATCGTGCCGGGGCTGGTGCCGTCCATGACCCAGCGGTCTTCCTGCACGAGCGCCTCGACGCGCGCGTAGGCTTCGTCTTTCGGCCGCTCGGTCCAGCCTGGGAGCCAGAACACGTCGCGGTCCATCGAGATGTGGCGGAGGTCGTAGCGGGCCGCAAGGGCGCGGGCGAGTGTGCTCTTGCCGCTGCCTGAGCAGCCGATCACGAGGATGCGGGACGCCGCCGAGAGCCGCGCCGGTGCATCTTGAAGGGCAATCGGCGTGACCATGGTCGAGCTGTGCTTCGGGCCTAGCCGGTGCGGAAGGACTTGCGGCCGAAATAGGGGTTCGGCGTGGTGGGCGGAGACGGCGGCTGGTCGTCGCCGGGCGTGGTGGTCACTGTTTCCGGGTTGTCCGTGGCCGGATCGGCGGCGGGCTCTGCGCCGGCGTCAGGTTCGGGTGCTTCGCCGGCCGGCTGCTCCGTAGCCGGAGCTTCGGCTTCGGGGGGCGGCGCAAGCACGGCGCGCACGAATGCAGCCGCAGCGCGGGCGGTGGAGACTTCGAGGTCCGGCACGTCCTTGTCGAGGCGGCGGGCGAGCTGGCGCGCGTGATGGTGCGACAGCGACTTCAGCTGCGACTCGAAGATGTCGTCGCCGCAAGCCGCGCGCAGCGCGAGCAGGCTTTCGCGTGTCTGGCCGGCGGACACCAGTACTTTCTTGACGATCAGGCTGGCGGCGGCGGCCCAATCCTTGTCGGCGACGCCGGACAGGTCCGGCGCCGCGGCGAGCAGCGCCGTGATCGCCTTGAAACCGGGTGCGCCGCCGCCGAAGCTCATGCAAGCTTCTCCCGGACTTCGCCGAGCAGCTGCTCAATGATGCCCAGAGCTTCGCCCGGCCATTTGGCCTGCAGGGTCGGATCCGGGCCGAGTTCGATCGGGTTCGTTGCGAAGCCGGATTTCAGCGGGATGACGGTCTTGAACATCGCAAACTCGGTTTCCTTCGCGCTGGCCGCATCGCGCATGGCGCCGAGGACGACCTGCTGGTGGGCCGTATTGTCGAAGCGCGTGGCGAGCACGACCGGAAGCGTCTCGATATCCCGGTTACGCAGATTCTTCATGATGTCACCTGTGAACAGGTCGAGACCGAGGGTCGACATGAAATCCGGAATGGTGGGAACGACGATCATGTGGCTGGCCGCGAGGACGGATTCGGTCATCACCGAGATGCCGGGCGGGCAGTCGAACAGGATGACGTCGTATTCCGACTTGAGGAGGTTCAGGTCATCGCGCAGGCGCTTGCCGACCTGGTTCTGAAGGGCCTCCATGGCGTAGCCCTTGGCGGTGAGTTCGAAGATCAGCTCCCGCTCGGTCTTGCGCAGGCGCGGTGAGGAGGGGATCAGGTCCAGCGGCAGGGGTTTGCCCTTGAAGGTGACGTCGCTGGCATTGGTGACGATGAATTCCGACAGCCGGCGCTGCTCGCCCGCGAAGAAGTTCTCGAGCAGCCAGTCCGAGATGGTGGCGTAGTCGTTGATCGCCTGAAAGAGGTGCTCGTCGCCGGCATGGCCGAAGATCAGCAGCGAGGCGTTCGCCTGGGTGTCGAGGTCGATCACCAGCGTGCGCATTCCGGCAGCGGCGAAGGCCTCGGCGAGGCTGACACAGGTGGTGGTCTTGCCGACCCCCCCCTTGGAGTTGGCAATTGAAATAACGCGGGCCGACATGGAGTTTCTCTCTTTCGGTCTAGTCCGATCTTGCCCTCGGGTGATGGCAGATTTGGTTGCGCAAGAAAACACTTATGCCGACAAAATATCGGCAGGCCGAAATAAAAAACTCCTAACGATTCAGGGCATCGCAAAATAGTCGCAGTAAATCAGGCCGTTCCAATCCGGCAGGGTATCCAGCGGGGTTAGCTTCACGGCCGTTGAGACAGCCGAAGCGAGCGAACCCCGAGATGAAATGGACCTGGCCTTTTGGAAATCCGCCGCGCGATGCGAAAGCCGCGTGGCCGGTGGCGCTACTGAGCGAGCCGCGCGCGGCCAGCTGGGGCGCACGGGATTCGGGGGCGCTGATCCGGGACGGCTACCTGCGCAATGCGGTGGCGTATCGCTGTGTACGGATGGTGGCGGAGGCGGCGGCTTCGATCCCGCTGAAGACCGCGCATGAGGGAGCGGGCGCGCTGCTGCGCCGGCCCGGCCCCGAGATGGCGCCGGCGGGATTCCTGGAGGCGGTGTTCTCGGAATTGCTGCTGAGCGGCAACGCCTTTGTCGAGGCGGTGCGCCTGCCGGGAGAGGACGCGGTTGCGGCCCTGTTCCCGCTGCGCAGCGGGGCGGTGCGACCGGTGACGGATGCGCGCGGCTGGGTGGAAGCCTGGGCCGTCCGAGGGCGGAAGGGCGAAGAGAGAATTGTGAGGCGCGATGCCGAGGGATGGAACCCGGTATTGCAGGTGAAGCTCTTTCATCCGGCCGATGATGTGATGGGCCTGCCGCCGCTGGCGGCGGCGCGCCGGGCGCTGGACCTGCACAATGCGAGCGCCGATTGGGCGAAGTCGCTGATCGACAACGCCGCGAAGCCCTCCGGCGCGCTGGTGTATGGCGGGGGCGGGCGGATGCCGCCGGACCAGTTCGACCGGCTGAAGGAAGAACTCGAGGCCAGCTTTTCAGGCGCGTCGAATGCCGGGCGGCCGCTGCTGCTGGAAGGCGGGCTGGAATGGCAGGCGCTGTCACTGTCGCCGGCGGAGATGGACTTCCAGGCTACACGCGCCGCGGCAGCGCGCGAGATTGCGCTGGCGATTGGCGTGCCGCCGATGCTGCTGGGGATTCCCGGAGACAATACGTATGCGAACTACCGGGAGGCGAACCTTGCTTTCTGGAGGATGACCGTGTTGCCGCTCGCGGGGCGAGTGGCAGAGGCGCTGTCGCGCTGGCTGGACGGTGCTTTCCAGACAGATGTGGACGTGGCGCTCGATCTTGACCGTGTGCCAGCGCTGGCGACCGAGCGCGAGGCGCTGTGGAGCCGGCTGGAGGACGCGACTTTCCTGACGCGCGAAGAGAAGCGCAGGCTGGCGGGGCTGGAGCCATGAGTTTCGACCGCAGGCTGACGATTGGCGTGGTGGTGGCGGTGCTGGTGCAGACGGCAGGTGTGCTGCTGTGGGCAGGCGCCGCGGCGGAGCGCGTGGCGACGCTGGAAGAACGGATGCGCGAACAGCGGCCGGTGGCCGAACGGCTGGCGCGGGTGGAGACCGAACTCGGCGCCATGCGAGCGCAGCTCGACCGGATCGAGCGAAAGCTGGAGGTGCGCGATGCGCGCTGAGCCAGTCTTGATCGAAGGATACGCGAGTGTGTTCGGACGGCCGGACATGAGCGGCGACGTGGTGCGGGCGGGTGCTTTTGCGCGCAGCCTGGCGCGGCGGCGCGAGGTGCCCCTGTTGCTCGCGCACCGCGAGACCGCGAGGGCCGGGCGATGGGTGCGCGCGGCAGAAGATGGATACGGCCTGTTCGTACGCGGACTGGTCGAGGGCGAGGCCGGCATCGGCCTCGTGAAGGGGGGCGCGCGGGGATTATCCATCGGATTTTTCCCGCGCGTCTGGACGCCGCGAGCGACGGGAGGCCGCGACCTGATCGAGGTCGACCTCGTGGAGATATCGCTGGTTAGCGAGCCGATGCAGCGCATGGCGCTGTTTCAGGTGATGGGAGCCGGCGCCGTGCGCGCGGCGTGAAACGGGTCAGTGAAGGAGACAGGATGACCAAGGAAACCAAGGCCGTGAAGGCCGATACGGCCGAGATGATGGCGGTATTCGAAAGCTACCGACAGGCGAATGATACGCGCCTCGCCGAAATCGAGAAGAAGGGCTCCAGCGATCCGTTGACGGATGAGCGGCTGGCGCGCATCGACCGGCGCCTTGAGGCGCTGAGCCTCAAGATGGCGCGGCCGGAGGCTTCGGCCGTCGCCGATGTGGAGACGGACGAACGCCGCGAAGCGTGGATGCGCTACCTGCGCACGGGCGACGAGAGCGGCGTGGCGCGGCTGGACGTGAAGTCGCTGAACACCGGCACGGGCAGCGAAGGCGGGCATGTTGCGCCGCCGGAGCTTGACCGGCTGATTGAGGCGCGGCTGCTGGCGGCGAGCCCAATGCGGCAGATCGCAACCGTGCGGCAGACGTCGGTGGGGATCTACAAGAAACCGGTCGGGCTTGGCGCGGCGGCGGCCTGGGTGGACGAGGAAGCAGAGCGGACGGAGACGGCCGTTACCGGGCTCGATCTCCTGACCTTCCCGGCGGGCGAGCTTTACGCCATGCCTGCGGCAACGCAGACGCTGCTTGAAGACGCGTATGCGGATATCGATGCCTGGCTTGCAGACGAGGTGGAAACGGCGTTCGCGGCACAGGAATCGGCGGCTTTCGTGACGGGCAATGGCACGGCGAAGCCGAGAGGCTTCCTGGACTATGAACTGGTGGCGGATGCCTCGCACGTGTGGGGAAAGGTCGGGTTCGTTGCGGGTGATTTCACGGCGGATGATGCGGCTGACCAGCTGATCGATCTTGTGTACGCGCCGAAGAGCCAGTTCCGCACCGGCGCACGGTTTGTGATGAACCGGCGCACCGTGTCGGCCGTCCGCAAGCTGAAGGATGCGGATGGACGCTATGTCTGGCAGCCCGGCGTGAGCGGGGAAGCGGCGACGCTGCTCGGCTATCCCGTTACCGAGATCGAGGACATGCCGGACATCGGGACAGGCAATGCGGCGATCGCGTTCGGCGATTTCCGCCGCTTCTACCTGATCACCGACCGGCAGGGCGCGCGTGTGCTGCGCGATCCGTTCTCGGCCAAACCCTACGTGCTGTTCTACACGACCAAACGTGTGGGCGGCGGCGTGCAGAACTTCGATGCCGTGAAGGTGATGAAGTTCTGATTTTCTCCCAGGAACCACAAAGGAAACAACGACATGATTGAGAGTGTGATCATCGCGATCATCAAGCAGGCGGCGGCGCTGACGCAGCCGCAGCAGGATGAGTTCACGACGAAGGTGGCCGAAGCGGTGGCGTCGCTGCTGCGCGGTACCGAGACGGGCATCGACAACGAACTCGTGCGGACGGTCGGCCTGCCGATCGGCGGCGACATCATCGTGAAGCTCCGGGACATGATCTGATCCCGGACGGACCGCCCCGGTGTTTCACCCACCGGGGCGGCCCAACCCCTCCCTGTAAGGACAATCCAGAATGACAGACCTGACGGTTATCACGCCGCCAGCGGAAGAGCCTTTGACGCTTGCGGCGGCGAAAGACTTCCTGCGCCTTGGCACCAATGCCGAAGATGCGCTGGTGGGCGAACTCATCAAGGCCGGGCGGGCGCAGGTCGAGGCATCGACCGGACTGGCGCTCGTGGAGCGCACGCTGAAACGGCGCTGGGCGGCCTGGCCGCATGGCCTGCTGCGGGGCGGCGTGAAGCTGCGGCCGGGGCCGGCGAAGGCGCTGGTGTCGGTGGTGCGTGTCGACGCAGAGGGGGGCGAGGAGCTGCTGACCGGGCGGTTCACGCTGCTTGGCGGCCGGCTGCGTTTGCGGCCGTTTGCGGGCCTGCCGGTGGTGCCGCTGGGCGGCGCAATCGAGGTGACGTTTGTGGCCGGGTATGGCGCGGCGGCAGATGTGCCGGAGGATCTGGTGCACGCCGTGAAGCTGTGGGGGCAGGCGGCCTACCTGGCGGGCGGCGACCGGCGAGGCGGCGTGCCGGACGAGCTAGCGGCGGTGCTGGCGGGGCGCCGGGAGGTGCGGTTGTGAGCGCGGAAGCGGGCGTGCACGCGGCGCTGATGACGGCGCTGCGGGCGGATGCCGGTGTCTCTGAAATTTTCGAGGGCCGCATCTATGATGACGAGAGCGAGGCGCCGGCCTTTCCGTTCGCGCGGATCGAGCGGCATGAATGCAGGCCGGTCGGCGCCTCAGGCGGCGAGGCAAGCGAGCATGTGGTGACGGTAGCGGTGTCGTCGCGCCATGGCGGGGTGCGCGAGGCGCGTGAAGCGCTGGCCGCGCTGCGGGCGGCGGTGGACGGGGCCGACTGGACCCTTCCGCAGGGCCGCGTCGTGCTGGCGCATGTGACTTACAGCGATGCGATGCGTCAGGCGGACCGCCGCGCCTTTCGCGGTGTGCTCCGGGTCCGGATCATTTCAGAGGAGGCAGCCTGATGGGCGCTCAACGCGGGCGGGACATCCTGCTCAAGATTTCAGACGGCGACGGCGGCTTCGTGACCGTGGCGGGCATACGCGCCAGCCGGATCGAGCTGCGTGCCGGGCAGGTGGATGCGACTGGCGCCGACAGCCCGGATGCCGGGCGCGAGTTGCTGGGCGGGGCGGGCACCAAGGCGGCCAGGGTGAGCGGGCGCGGCGTGTTCAGGGACGCGGCTTCGGATGCGCGCATGCGCAGCGCGTTCTTCGGCGGCGAAGCGCCGGTGTGGCAGATGATCCTGCCGGACTTCGGTGTGCTGGAGGGCAGTTTCGTCATCGCCGAGCTGAGCTGGAGCGGGGCGCACGACGGCGAAGCGGAGTTTGCCGTGACGCTGGAGAGCGCGGGTGCGCTCAGCTTCGAGGCGCTGTCATGAACGGCGCGCGGGGCGAAGTGGCGTTGCGGATGGACGGCGCCGATCGGCGGCTGTGCCTGACGCTCGGGGCGTTGGCCGAGATCGAGACTGCGCTCGGCTGTACACGGATCAGTGAGCTGGAGATCCGGCTGCGGGCGCTGAGCGCGGCGGACCTGTTGCTTGTGCTGGCAGCCTTGCTGCGCGGCGGTGGGGAGACGGAGGCGGCATCGAGGCTGGCGAACGCTGAGGTGAGCGCGGGGGAGGCTGCGCAGGCCGTGGCGCAGGCGTTCCGGCTGGGGCTGGCGGGCTGATGTTGCCATGGGGCGAAATGTTGCGCGCGGCGCTGGCGGCTGGGGTGGCACCCGGCGCGTTCTGGCGCCTCAGCGTGCGCGAATGGCGCTGGCTGGCGGGCGATAGCGCCGGCGCGGCCCGGCGCGACCTTGAAGGTTTGATGAGGCGGTACCCGGACAGGGAGGAGCAGGACGGATGACGGATATGGATGGTGGGTTGCAGGGCGCCGGACGCGCGCTGGCGGAGCTGGCGGATGGCCCCGGGCGGCAGGCGGCGGACGCGCTGGCGGATGCTTTCGGGCAGGCGGGCGAACGGATCAGCGTGTCGCTGGGCGAAGCCGCACGGTCGGGCGAGCTCGATTTCCGCAAGATGGCGGACGCCGTTCTGCGTGACATCGCGCGGGTAGCGGCGGAGGCGCTGATCCTGCGGAGCGCGCCGGGAAGTTCGGTATCAGCGAGCTTCAACTTTGCGCCGGGCACGGATGAACGCGGCGCGCTCGGCAACAGCGGCGCGATTGCTGCGCTGCTGGCCCGCATGGTTCAGGGCGGAGGCCGCTTCCTGTGAGTCTGGCGCAATTTCACGAAGTGAGCTTGCCGATGGCGCTGGCACTGTCGGCGAGCGGCGGACCGGAGCGGCGCGTCGAAGTTGTGCCGCTGGCAGGCGGCGGCGAGGCGCGCAATGCTGTCTGGGCGGGGTCTCGCCGGCGGTGG
Organism: Acidobacteriota bacterium; assembly: GCA_016712445.1. Taxonomy (NCBI): domain Bacteria; kingdom Pseudomonadati; phylum Acidobacteriota; species Acidobacteriota bacterium. The sequence continues at coordinate 157,068 of JADJRB010000003.1, read as the reverse complement.
GAAATTGGCAGCGCGGCGACGCGGCTGGACGCGCTGCAGGCGATGACGGCGTTCTTCGAGGCGCGGGGCGGGCGGCTGCACGGGTTCCGGTTCCGGGACCGGCTGGATGATCGTTCCTGCGCGCCTGGCGCCGAGCCGGCCCCGCTTGACCAGGTGATCGGCGACGGCGATGGCGAAACGGTCTCGTTCGCGCTGGTGAAGGCTTATGGCGACTGGCGGCGGCGGATCTGGAAGCCGGTTGCGGGATCGGTGCGCGTGGCGGTGGATGGCGTTGAAGTGGCGGCCAGCACAGACCTCACGACCGGCATCGTGACGCTGGTCGATGCGCCGGAAGCGGGCGCCGTGGTGTCAGCCGGATACGTGTTCGATTGTCCCGTGCGCTTCGACACGGACCGGCTGGATGTGAACCTGGAAGGATTCGGCGCGGGCCGCGTGATCCGTGTACCTCTGATTGAGCTGATCGGGTGACCGGATGAAACCTGTCGATACAGATTTCGCTATTGATCTGGCGAGCGGCGTGACGACCACTTGCCTCTGCTGGACGCTGACCCGGCGGGATGGAACGGTTCTGGCCGTAACCGAGCATGACCAGCCACTGACGGTGGCAGGCCGCACGCATGAGCCTGGCGGTTCGCTGGACGGGGTGCGGTTTGCAGCGACCGTTTCGCTGGCGCCCGGTCAGGCGGAGGCGCGCGGCGCGCTGGTGCATGACGGGATCACGGAAGGCGATCTCGATGCGGGCTTGTGGGATGAGGCGAAGATTGACGTCTTGCGCGTGGACTGGATGACGCCGGCGCATCACGTGCATGTCTGGAGCGGGCAGCTGACGCGGCTGCGGCGGGGCACAGCCGGCTTCGAAGCGGAGCTCGTTTCGCTGAAGGCGGATCTGGAGCGGCCGGTGGGGCGCGTCTATGCGCGCCGGTGTGATGCGAGCCTTGGCGATGCGCGGTGCGGCGTCGATCTCACTGCCTTTCCGGGAGCGGTATGTGACCACAGGTTCGAGACCTGCCGGGATATGTTCGCGAACACGGGAAACTTCCGGGGATTCCCGCACCTTCCGGGTACGGAGGCGCTGGTTTCCGGACCACCTGCGACCGGCAACACCGGGGGGCGGCGATGATGCGGAGCGAGATTGTGCGTGCCGCCCGTGCCTGGATCGGCACGCCTTATTGCCATCAGGCAAGCCTGAAAGGCGCAGGCTGCGATTGTCTCGGGCTGGTGCGTGGCATCTGGCGCGAACTCGTCGGCGCGGAGCCGGAGCGGGCGCCGCCCTATACGCCGAATTGGGCGGAGGCGCTGGGCGAAGAGACGTTGCTGGACGCCGCCCGGCGGCATCTTGTGGAGATTGCGCCCGGCGGCGCTTCGGCGGGCGATGTGCTGGTGTTCCGTATGGGGATGGGGGTGCCGGCGAAACATTGCGGCGTGGCGAGCGGGGCAGGTGCGCTGGTCCACGCGTATTGGGGGCGGTGCGTGACCGAAACGCGGCTGTCGCCCTGGTGGGCGCGGCGCGTGGTGGCGGCCTTCGCATTTCCGGGATTGGAGGACTGAAGCATGGCCCAGATCATTCTTTCGCAGGCGGGCGCAGCGATCGGCCAGCGCCTGTTGCCTCAGGGCGTTGCATTGCTGGGTCGCACAATCACCGGCGCCGCCATCGGGCGGGCAGTGGGCTCGCTCGCCGGACAGGCGATCGATGGCTATTTCGCAGCGCCGGTCGAAGGGCCGCGCGTGAAAGCCCTGCACGTGATGGGCGCGGCGGAGGGAGAAGGGATTGCGTCCGTGTACGGCCGGATGCGCGTGGGCGGCCAGCTCATCTGGGCGTCGCGCTTCACCGAGCATCGCACGACACGAAGAACCGGCGGGAAGGGCGGCCAGCGGGTCGAGACCGCGCGCTATACGGTCAGCCTTGCGGTTGCGCTTGGCGAAGGACCGGTGCAACGGGTTTCGAGAGCGTGGGCCAATGGCGAGCCGTTCGATCTGTCGGGTGTGCAGTACCGGTTTTATCCGGGCACGGAGATGCAGGAAGCCGACCCCCTGATCGAGATGATCGAGGGCGACGCGCCGGCCTATCGCGGGGTCGCTTATCTCGTGTTCGAGGATTTGCCGCTCGACACGTTTGGAGACCGGATTCCGCAGCTGTCGTTCGAGGTCTTAAGATCGCCGGGCGAGGGCGAGACCGCCAACCTGGCGCAGTGTGTGACCGGCGTGAACATCATTCCGGCCACGGGCGAGTTCGTCTACGCGACGGAAATCGTGCGCGAGCTGGCCGCACCCGGCGAGGAGCGACCGCTCAATGTCCATACCGGGGAAGCGCGGGCGGACTTTCTCGTCTCGCTCGACCAGCTGCGTGAAGACCTGCCGCGTGCGGAGCATGTGGCATTGACGGCCGGCTGGTTCGCGTCGGGGCTGGAAGCGGGCACATGCGAGATCCGGCCGGGCGTGGAAACGCCGGCGCGTGTGACGCGGCCACACGACTGGTCCGTCGCCGGCGAAAGCCGAGCGGCGGCATATGTCGTGTCGCAGGATGAGCAAGGCCGTGTGAACTATGGCGGAACGCCGTCAGATCACAGCGTGCGCGATGCAATTGCGGAGCTGCGCACGCGTGGCTACCAGGTGACGCTGACGCCGTTCCTGCTTGTGGATGCGCCGGGTTTTCCGTGGCGGGGCCGGATCACGGTAGAGGCGAATAGGACCGCAGGCGCGCGGACAGAGATCGATGCCTTCATGCTAGGCGCCAACGGCTATCGCCGGTTCATCCTGCACTATGCACAGCTGGCCGCAGACGCGGGCGGCGTGGATGCTTTCCTTGTTGGCAGCGAAATGCGCGGCCTGACGCGCGTGAGGGACGAGGCGGGCGCCTTCCCGTTTGTAGAAGCTCTTTGTGCGTTGGCGGACGAGGTGAAGGCGATCCTTCCGGAAGCGGACGTTTCCTACGCGGCCGACTGGACTGAATACGGCACCTATGTGCCGGAAGACGCCAGCGGGGATGTGCTGTTCCCGCTGGACGCATTCTGGGCGCATGACGCTGTCGGATTTGTGGGGATCGACTGGTATCCACCGATGGGCGACTGGCGGGACGGTGAGAATCACCTCGACCGGGTGGCGGGATTCCAGGCGGCGGACGATGCGGACTATCTCGCCGCCCAGCTGCAGGGCGGAGAGGCGTATGACTGGTATTATGCCAGCGACGAACACCGCGCGGCGCAGGTGCGTACGCCGATCATCGACACGGCGCATGGCGAGGATTGGGTGTTTCGCGCCAAAGACCTCGCGGGATGGGCCGGCGCGCTTCACTATCCGCGGCCGGGCGGCGTGCGCGCGGCGGTGCCGACCGCGTGGGAGCCGGGCGTCAAGCCACTACGGTTCTCCGAGATCGGCTTCGCAGCGGTCGACAAGGCGGGAAATGCGCCGAACCTGTTCTTCGATCCGAAGAGCACGGAAAGCGGCTTGCCCCCTTTCTCCACCGGCGCGCGGGATGACGTCATGCAGGCGCGCCTCCTTGCGGCGGCGCTGGGGCATTTCGAGGCGGGGGGGCATGTCGAGTCGGCGCATGTGTGGGCATGGGACGCGCGGCCGTTTCCGGCCTGGCCGTTGCGCGCGGATGTCTGGGGCGACGGCGCAAACTGGGCGCGCGGGCACTGGCTGAACGGGCGGTCGGGGCTCGCGCCGCTCGCGGAAGTCGTCGCGGCGATCTGCGCAGCGGGCGGCGTGGAGGGCGCCGACACGCGTGCGCTCGACGGCCTGGTGGAGGGCTATGTGCTGGACGGTGTTTCGTCCGTGCGGGCGGCGCTGGAACCACTGCAGGCAGCGTTCAATTTTGAAGTCGTCGAACGGCCGGGCGGTCTGGCATTCCGCATGGCAGACGACGCTGTTGCGACTGGCGTGGCGAGCGGCCTGATCAGCGACGCGCCGCTGCGCACGCGCCAGTTGATGGACAAGTCGCCCGCACGCCTGCGGCTGACCTGCATTGATCCGGACAAGGATCATGAACCTATGGTGGCTGAGGCGCGCCGCAGCAATGGCGATGCGCGCCTCGTGGCCGACCTAGTCTTGCCGCTTGCGCTGTCGCAGACGCGCGCCGAGGCTGTCGCTGCGCAATTGCTGGCCCGCTCCGCGCGGACCGTTTCTGCAGAGATTGTTGGCGGTCCCGCGCTGGCGATGCTCGAGCCGGGGGACCTCCTGCGCCTCGATGATGAGACCGTCTGGAGGATCGAAGCAGCCGTGGATGCCGGAACGACGCGCACCTTCACGCTGGCCGAAGCGCTGCCGCTTCTGGCGCGGACACGGTCGGTGAGTCCAGGCGCAGCGCCTGGTCCGGCACCGGTCTTTCCCGAGCCGGATCTCGTCGTGATCGACGCGCCGGCGGGCACCGGGATCGCGGGCGATGGTCCGCTGGTGGCGGCGTTTTCCGATCCCTGGCCCGGCGCGTTGAATGTGCTGGCCGGGCCGGAATTGGATGACCTGCGCGCGCGCGCATGGATCGAGGTGCCGGCCATCATCGGGCGTCTACGCGCACCGGTCGGAGCGGGGGTGGAAGGTCGCTGGGACAAGGCCGGCGTGCTCGAGGTCACCGGACCGGTGGAGGCCTGGTCGAGCCTTCCGGCGGCGTCGGTGCTGGCGGGCGGCAATGCTGCCTTGCTGGAGACCGTGGAGGGCTGGGAGCTGGTTCAGTTCCGAGAGGCTGAGTTGACCGGGCCGGATTGCTGGCGGCTCACAGGGCTGCTCAGGGGACAGGGCGGCAGCGTCAATGCGGCGGCGGACGTCGGCGCGCGGCTGGTGCGGCTCGACACGGCGGTCGTGCGAGCGGACGTCTCGGCGCTGGAGCGAGGCGCAGAGCTGATATGGACCACGCCGGGGGCGGGGAGCAGCCAGACGGCCGTGTTCGAGGACCGGGCGCAGCTGCCATGGCGCCCGTGCCACCTGCGCGTAAAGGCGGGAATGGCGACATGGATTCGCCGGGGCAGCGATGTGGCCGACAGCTGGACCTTTCCGGAGGCGCTCAGTGACGGGCGGTTCGCGCTGGAGTTTGACTTCGGCAGCGGCTTTGAAGGACGTGTCGAAACGCCCTCTGCGGCCTGCGCCGTGCCGCCCGGTACACTGGCGCTGAGGGTTGCCGGACTCGCGCCGGATGGCCGCACAGGTCCATGGCTTTCAATCGGGCCCGGATCACCTTACCTGTAACCGCAGCAAGTGGAATCGCGGTGAGGAGCCCGTCGTGGCGCTCGATCCTTATTCAGTTCTGGGCGTGCCCAAGTCAGCCAGCGAAGCTGACATCAAGAAGGCTTACCGGACCAAGGTAAAAGCCTTGCACCCTGACCAGCACCCGAATGACGAAAAGAAGGCGGACGAATTCAAGCGCGTCTCGGCCGCCTATGACATCCTGGGCGATCCCGAGAAGAAGGCAAAGTTCGACCGCGGCGAGATAGACGGCGAGGGCAATCCGCGCGGCTTTGCAGGTGGCTACCCGGGCGGCGGGGGTGGCCGCTGGGAAAGCGGCGGCAGCCCGTTCGGCGCGCAGGGCGATCCATTCGAGGACATCCTGTCCGGCATGTTCGGCGGCGGCGCCCGCCGGCGCAATCCCGGACCGCAAAAGGGGCGCGACGTGCGATACCGCGTCGAGATTGCGTTCGAGGATGCCGTCACCGGCGCGCGGCGGCGCATGTCGATGGCCGATGGCAGCGCGCTGGACGTGAACATTCCCGCCGGGATTACCAGCGGCCAGGTCCTGCGCCTGAAGAGCCAGGGTCAGCCGTCGCCCTCGGGCGGCGCCCCGGGTGACGCCCTGCTGGAAGTCGACGTGCTGGCGAGCCCGGTGTGGACGCGCGACGGCAAAGACCTCCGCATGGCGCTCAGTGTCGACCTTCGCACGGCGGTGCTCGGCGGCACGGTCGAGGCGCGCACGCCGTCCGGGCCGGTTTCGTTGAAGGTCCCTGCCGGCACCAATACCGGCGCCCAGCTGCGGCTGAAGGGCAAGGGTGTGCAACTCACGCCGCCCGGCGATCTCTACGTGCGTGTGGAGATCGTGCTGAGCGATCCGAAGGATGACGGCCTTCGCAAATGGGCTGAGGGGCGCTGACGCTCGCCGGTATTCCTCCCCACTGGCGCGGAAACGTGATACGATAATGCCATCGGAATATTGAGGGCCGTCCGCCAACGGATCGCCCGCTGATGGGGACGCATCACATGAAAACCAGATACCTTTTTGCTGCCGCCAGCCTGATTGCGCTGTCCGGTTGCCAATCCATCCAGAACTGGACCGGCACGGCGCCTGAACCGTCGCTTGCCGAACGCGCCGGCGCGCCGCTGTTTGAAGGCATGGGCACTTTCCACCGCGAGATCACGACGGCGAACCCGGATGCGCAGAAGTATTTCGACCAGGGCATGGTGCTCGCGTTCGGGTTCAACCATGCCGAAAGCATCCGGTCATTCCGCGCGGCGCAGAAACTCGATCCCTCCTGCGCCATGTGCTTCTGGGGCGAGGCGCTCGCGACCGGACCGAACATCAACGTGACAAGCAAGGGCCGGGCCGTGATGTCTCCCGCCGACCGGGAAGCGGCCTACAAGGCGGTCAAGCGCGCGGCGGCGCTGAAAGCCAACGCCACGCCCGCCGAGCAGGCGCTGATCGAGGCGCTGGAGACACGCTACAGCGCTGATTTCGAGGCCGCCCGCGAGCCGCAGGACATCGCGTATGCAGAAGCTATGGGCGCCTATGTGGCGGCGCATCCACTGGATGACGATGCCGCGGCGATGTACGCCGAAGCCTGGATGAACACCATGCCGTGGGACTATTGGTCCGCAGACGGAGAACCGAAGCCTGAGACGGTGAAGGTGATCGATGCGCTGGAGACGATCCTCGCGCGTTCGCCGGATCATCCGTTGGCGTTGCATCTCTACCTGCATGCGGTCGAGGCTTCATCTGATGCAGGACGAGCCGAGGACGAGGCCGACCGGCTCTACACGCTGGTGCCGGGCTCCGGCCACCTCGTTCACATGCCGGCGCACATTTTCTGGCGGGTCGGCCGGTATGAGGACGCGGCGCAGGCCAATATCCAGGCGGCGAAGGTGGATGAAGCCTATATTGCGCAATGCAACGCGCAGGGTTTCTATCCGGCGCTCTACTATCCGCACAATGTCCACTTCCTCTGGGCGGCGGCGAGCATGTCGGGGCAGAGCGCGCTTGCGCTGGAAACGGCGCAGAAGCTGGCGGACAATGTGCGTATCGAACAGATCAAGGAATTTCCGACGATCGAGTTCTTCAAGACCGTGCCGATGCTGGCGCATGTGCAGTTCGGCAAGTGGAACGAAATCCTCGCGATGGACGCGCCGCCGGCTGACCTCGATTATTCCAACGCCATCTGGCATTACGCGCGCGGCGTGGCGTTCGCGCGGTCAGGCCAGCCCGATCTCGCGAAGGGCGAACAGGTCGAACTGGCGAAGGTGAAGGACACTGTCCAGATCCAGTTCATGGACACCAACGACTACCCCGCGAGCCTCCTGCTGAACATCGCCGACAAGCTCCTTCTCGGAGAGATCGCCTCGGCCGACGGGAAAGCAGACGAGTCCATCGCACTCTTCGGCGAAGCCGTCGCGCTGCAGGATTCACTGCCCTATACCGAGCCGCCTTTCTGGTATTACCCGACCCGGCAATCGCTCGGCGAGGCGCTGATGAGAGCGCAGAAGTACGAGGAGGCCGAAGCGGTCTACCGCAAGGACCTTGCCGACTATCCGCACAATGGCTGGTCGATGGCGGGATTGTCGCTGGCGCTTGAGGCGCAGGGCGAGACCGAGGAAGCGATGCACTTGCGCCATCACTTCGAGGAGGTATGGGCCTATGCCGATGTGGAGCTGAAGGCTTCGCGTCTCTAGGGAGCCGCCTCGACAGCCTTCCGCCGCAGGCGTAGCTTCCCTCCCTGAGGCAGGACCGGGGAGGGAAACATGCCGCCAACGGATATTGTGTACACGGCAGGTGACAACTGGCTGGCGGTGCTTGCGGCGGCAGCTGCCATTTACGCCGTCGGCTTCCTGATCTACGGAGCGCTGTTCTCAGGCCTGTGGCTGCGGCTGTCCGGATATTCCAGGGAGCAGCTGAAGCCGCACATGTGGAAGATGGCCATCTCGCCGGTCATGCCGATTCTCACGGCGATCGGGCTGGCACTGGTATTCAAGGCGGCACGGGTCGACAGCCTGATGGACGGGGTGCTCTGGGCCTTCCAGATCTGGTTCTTCATCGTGATGGCGACGCGGCTCTACTCGTTCGTCTACAGCCCTGAAAAGAAAGGGCTATTGATGATGGACGCGATCCACCTCCTGCTTGGCTACCTGGTGGCCGGCGCGATCCTCGGGGGCTGGCGCTAAGCTGACTGAACCTGAACTGCACCATTCACTTAACGTTCAGAGCCTTCCCAGCATATGGGGGCTCATGAAACGTACCCTTGTCCTCCTTGCAGCCATCAGCCTGATGCTCACGCCCGCCGCGTTCGCGGACGGCAAGGGTAAAGGCAGGGACCGCGACCAGCGAGCCGAACAGGCCGAGTGGACCGGCGGACCGGTCGCGCAGGTGCAGGATCCGGGCTGGGGCAACCAGTTCTCGCCGGGCCAGGCCCGCGACGCGGTCAAGGAAGGCCGCACGGTTCCGCTGAGCCGGATTTTCCAGAACCTGAAGCGCGAATATGGTGGTTACCAGCTTGGCGCAGACCTTTACTCGCAGGAAGCAGGCGGTGCAGTCTATGAAATTGACTGGCTGACGGAAGACGGTCGCAAGGTGCACGTGACCGTGGATGCACAGACCGGCGCGGTCATCGACCGTCGCGGCGGCTGACGCAGACCCCTGAACGATTGAAGAGGTAAGGTGAGATGAGAATCCTTGTTGTCGAAGACGATGCAGACCTGCGCCGCCAGCTGGCGGATGCGCTGTCACAGGCCGGCTATGCCGTCGACCTCGCCGCAGACGGCGAAGACGGCCAGTTCCTCGGCGAGACCGAACCCTATGACGCCGTGATCCTCGACCTCGGCCTGCCAAAGATTGACGGCGTGAGCGTGCTCAAGAGCTGGCGCAAGGAGGGCAAAGCTTTCCCGGTGCTGATCCTGACTGCCCGCGACCAGTGGAGCGAGAAGGTGGCGGGCTTTGATGCCGGGGCCGACGATTACCTCACCAAGCCCTTCATCACCGAGGAGCTGCTGGCCCGCCTGCGCGCCCTGCTGCGCCGGGCGACCGGCCACTCTGCGGCGACGCTGGAGTGCGGCAAGCTGATGGTCGATACCCGGGCCGCGCGGGCGACCGTGAACGGCGAGCCGATCAAGCTGACGGCGCACGAGTACCGCGTGCTTTCCTACCTGATGCACCATCAGGGCCGAGTCGTGCCGCGTACCGAGTTGGTCGAGCATATCTACGATCAGGACTTCGACCGCGACTCCAACACGATCGAAGTCTTCATCGGCCGTCTGCGCCGCAAGATCGGCCAGGACCGCATCCAGACCGAGAGCGGATTGGGATACCGCCTGATCGTGCCGCAGGACGAAGCGCGCGTTGCGGGCTGAGGCAAATGCAGGCTAGACCGCCTCCATGAGCGAGGCCGCTGAACCTGCCCGAAAGAGCCTGATCGACCGTTGGTCGAGCGTATCGCTCGCGCGGCGGATCACCATCGCAGCGGCGATATGGGGCGTTTTCGTGCTTATCGGCGGCGCGCTCGCCCTGTCGGCTGTCTACCGCGCGCAGACGCTTTCGCTGGTCGAGCAGGACCTGCAGGAAACGCTCATCACCCTTTCGCGCGAGCTGATCCGCGAAGATGCTTTCCTCGCCGACGGCCGGATCACCAATACTGACCGGGACTTCTTCCCGAGCGATGCGCGCTTCCAGACGCAGTATTCGGGACAATACTGGGCGGTGGTGGGGCTCAATCCCGACATGTCGATCGCCGGCGACTTCCGCTCGAAGAGCCTTTGGGATGAAGACGTGCCGGTTACGCCGGAGCTTGTTGCGCGCGCGGCGGCCGCGCCGGGCGTCACACAGTTCGGCAACTATGCCGGGCCGGCCGACCAGCGCTCGCGCGTGGCGGTGCAGGCGATCGTGATCGAGAACCGGCCGACGCCGTTGATCCTGCTCGCAGCTGCAGACCGAACACCCAGCGACAACGCCGCGCGGCAGTTCCGCAACCTGCTGTTCGGCACGATGATCGCCCTTTTCGGCGGCGTATTTGCGGCCATGGTGCTCGGTATCCGGTATTCCCTCAATCCGCTGACGCGCCTCCAGTCGGATATCGCGAAGGTGCGCGAGGGAGAGGCGCAAAAGCTCGTCGGCGACTATCCAGCAGAGGTTCGTCCGTTGACGGAAGAGCTCAACATGTTGATTGAGCACAACCGCGAAGTGGTCGAGCGTGCCCGCACACATGTCGGCAATCTCGCGCACGCGCTGAAAACGCCGCTCGCGGTGCTCAAGAACGAAGCGGCCGGTCAGACACAGCTGGACGATGTCGTGCGCCGCCAGGCGGAAGCCATGCAGACCAATGTCGAACACTATCTGAAGCGCGCACGCATGGCCGCGCGGGCGGAAACGATCGGTGCGCGCACGGACGTCCGGCCGGTGATCGACGGGCTTGCCCGGCTGCTCAACCGGTTGTTTGATGCCAAGGGGATCGATGTCACCGTGGAGGGCGGCGCGTCTGCGGTGTTCCGGGGCGAGAAGCAGGACTTCGAGGAGATGATCGGAAACCTGATGGAGAACGCCTGCAAATGGGCGGCAACCGAAGTCAAGGTGACGATCAGCGACCGGCCACAGGAACTGTCCATTGCGGTGGAGGATGATGGCAAGGGCTTGTCCAAGAGCGAACGCGCCGCTGCCTTGAAGCGCGGCGTGCGCCTCGACGAGACGACGCCCGGTACCGGGCTGGGTCTGTCGATTGTCAAGGAACTCGCCGAATTGCATAAGGGCCAGCTTGAACTCGGCGAGGCCGCATCGGGCGGCCTGCGCGCAACATTGCGGTTCCCGCGCCCATGATGGCTGGCATCCTCTCGCGTTCGAATACCATTGTCCTGGCGGTGTGCCTGGCGCTTGGTGTGGCGGGCTATGTCGTCGTGGGAAAGCCCGGCATGGAAGACGCGCCCATGGAGGCGCGGCAGGCGGCACTGGCGGCGAAAATCGCCAGCGATCCGGAATCGCTTACGCAGGCAGAGGTGCTGTCGCGGCTGGAACAAGCTGTCCGCGACCAGCCGGAAGCGCCGGAGCCGCACTTCTTCATCGGTGAGATGCTGCGCGCCCAGGGCCGTCCTGAGGACGCGCTTCGGGCCTACCAGTCCGCCTTGCGGCGCAATGAGGATTATGTGCCGGCCTTGCTGGCGCTCGCCGACGTGCTGGTTGAACTGAGCGGCGGCGCGGTCGGGGCGGATGCGACGCGCCTGTATGCACGAGCCTACCAGCTCGACGAAACGCAGGTGCGTGCGGGCATGTGGGCTGCCATGGGCGCGGCTCAGGCGGGCGACCAGGAAAAGGCGGAACAAGCCATGCGCTATATCTACGCACGGCTCCCGGAAGATGACCCCCGCCGCGAGCGATTCCGGGGCATGATCGAGGCAATCGGGCAGGGCGGCGAGGTCTCACCGCCGCAATAGGCGGCGCGCCGCTGCATCTGCCGCACTCCCCAAACCGGCCGGTGGGCCGTATACAAGCCGGATGCGCGCCCGGACCCGCCGACTCTACACCTTTCTCCTGACCGCTGCCTTTCTAGTGGCGTCGATGTCTTTGACCTTTTATGCGTGTCGCGCGAACGTAAACCTTTTCTACACGCCGCAGATCTTGGCTGAGAACGGCCTTCCCAAGGCTGGCCGGGTGGTCAAGGTGGGCGGTTGGGTCGAGCCCGGCACCCTGACCTATGAGGATGGCGGCGCGACGATGCAATTCACGGTCATCGACAACAGCCCGAACACGATCACCGTTCGCTTTACCGGTGTTGCGCCTGACCTTTTCCGTGAAGGGCAAGGGGTGGTGGCCACCGGCGCATTCAATCCCGACGGCAGCTTCACCGCACGTCAGTTGCTGGCGAAGCATGACGAGAATTACCAGCCGCGCGAATTGAAACCGCTCGAGGCGGGCGGATGATCGAGGCCGGCCATTTCGCCGCCTTCCTTGCGCTCGCCCTGTCGCTCGCACAGGGCGTCTTCGGCTTCAGGGGCGCTCGCCGTGCGGCGGGGCTCGCCGCGATTTCCGCGTTCGGCCTGATGGCCCTTTCATTCCTGACGATCATACACGCCTTCGTCACGTCTGACTTTTCAGTGGCACTGGTCGCCAACAATTCGCACACGCTGAAGCCGCTCGCCTACAAGATTGCTGGCGCATGGGGCAACCATGAGGGCTCAATGGCGCTCTGGTGCCTTGTCACGCTCGGCTTCGGGGCGGCTGCGGCGGCGCTGATGTCGACCGGCCGCGAGACGTTCGAAGCGCGCGCGCTGGGGATCCAGGGCCTGCTCGCGAGCGGCGCACTGGCCTACCTGCTGTTCGCGTCCTCGCCCTACCTTCGGCTTGACCCCGCGCCTTTCCAGGGCGCCGGCCTCAATCCGCTGCTGCAGGACCCGGCGCTCGCGATCCACCCGCCGATGCTCTATCTCGGATATGTCGGCTATTCGTTCGTCTTTGCGCTTGCCGCTGCCGGGCTGCTCGAAGGGCGTATCGACCGGATCTGGGCGAAGGAGGCTCGCATCTGGTCGCTGGCGGCGTTCGCACCTTTGACCATAGGCATCGCGCTTGGCTCCTACTGGGCCTATTACGAACTCGGCTGGGGTGGCTGGTGGTTCTGGGACCCGGTCGAGAATGCATCCCTCATGCCCTGGCTGATCGGGGCGGCGCTGCTCCACTCGGTAGTCGTGACGGAGAAACGCGAAGGCTTCGCCGCCTGGACTGCGTTGCTTGCCGTCCTGGCATTCCTCTTCTCCATCCTCGGCGCCTTCCTCGTCCGGTCCGGTGTGCTGACATCGGTGCACGCCTTTGCGGTGGACCCCGAGCGCGGGACGCTGCTGCTGACAGGATTGCTGGTCTATGGCGGGTTCGCCCTCGGCCTGTTCGCGTGGCGGGCGCCAAAGCTCGAAGGCGGCAAGGCCTGGACCCTGATCAGCCGCGAAGGCGCGCTGATGGCCAACAACGTCGTGCTGATTGTGGCAGCGTTGACCGTGCTGCTCGGCACGCTGTTCCCGTTGATCGCGGAATCGTTCGGGCGCACCGTCTCGGTGGGAGAGCCCTATTTCAATCTCACCTTCGTGCCCATCCTTGTGCTCATCCTGATCCTTCTCCCGGTCGTGCAGGCCTGGGCGTGGGGCAAGGCAGATGTGAAGGGCTGGCTGCGCTGGGCAGGCGGCGGCGCTGCGCTGGTGCTGGCATTCGTGCTGCTCGGTGTTGGCCCGCTGGATATTCCCGCCGGGGCCGCGTTCGGACTGGCGATTGGCGCATGGCTGGTATTCGGCGCGGTCTGGGAACTGAAGCGCCGCGCGATCGCGCCGGGCCGTGTGTTCAAGCTGCCGCGCCGTGTCTGGTCGATGACCCTGGCGCATATCGGCCTCGGGCTGTTCGTGATCGGCGCGGTCGTCGAGACCACGGGACGCTACGAGGCGACACTTGCCCTGCCAGCCGGCGGCTCGGGCACCGTTGCCGGCTGGACCATAACGCTCGACGACGTACGCTCGGTCGAAGGACCAAACTGGTATGCAGACCGCGCTGTACTGAACGCCCGCAAAGGCAGCGCAAGTGCCATCCTCGAGCCGATGAAGCGCTACTATCCCGCAGCAAGAATGCCGACGACCGAAACGGCGATCCACAAGACTGGCACAGGCGACCTCTACGCCGCGCTGGGAGATGCGCGCGAAGTGGATGGCGAGCCGCGCTGGGTGTTCCGCGTTTACTTCAACCCGCTGATCGACTTCATCTATCTGGGCGTCGTGCTGATCGGTTTTGGCGCGCTGCTCGGCCTATGGCCGGTGCGCCGGGTCAGGCCCGCGGAAGCCTGAGCGTTGCTTTGAGACCGGGCGTCTCTTTCGGGCCTGTGCCGTCGGCAAGTACCAGTTCGCCGCCGTGAAGATCGGCCACCGACTGCACCAGCGACAGGCCTAACCCCGATCCCGGCTGGGTGCGCGCCGAGTCCATGCGGTGGAACCGCTCGATCACCTTGCTCCGTTCGCCGTCCGGAATGCCAGGGCCGGTGTCCAGAACGGTCAGGTCGATCATGGCCTCCGGGCCGCGTGTCACGCTGAGCGAGATCGAGCCGCCAGCCGGCGTGTATTTGATGGCGTTGTCGATCAGGTTTGAAATTGCCTGTCCGATCAGCTCGCGGTCACCCAGTACCAGCTGGTTGCGCGTGATCTGGCTCCTGAAGGTGAGGCCGGCTTCCTCGCAGGCGGGGTCGAACAGCTCGGCGAGCTCCTCGGCCACTTCGCTGAGGTCCATGCGCACACGCAGACCTTCCGTACCCGCATCAAGGCGCGCGAGACGCAGGATGGCATTGAACGTGTCCAGCACGCGGTCGACTTCTTCCACGGTTTCGCCGAGCGTGTTGTTGGCGTCTTCTTCCGTCATCGGCTTTGTCAGCGCAATCTCGAGCCGGTTGCGCAGGCGGGTGAGCGGCGAGCGCAGGTCGTGTGCGATGGCATTGCCGGTGTTCTGTGATGCTTCGACGAGCTTGCCGATCTGGTCGAGCATCGCATTGATCCGCTGCGCGAGGCGGTCGAATTCGTCACCGGTTCCGCGCACCGGCACACGCCGGCTGAGCTCGCCGCCGATTACCGCCTCCGCGGTCTTGGCAAGTTCCTCCGCGCGCCGCGCCGCGCCGCGCGTGATCAGAACGCCGCCGAACAAGGAGAGGATCAGGGCCACCGGCGCCGCGACGAGGATGGCGCTCTGGATGCGGTCAACGATAACGGTTTGCTGCGCCGTGTCGAAGGCCACCATCAGGGCGCCGCCGTTGTCGCGCAGTCGCACGATACGGCCCGCTGCCGGTCGGAGCACCTTCGAGCCATCGGGCTGTGGCAGTTCGAAATCGAAATAGACCGTCTTCATACCCGACTCTGGCGGGTCATCCGGAAGGCGGGGGAAGTGGCCGGCGATCTTTCGGCCGGACGTGTCTTCCAGGTAGTAGTAAAAGGGCGAGCCTGACAGCGTCATCCGTTCGAACACGGACTGGCTGAGGCGCTGCATGCCGCCGGTATAGTAGGCGTTGGCAAGCTGCTCGAACTCGACCGTGATCCGCCGTTCGGACTCGACCCGGATGTAGTAGACGGTCGAATAGTAGAGATAGGCCAGCAAGGCGCCCGAAAAGGCGGCGATCATCAAGCTGTAGAGCAGCGCCAGCTTGAAGGTCGTCGTGCGCACGAAGACCGGCATCGCCTTGCGCACACGGTCGGGGATCGGGAAGCGGATATCCTCAGGCAGCACCGGAAGCCGCCCGGCGATCTTCGCGGGCAGCTTGGCGATACGCTCAAGGGAAAGCCAGGCCGGCCAGGCAGAAGGCAGCTTCATGGGCGACTAGGTGCCAGCCCCCATGATCGCAGTCTAGCCCTGCAGGCGGTAGCCGGCGCCGCGCACGGTCTGGAGCAGGGGCTCAGGAAAGTCCTTGTCGATCTTGGCGCGCAGCCGGGAGACGTGCACATCGATGACGTTGGTCTGGGGATCGAAATTGTAGTCCCAGACTTTCTCCAGCAGCATCGTGCGCGTCACAACCTGGCCAGCATGACGCATCAGGTATTCCAGCAGGCGGAATTCGCGGGGCTGAAGATCGATCTTCTTGCCGGACCGCGTGACCTTGCGGGTCAGCAGGTTCATTTCAAGATCTGCGGCCTTCAGCACCGTCACCTGCGGTTCTGCGCCCTGGCGCCGGCCGAGGGCCTCGACACGGGCGGCCAGCTCTGCCGGGACGAATGGCTTGCCGAGATAGTCCTCGGCACCCGCCTTCAGGCCCTGGACCTTGTTCTGCACATCGCCCAACGCCGAGAGGAACAGGGCCGGCGTGGTGCCGCCGGCATCCCGGAATTCGCGGATCAGCGTGAGGCCGTCCTTCTCGGGGAGCATGCGGTCGACGACCAGGGCGTCGAACTCGGCCGCGCGGGCCCGGGCAAGCCCGGCTGCCCCGTCGCGGGCGCATTCGACGTCATGGCCGGCATCCTCGAGAACCTTCTCGATGAAGTTCGCCATCTCGTTGTCGTCTTCGATCACAAGGACCTTGAGAGAACGATTGTGCAGCGTATCCGCCATCTGAGGCTCCGTAAGCATAGGGTTACTTGGGTATGTCGATGGTGCGGTAGTTGGTCACCTGACCGACCCGCAGGGCCAGCAGCACCTTCGACCGGTTAGCGGCCTTGGCTTCCGAGATGGCCCGCTCGAATGCTTCGACCGAAGGCACCGACCGGCCATTGGCTTCGAGGATAACGATCCCCGGCTCAAAGCCCGCTTTCTCGAATACGCCGTCTTTTGTCACTTCCGTGATCGCAAGGCCTGTGTCGCCGACGCGCAGGCCGAGGGCTGTGCGGGTCGCTTCGTCGAGCGGCTCAAGCCGCACGCCGAAGTCCGGCAGCAGTTTGCCCGGAACGGCTGACGGCGCGCCCGGATCTGCCGGGCCACCATTGCGGCCGCCAGGTGTTGCCACGGCGCTGGCATCGGCTGGGCGCTCACCGACGGTGACGTTGATCGATTTCGGTTTGCCGTCGCGCAGGATGTCGAATTCGTTCTGCGTGTTGGCGATCAGCTTGCCGACAAGGCGGGTGGTCGACGTGGAGTCGGTCACCTTGGTGCCATTGACCGACAGGATGATGTCATTGCGCTTCAGGCCGGCCCGCTCGGCGGGGCTGCCTGTGGTCACGTCTGCGATCAGCGCACCCTTGACGTCGTCGAGGCCGAGGGCCTCGGCAAACTCGGGCGTCAGGTCGCCGATCTGCACGCCGAGCCAGCCGCGCGAGACGCGGCCCTTCTCGATCAGCACGTCGGTGACTTCTTTCGCGAGTTCAGCCGGGATGGCGAAGCCGATGCCGACCGAGCCGCCGGTGGGAGACAGGATCTGCGAGTTCACGCCGATCACATTGCCCTTCAGGTCGAAGGTCGGGCCGCCGGAGTTGCCGCGGTTGATCGGGGCGTCGATCTGCAGGAAGTCGGTGTACGGGCTGCCGGCGCCGAGTTCGCGGCCATCGGCCGACAGGATACCGGCGGTAGCCGTTCCGCCAAGGCCGAACGGGTTGCCGAGCGCGACCACCCAGTCACCCTTGCGGATTTCGTGCGAGGTGCCGAACTTCACATACGGGTAGGGGCCGGGCTGCTTGACGCGCACGACCGCAAGATCGGTCAGCGGATCCGTGCCAACGAGTTCGGCGTCGAGCTCACGGCCGTCGCTCATCACGACCTGGATCTGGGTGGCGCGGTCGATCACGTGGTTGTTGGTCACCACCAGGCCGTCCTGCGAAATGAAGAAGCCGGAGCCGAGCGAGCGCGATTCGCGCGTGCGGGGGCTTTCCTGTTCCTGCTGCTGCTTACGCTGTTCGAAGAAGTCTTCGAGCCCGGGCATGCCGCGGAACTGTTCGAAGAACTCGTCCATGTCGCCGAGGCTGCTCAGTTCCTGCGTGGAGACGACGTTGACCGACACGACGGCCGGCTCGACCTTCTCGATCAGGTCCGCGAAGCTGAGCGGCGCGCCCGGCGGCGCCTGGATTGCGATGGGTTGGGCGCCAGCTTCCGGCGCGAACAATTTTGGAACGGCAACCGCTGAACCCATGATCATTGCGCCAAACGCGGCGGCCATCAGCGTCTGGGCCGAAACCCCAATTTTGCTCATCAAGCACTCCAAAGAATTGAATTTGCCGCTTTTTCCGGCGACGAGACAGAACATAAACATGCCACAGGCAATGTGGTCATTAAAAGACAGTTAGGTGAATTCGGCAGGATTGGAACGCATTTCTGCGTCGGCAGCCGTCCGGTTTCAGACCTCTTCCGCCTCGATTTGAGGCGCTGCACGGCCACCCTTCCGGGCGAGGAATATGCCCGTAGCCGCCCCGACTGCCAGCAGGCCGAATGGCAGGCCCCAAAGCAGCCAGCCCGAAACATCGCGCGCCGGCGGGCGGAAAAGCACGAATTCACCATACCGGCTGACAAACCAGTCGCGCACTTCGGTGTCGCTCGCGCCGGCGTCCACCATCTCGCGGATACGCACGCGCATGTCTTCCGCGATGGCGGCCGAGGATTGGGACACCGGTTCGTTCTCGCAGGCGACGCAGCGGATTTCCCGCATCAGCGACTGCGCGCGCGCTTCGGCGTCCGGGTCGGCAAGCGGGGCTTCAGCGAGCATGGCGATGAACGCGGCGGCGAGGATCGTTTTCATGCGGCCTGCCTAGCAAATCACCGGCCTGCGCGATACGGCCCAAGTCGCCTCAGGCAGCGTCCGGCGGCTCGGATACCAGCGATGCCTCAAGGAGGGCGAGCAAGCGCGCTTCGGCATCCTGCACCACGCCGTCGGCATTGGCGATGCGCTGCAGGACGGTCTTGAGGTTCTCGATGCCGGTCTCGGTCAGCAGCTTGTTGGCGAACGAGATCATCTTGTCGAGCGAGGGAATCTGGTCCGGCGCGCGGCAACGCTCGCGGAACGCCTCGCGGTCGAAATTGCCGAACAGTTCGATCGCGCGGGCTTCAGCCTCGTGGATTTCCCGGTCGTCGACGCTGCCGTCGATCGTGACCATCAGGGCCAGGAAATCGACCAGCAGCATGAGAAAGATGTCGTCGATTGACCGCTCGCTGTCGTCATCCTTGGGCCAGAGCTCGGCGTACAGATGGTATTGCAGGGCCGTGAGGTCTTCTTCGAGGGCGATCATGTTGTCGAGGCCGTCGGTGACCTTCGGGGCCTCGAAGAAGCGGTGCAGGAGCACGTCTTCCGAGCATATCTCCCCGAGGCTCAGCCCGAACGCCTCGATCCGGTCTTCGGTCGCCGGGTGCGTGTCGACGGGGTGAGGCACGCTGTCGCCCAGCGCGAACTGCAGCAGGGGTGCGATCCGGGCGCGGTCAACATCCAGCCGAACGCTTTCAGCGAAATTGCGCACCACATTGCGCGAGAACCGTCCTTTCATGCCGCGTTCCACAAGGCTCTGCATCTGCTCGTTCCAGATTGATCCGAGCAGGGACGATTTCAGCAGCGAATAAGCGATGTCTTCCGGCGAAGACACTTTGGCGCCACTCTGGTCAGCCCGGTGCTCGCGTGCCCGGCCGATCCGGCGCTCAACGATCGAAAAGGCGTAGATCAGGTCGTCGATCAGCAGTTTCGCCGGCATCGAGAGGAGCCGCGTCAGGGGCCGGTCCTTGGCGGAGAATACCTCGCTCGCCGTGGTCAGCCCCATGTAGACCGGCGCAAACCGCATCGTGTAGGTCGTGTCACCGCCCGAGAAATGCCCCAGCTCATGTCCGATGACGGCCTTCAGTTCACCTTCGGTGAAATGGCACATCAGGGGCAGCGATAGGTGCAGGGTCTGCCCTTTCAGCGGCGCCTTGCCATACGGCGTGAACACCGGCGACGAGGTGGCGAAGAACGTAGGCTGCAGTCCGATCACGACATTGTCGGGCATCCGGGCACTGAGCTTCTTGGCGATGTCGCGCACCACGAGCCCCAGCCGCGGGTATTCGTAAAACGTCACCGGCCGCGCTGCGATGTACGACTTCGGGCGCGTGAAGAAGACCGCCAGCCCCCGCACGATCGCATACATGGCGCCGACGAGAACCATGCCGATGGCGATCAGCAGCAGGTTGCTTTCAATGCCGAACCAGAATTGCAGCGTCATGTAGGCCGCAGCGCCAAAGATGCCGGCGTGAACGAGCGAAACGAAGCCGACGAGTATCGTGGTCAGAAGCGCGTACGGCCAGAAGCCGATCGACAGCAGGCTGCGGTGCACGCCGAGCAGCATCGCTACGAGGCGCGACAAGGGCACGAGCCCGAACGAAAGGATCAGGACTCCGACCGAGGCAATGCCCAGCCAACCGAACCCGGTTGCGTCTCCGCAGGCAGTCTCTGCGGGCGCGCCAAGAATTGCCGTAATGCAGGCCGACAATTGGCTACCAGCAGGTTGCAGGCTGGCCAGGTCGACCGGCGCGTCGCCCCAGAAACGGGCGATGGCGACCCCGATCCCGACGAGGGGTATCACTGTCAGCACGGCGATCAGCCGAAGTATCCGCAGCATGACTGTCCCCCTGACTATCCCGCCTGCTTGACTGAACGAACCGCCGAATGTCACGGCTGTCAACGCCCGTCTCGGCGGAGTGTCCGGGCCGGCGGCGCCCAGCGCCTTGAGCCGGTTGGGATTTGTCGTGCGCAGCGGCGTCGGCTAAGCGTGGACGATGCTGACCATCCGCCCGCTTGCACCTGAGTGTGCCGCTGCCCTGCAAGCGGCTGAGCCCCACGCGCCTTACCTCAGGCGTCTGCGTGAACGGGGCATCTCTGGCTCGTTCGATGAGGCGCTGGCCAGGGTGCGGACCATGCCCGCCGACACGCCGATCGCCGACGCGATGAGCGCGCTGCGCGCTGCCAAGCTGACGGCGCACCTCGCCCTTGCCGGTGACGACCTGAGCGGCGCACGCGGCGTGATGCGCGTCACGCACGCGCTGACAGAGTTCGCGAACGAGAGCCTGGAGGCGGCCCTTCGTGTCTCGCTCGCGGCGCGCGGTCTACAGCCGGACGGGATCTTCGCGGTGGCCCTCGGCAAGATGGGCGCCTTCGAACTCAACTATTCCAGCGACATCGACATAGCCGCCTTTTACGACCGGGACCGGTTCGATGGCGGAGAACGCGACCCCGGCGACGCGGCGCAGCGCGTGATCCGTGATGTAGTGCGCATCATGGATGAGATCACCGCGGACGGCTACGTCTTCCGCACCGACCTTCGCCTGCGCCCGGACCCGTCCTCTACACCGCTTGCCGTGTCGACCGAGATGGCAGAACTCTACTACGAAAGCGTCGGCCAGAACTGGGAGCGCATGGTCTGGATCAAGGGCCGCCCCGCCGCCGGCGACCTTGCGTCTGCCAAGCGGTTCCTCGCGCGCATGGAGCCTTATGTCTGGCGCCGAAACCTCGACTATTGGGCGATCGGCGATATCCAGGCAATCAAGCGCATGATCAACAACAAGATCAGCGCCGACGAACAAGGTGCCCTGTCGCCGGACGTGAAACTGGCGCCCGGCGGCATTCGCGAGATCGAGTTCTTCGTGCAGACCCAGCAGCTCATCCTCGGCGGCCGCGACACGGCGCTGCGCGACAACACCACTCTGGGCGCGCTGGCAGCGCTTGCCGATGCCGGCGTCGTGGCGCGCTCAACCGCCCACCAGCTCGAGACGGCCTACAAGGCGCTGCGCAATGTCGAGCATCGCATCCAGATGCGTCAGGACGAGCAGACCCACACGGTACCTGCCGACCCGGCCGAACGCGAGAGCCTGGCCTACCTCTGCGGATGCGGCGCGCTGGAAGACTTCGACCGCGACCTGCTCGACACCCGAAAGCAGGTGCAGGCGGCCTATGACGGCCTGTTCGCGCAGGAAGACCGGGCCGCGACCACGCATGCGCTTGGCAACCTGGTCTTCACCGGCGTGGACGATGATCCGGGTACGGTCAAAACGCTGGCGGGTCTCGGTTTTTCGGACGCCTCCTCAGCCATTGACACGATCCGCAACTGGCACCGCGGCCGGGTGCCGGCGACACGCACGGCGCGCGGGCGCGAACTGTTGACTGCGATCCTGCCAGGCATGCTGGAGGCGATGGGCGAGACCGGCGAACCGGACACCGCTTTTCTATGGTTCTCGCGCTTCTTCGAAGGGCTGTCGTCGGGCGTGCAGACGCTTTCCATGCTGCTCGCCAAGCCTGAGCTGCTGGCTGACCTCGTCGCCACGCTCGCCCTTGCGCCGCGTCTCGCCCGTATCCTCGCCCGCCGGCCAGACTTGCTGGAAGCGCTGGTGGCGAACACCATCCCGAAGGCGCCAGAGCCCGGCACGTCGACCTTCGATGCCGCGCTGGACGACTGGCGGCGCTATCACCGCGAGCAAAGCTTCCTCACCGGTCACAGGCTGCTGCACGGATTGATCGCGTCGGATGTCGCCGCGCAGGTCTGGACGCTGCTGGCCGATGACACGATCCGCTTCATGGCAGAAGTCGCCGTCAGGGAGACTACTCGCCGCTATGGCAAGCCGCCGGGTCGCTGGGCGGTGTTTGGCATGGGCAAGCTTGGCGGCGAGGAAATGACAGCCGGCTCGGACCTCGACCTGATCGTGATCTACGAAGCGGACGCGGACGGCGCGCAGACTTGGTTCACGCGATTGACCCAGCGCCTGATCACGGGCCTCACCGCGCCGACGGCAGAAGGCGAACTCTACGAAGTCGACATGCGCTTGAGGCCGTCGGGCCGGGCAGGACCGGTGGCCGTGAGTCTTGACGCGTTTCGCCACTATCAGAATGAAGAGGCGTGGACCTGGGAGCATATGGCGCTCACCCGCCTCAGGTTTGCGGCGGGCGACGCCGAACTCGGCGCGGCCGTTCACCAGATCGCCGCAGACGCCATAAGTGCCCGCGCGCGCAGTCCCCGGCGCAAGGCGATCCCCACTGACATCACGGCCATGCGCCAGACACTCTACCGCGAAAAGCCAAGCGAAGGACTTTGGGACCTGAAGACAGCGGAAGGCGGCCTGATCGACATCGAGTTCATGGCGCAGCAGGAAATGTTGCTGCGCGCCCGGCCGGACCTCGTTCGTCCGAATACGGCGCATGCACTGTCCGGTCTCGCAGACGCCGACGGCGCTGAAAGCGAGGACTGGTGCTTCCTGCGCGCCGCTTTGAATCTCCTGTCCTCGATGCAACAGCTGCAGCGCCTGGCGCTTGGCAGTGGCCCGGTCGAGGGCGACATGCCTGCCGGCCTGAAGGCGCGATTCTGCCGCGCAGCCGGCGAAACCGAGTTTGAGGCGCTTGAAAGCCGCCTGTCCGGCGTCAAGGCACGGGTCCACCAGCTCGCCTGCGAAAAACTGCACCTGACGGCGACGGAATCCTGACGGCCCCCCCGTTTTACGAGCGCTGGGATCATCAAGGAGATCACTCATGAAAAAACTCACGCTCGCGGCGGCCTCTGCGCTGACCCTCGCGCTGGCAATGCCGATGGCGGCCTTCGCTCACGGCCACAAGGGCGGCGGCGGCCATCTGGAGAAGCTCGACACGAACGCTGATGGTGTCATCACCCAGGGCGAAGCCGAAGCCTCGGCGATCGCGCAGTTCGCCAAGATCGACGGCAATGCCGACGGTTTCCTGACCCAGGAGGAACTCAAGGCCAGCCATGAAGCGCACCGCGCCGAAATGAAGGCCAAATGGGCCGAGAGGGCGGAAGGCAAGGAGCCGCGCAAGCCGCGCGCCGATGCTGATCCGGAAAAAGCTGCGGCCTGGGAAGCCAAGCGCGAAGCCCGCAAGGCGTCGATGCAGGCCAAGGGCGCTGAACACTTCGCAGCCGTCGACACCAATGGCGACGGACGCTGGAGCCAGACTGAGTTCACGGCCAGCCATCTCGAACGCTTCGGCAAGCTCGATACGGACGGTGACGGCAACGTCTCGAAAGCCGAGATGGACGCCGCCAAGGCCAAGATGAAGGAGCACCGCGGCAAATGGCGGGACAAGCCGGCCGAACAGTAAGAACCCCTGAACCGGGCCGGAGCCATGCGATGGCGATTGCATCCCCCCTGCGATTGCCTCTCGGGTCTCCGGCCCGGAATCGGATAGGGTTTGCCGCGTGGCCTTCACGTCTGACCTCGACCAGATCACACGGGCCGCAGCGGGGGATCCCGCTGCGGTTCGCGCGCTTGTCCATCGCTACAGTGCCGGCGTGCTCGGCCTTGCCACCCGCATGCTCGGCGACCGCACGGAGGCCGAAGACGTGACACAGGAAACGTTCCTCCGGGCCTGGAAGGCTCTGCCCAACTGGGAGCCGCGCGCAAAGTTCTCGACCTGGCTGCACCGCGTAGCCCTGAATCTCTGCTACGACCGTCTGCGCAAGCGCAAGGAGTCGCTGCCGGGCGATCTGCCCGACATCTCCGACACCCGCCTCGCGCCGCACGATGCGCTTGACCAGACACAACGTGTCTCGGCCATCGAAGCGGCGATCGGCGCGCTGCCCGAACGCCAGGGCGCCGCGCTGACCCTCTGCGCCCTTCAGGGCCATTCACAGGCCGAAGCGGCGGAAATCCTCGACGTGAGCGTTGAAGCGCTCGAAAGCCTGCTCGCCCGCGCGCGGCGCACCTTGCGCGCACAGTTGCTGGAAGGGAGAACCAGCGCATGACCGAAGACCGTCTGATTGAACTCATCGAAGCCTGGGGCGCTGACCCCGCTGCGTTTCCCGAGCAGGAGCGCGCCGAGGCGCGTGCCTTGCTCGCCGCGCACCCGGCCCGTTTCGCCGCAGCGCTGGCTGAAGCCCGTGTGCTGGACGCCGCGATCGCCCGCCTGCCGGAGATCACGCCGTCGCCAGCGCTGACCGAAGCCCTTATCGCGTCTGCGCCGAAGCCGCGGGCTGCGGGTGGCCGCTTCCGTTTTCCGGGCTTCAAGCCTTGGGCTCCTGCCAGCGGCTTCGCTGCGCTCGCTGCGGGCCTGATGATGGGCGTCATGGTGGCGCCTGCCGCCAGCGCCGCTAACGAAACGGACGAAGCAGCCACCGTGCTCGAGCACGCGCTCGGCTTCGACCCTGCCGCCTATGCCGAGGAGCTCGCAGAATGAGCGACCCACAACCCCGCCGCTTCCCGTTCCTGCTGACGCTGTCCGTTCTGGGCAACCTCGTGTTGTTGGGACTGATCGCAGGCATCTTCCTGAAAGCCCCGCCGAAAGGCGGCCCCGACCGTGATCCCGGCCGCGACCGGCCGGGCATCGAGTTGAGCGCCGCAGACCGCGCGGCGGTGCGCACCCTCATGCACGAAAGCTTCGAAGCTGGCCGCGAGGCGCTTGAGGCGCGGCGCGGATACGAGCGCCGGCTCGCCGAGGTGTTGAAGGCCGAACCCTATGATGAGACGGCCGCCCGCGCCGCACTCGCTGATCTGCGCGAGGCCGACAAGGTCGCACGAGATATAGTCGCCGACCGCATGTTCGAAGGGCTCGGTGACCTGTCGCCCGATCAGCGTGAACTCGTGGCCAAGCTCATCGGAGGAAATCTCGAGAAGCGCGGCAAGCGGCACGATCGGCTGGAGAAATTCCGTGAGCGCCGGGAAGGCAGTCCGCCCCCTCCGCCGGGCGCCGAAGAGGAAATGCCCTAGTCCTTCGACTTGTGGGCCAGCCGCCCGGCATTCGCTTCCCAGTTCTGTCCATCAAACGGCGCGACCGTCACTTCGAATGTCTCCCATTCGTCGAGGCAGCGCCATGTTACGGCGATCCCGTCCGGATTTGACCGGGGGATGTAAAAGCTCTTGATGCCGCAGGTCTTGCAGAACAGGTGCTTCGCGCGCCCGGTGTTGAACGTGTAGGTGCCGAGATTGTCAGCCCCCTGAACAATCCGGAACCGGTTCGCCGGCACGATCACATGAATGTTGCCACTCATCGCGCACATCGAACAATTGCAGTCTTCAGCTTCGAAGGCGTTTGGCAGCTCGACCTCGAAGCGTACGGCGCCGCAATGGCAGCCGCCCTTGTGCCAGTCGCGCGCGGCGCCTGTCATCCGCCCACCCATTCCGGCGGCCGGCGGTGCGCCCAGGGTGCCGCCCGCTCCAGCTGGCCGGCAAGGCTCAGCAGCAGGCCTTCCTGTCCGTGGCGCGCGCCGAACATCATGCCGATCGGCAGGCCGCCCGGCGCGGTCGGTGTCGGCGCCGTCCAGTGCAGCGGCACTGACATTGCTGGCGCGCCCATCTGGTTGAACACGGCGCAGTGCGGCGCAAATCCTGCTACCGCATCGGCCATCCGGTTCGGATCGGCCGTCAACGCCATCGTGCCGAGCAGGTCCGGCGCCCGGTGCAAGGTCGGCGACAGTGTCAGATCGAATCCACCAGCATCCAGGAAATGCTCATACTGGATAGCGGCCGTGATGAACGCATTGTTGGCCTTCGCCAATTCAACCATCGGAACCGTCCGGCCGAGGCGCACCATGCCGGCGGTGATCGGCTCGATCTCGTCATCGCCGACTGGCCGCCCGCGCGCGGCGCCGTGCTCGTCCAGCTGCGCCGCGATATTCGCGCCGATGGTGAAGAGCGCGGCCTTGCCGAGCGCTTCGCCGTTGAGGATCGGGCCGGCCTCGACCACAACATGCCCAAGGCTTTCGAGCAGTTTCGCCGTTGCCGCGAGGCCAGCGGAGGCGTCCGCGTCCGGCACGGTTCCGTTCGGCGCCGTGCGCCAGAGCGCGATCCGCAAGCGTTTCGGGTCGCGCTCCAGCTCTGACAGGTAAGGCCGCGCGGGCGGCGGCGCGACATAGCGGCTGCCGGTTTCCGGGCCGTGTGTCAGGTCCAGCATCGCCGCGCTGTCGCGCACGGTGCGGCTCACGACAAGTACCGTAGACAGACCATTCCAGCCCTCGGTGCGCGCCGGGCCCATCGGCATGCGCCCGCGTGATGGCTTCAGCCCGAACACGCCGCAGCACGCTGCCGGGATGCGAATCGACCCGCCGCCATCGCTGGCGTGCGCAACTGGAATCGCACCCGCCGCAACCGCCGCCGCCGCGCCGCCGGACGAACCGCCGGCGATGCGCGTGCGATCCCAGGGATTGCGTGTCTGTCCGAACAGCGTGGATTCAGTCGTCAGCGTCAGGCCGAATTCCGGTGTCGTGGTGGATCCGAAAAACACTAGCCCCGCTTCGCGGAACCGCCGGGTCAGGGTGGAGTCCTCTGTCGCCACGACATCTTTGTAGGCGCGGCTTCCGCCCGTCAGCGGCGCGCCTTTGACAGCGACACCCAGATCCTTCGTGGCGAACGGAACGCCCGCATAGGCGCCTTGCAATCCGCCCTTCGCAATCTGCTCGCGCGCGAGTTCAGGGTAGAGCGCTGCGAAGCAGTTGATTCTCTCCTGCGCCGACTCGGCCCGCGCCACGGCTGCTTCCAGAAGTTCTGCGGGCGTGACCTGCCGGGTCCGGACGAGTTCGGCGAGGCCAAGGCCATCGGTGTCTGCGGTAAACGTCATCTGTCTGCGATCCCTGATTCCATCGGCGCGCCGGACAGCGCTGATCGTTCTTACGTAAGCTGCCGCGAGACGCAATCGGCGGGAAGGGTGGATTCCGTCTCCGGCATGTGATATTGCGCTGCAACATGAAGCGCTGGCCGGCTTTGACCATTGCGCATCGCAAGGATTGGTTACGATAAGTCAGGCGCTCCCCGCGCCGCACTCTTCACCCGACACCCCCCCCTCACAACGAGAAGGATTCCCATGCGCCCGCAGCGTATGATCGGAGCTGCCCGCAAGTCCCTTGCGGTCGTCTCATTGCACACCCACCGCCTGATGCGGCGGGTCCACCCCACCAAGCTGATCCTGGCGGGCTACGGCCTGTACATGTTTCTCGGCTGGTGCATGCTTTGCCTGCCTATCGCGCGCAACGTGCCGGTTACCCCGCTCGACAACCTGTTCACTGCCGTCTCCGCCGTGTCCACCACCGGACTGGTCACGGTTGATCCGGGTACGACCTATACCCTGTTCGGGCAGGTCATCATCCTGATGCTGATCCAGGCGGGCGGCATCGGTTACATGACGCTCGGCTCATTCATCATGCTGGCAACGGTGAAGCACCTGTCGCCGCTGCGCGAGCGGCTGGCGCGCACGGCGTTCACGCTGCCCGAAAACATCATCACGGTGCATTTTATCCGGACGGTCGTGATCTTCACGCTCGTCATCGAAGCGCTCGGCGCCGTTGCCCTTTATTTCGCTTTTGCCGCCGCCGGCGTTCGCGACGCCCCGTGGAGCGCCATCTTCCACTCAGTCTCAGCCTTTTGCACAGCCGGATTCAGCCTCAACCCCAACAGCCTTGAGGACTTCCGCGGAAACTTCGCGGTCAACGCTGCGGTATCTGTCCTCTCGCTGCTCGGCGCGATGGGTTTCCTGATCGTGTTTGACGTCTGGCGCAGTCTGACCAACCGGTCTGTGCAGGTCAGCTTTACCAGCCAGGTGATCGTGCGCCTCACCTTCGCCTTCCTTGCCATCGGCACGGTCATCCTGTTTCTCGCCGATCCCGGCATCGCAGCCTTGCCGTCAACCGACCGGCTGCTCGCTGCCTTCTTCCAGGCGATGACCGCCATGACCACGGTGGGCTTCAATACGGTGCCGATCGGCGCCCTCGCGCCTGCGGCCATCGTGATCCTGTATTTCTTCATGGCCATCGGCGCGGCGCCTTCGGGCACCGGCGGGGGTCTCAAGATCACCACCTTCGCGGCCATGGTCGGCCTCGTGCGCTCGACCGTTCGCCGTCAACCGGATGTCTCCTTCTTCGGACGCGTCATCCCGGAAAACCGCGTCCGTCTCGCCGCGGCCTCGTCGGCCTATTTCGTGATGCTGATGACCCCCGCCGTCTTCGTGCTCTGCCTGACGGAAGCCGGCGCCGATTTCGAAGCGCTGTTGTTCGAGGCTTTCTCGGCCATCGGCACCGTCGGACTCAGCATGGGACTCACGGGCGGACTCTCGGAAATCGGCAAGGCCGTCATCATCCTGCTGATGTTCGCTGGCCGCGTCGGCATCCTCACATTCGGCATCGCGCTGGCGTCGTCTGCCAACAAGGAACCGCCCCGCCGCACGGGTGACCTCCTCGTATGACGCCGCAAAGGGCAGGGCGGCTCAGTCGCCGTCCTCGTCCAGCGCGATGTGCATCTCCTCGTCAGACCAGCCGAAATGGTGGCCGAGTTCGTGGATGAAGACGTGGGTGACCAGCTCCTCGAGCGTCACGTCGCCGCGCTGCGCCCATTCGAACAGGATGGGCAGGCGGTAGAGGTGGATCAGGGGTCGCTCAAACGAAGGTTGCGTGATGCTCTCGATGGTCAGCGGCACGCCGGTATAGAGTCCGGTCAGCTCCAGCGGGTCGTCGATCTCCATCTCGTCGAGCAATGAGTCTTCGGCATAGTCAGCGACGAGGATCCGCACGTCGCCGGCGGGCTTGCGCATGAATTCGGGCAACTCGGCAAAGCAGCGCTCGGCCAGCAGGAGCATTTCATCCGCGGACGGTGCAACGCTGGTCAGCGCGCTCACGCGAGCACGACCGCCGTGCCGGATACGGCGACCATCATCATCGAGCCCTGTTGTCCGACCACGCCATAGTCGAACTTGATCCCGACGATGGCATTCGCGCCCAGCTTCTCGGCCTCTTCCACCATCTCGCGCAGCGCATCATCGCGCGTCTCGCGAATTGTGCTCTCGTACGACTCGGACCGCCCGCCCACGAGGTTCGTGAAGCTCGCCAGGATGTCCTTGCCGATATGCGCGCCGATAATCACTTCGCCGCAAACGATGCCCTTGTAGGCCGAAATGCTGCGGCCTTCGATGGATGAGGTGGTGGAAAGGATCATGCGCAATCTTCCTTATTCGGCCGCTGTCAGTGCCGGGTCGCCCGAAAGCAATTCCAGCATGCGGATCGCGCTGTCGGCAATGACCGTACCCGGAGGAAAGATCGCCGCCGCACCTGCTGTGCGCAGCGCGTCGAAATCCTGCGGCGGGATCACCCCGCCGACAATGATCCGCGCGTTCGCTGCGCCTTCGTTGCCCAGCGCGCGCTTCAATTCCGGCACCAGCGTCAAGTGACCTGCCGCGAGCGACGAGGCGGCCACGATATCCACGCCTGCCTTGCGCGCGTCCGCCGCCGCTTCTTCCGGCGTCTGGAACAGCGGGCCGATCTCGACTTCCCAGCCAAGGTCCATGAGTGCTGAAGCAACGACCTTCTGGCCCCTGTCATGCCCGTCCTGACCCATCTTGGCGATGTAGATCTTCGGCTTTCGGCCGTTGGCTTTCACGTAGGCGGCCGCCAGCGCCTTGGCCTGCTCGGCCTTGTCATTGCCTTTCACGCCGCCGCCATAGACACCCTTGATCGAGCGGATGACCGCGCTGTGCCGTCCCTGGCTGCGCTCAACGGCTTCCGAAATTTCTCCCACCGTCGCCTTGGCGCGCGCCGCATCGACGGCGAGTGCAAGCAGGTTGCCTTTCCCGCTCGCCGCCGCTTCCGCAATCGCATTGAGCTTCGCTTCAACTTCGGCGCCATCGCGTTCCTTCTTCAGGCGCGCGAGCTTGTCGAGCTGCATCCGGCGCACGGCCGCATTGTCGACCTTCAGCACAGGGACATCTTCGTCCTCGTCGAGCAGGAACTTGTTGACGCCCACCACGGTCTGCGTGCCGCTGTCGATGCGCGCCTGCGTGTTCGCGGCGGCTTCCTCAATGCGCAGCTTCGGCAGGCCCTGTTCGATGGCTTTCGCCATGCCGCCCATCGCTTCGACTTCGGCAATGTGCTTCAGTGCCTTTTCGGCAAGATCGTGCGTCAGGCGCTCGACATAATAGCTGCCGCCGAACAGGTCGATCGACTGGCAGGCGCCCGCTTCCTGTTGCAGCAGGATCTGCGTGTTGCGCGCGATGCGGGCCGAGAAGTCCGTCGGCAGGGCGAGCGCTTCATCGAAGCTGTTGGTGTGCAGCGACTGCGTCTGTCCGCCCGCCGCCGCAATCGCCTCAAGACAGGTGCGGATGACGTTGTTGTAAACGTCCTGCGCCGTGAGGCTCCAGCCCGAAGTCTGCGAGTGTGTCCGCAGGCTGAGCGATTTGGTCGACTTTGGCGCGAAGTTCTCCTGCACCAGTTTCGCCCAGATCAGGCGCGCGGCGCGCATCTTGGCGACTTCCATGAACGTGTTCATGCCGATCGCCCAGAAGAAGGACAGGCGCGGGGCAAACGCGTCGACATCGAGCCCGGCGGCAACACCCGCGCGGATATACTCGATACCGTCCGCCAGCGTGTAGGCGAGCTCAAGGTCTGCCGTCGCGCCCGCTTCCTGCATGTGATAGCCGGAAATCGAGATCGAGTTGAACTTCGGCATCTTCTGCGACGTGTAGGCGAAGATATCCGAAATGATCCGCATGCTGGGTTTCGGCGGATAGATATAGGTGTTGCGCACCATGAACTCTTTCAGAATGTCGTTCTGAATCGTTCCGGCAAGCTTCTCCGGCGGCACGCCCTGTTCCTCAGCCGCCACAATATAGAGCGCGAGGATCGGCAGCACGGCGCCGTTCATCGTCATCGACACCGACATCTGGTCGAGCGGAATGCCCGAGAACAGCGTGCGCATGTCGAGGATCGAGTCGATGGCGACGCCCGCCATGCCGACATCACCCGAGACGCGCACGTGATCGGAATCATAACCGCGGTGGGTCGCGAGGTCGAAGGCCACCGACAGGCCTTTCTGCCCAGCCGCCAGGTTGCGACGGTAGAACGCGTTGGAATCCTCAGCCGTCGAAAAGCCCGCATACTGACGGATCGTCCAGGGCTGGTTGGTATACATGGTGGGGTAGGGGCCGCGGCCGAACGGCGTCAGGCCCGGATAGTCATCGACGAAGTCCAGCCCGGCGCGGTCAGCGGCCGTGTAGGCGGTCTTCACCGCGATGCCTTCCGGCGTCTCCCAGGCTTCGCCCAGCTTCGGCTTGGCTGCCTTGGCGGTGGGGGCGTCGAGATCAACTTTCGTGAAATCGGGGAACTTGGTCATTGGGCGCCCTCAATTGATTTATGGCAGTTTTGAATGTGGCCTTCTTCAGCTTCGGTCGTCATTTGATGCTGATCATGTTGGAGCACTTGTACCGAGTAGTCGAAATCGGTGCCTCCAAGTGGCCCAACGATAGTTTCCACCATCTCCGCAACATCTTCGTTGACCATGTGTGTGAAGCCTACGACGGGAAGCGCCGACATCTTCGCCGATTTTATGGTGTGAAGAATTTCACCTTCCACAACAGCAAATGTGCCCGTTGCTATGAACATCCACCGAATTTGGTCGCCGATGTCGTCGAACACGACAACAGCCGTCCCAATCGACTCATAGGAGCCAGAGGTCGAATAGTAATCATGTTCAGTGACAATAAGACGGGTGCCGTCGCGTGCCACATGCTCCATGTTGCAAATCCACAGCCCTTCAACATCTGCATTGCTCAGAGCCGCGT
Organism: Acidobacteriota bacterium; assembly: GCA_016712445.1. Classification (NCBI taxonomy): domain Bacteria; kingdom Pseudomonadati; phylum Acidobacteriota; species Acidobacteriota bacterium. The sequence goes on along the minus strand of JADJRB010000003.1, from coordinate 124,993 downwards.
TTGCCGGCGCGGAACAAGATACCGACGCGACAATGGTTGCGGCTACAGTCACACCGGATAGATTTAACCGCGTCATACGAGCTCGGCCTGCGCAAGTTTCAGCAGGTGTACCACATCTGCGCCCATGAAGATGTTCGCATCAATGCCGGCGCCTTCGTGCTTGCCAGCGAGCCAGACGCGCTGCGCCCCCGCTTTCTTCAATGCCTCCGCCGCCTCTGCCGCGCCCGCTTCGTAGCCTTTGTCATTCCCGCACAGCACCGCGATCCGGCAACCCGACGCCTTGAACGCTGCCGCCAGCTCAGCTGGCGATTTCGGCGGCACCGGCGGTTCCTTGGAGACAATCCCGCCGGCCGCGAAGAAGTTGCGCGCAAAGTCCGCACGCGGCGTGAATTCGGCGAGGCTGCCCAGCGTCGCGAGGAACACCGACGGCGTCTTCGCCGCCTTGGCTGCCGCATCGCGCAGGTCCTCGAACGCCGCCGCAAGCCGAACCGGCTTCAGCGCGTCGGCAACCGTGTCGGCGCCCGGCGCCGGAACGCTCTTCACGAAATGCGCGATTGCATCGTCCGACACAGCGCGCGCCTTTGTCGGCGCCACATCCGCGACCGGCGCGCCGATCTCTTCGAGCAGCGGATACTCGCTGACGCCCGTCACCGGGATCTTGCGCTTCGCAATGTCCTTCGCCCGCGCCTCGCGCACGGCCGCCACGCGCGCCTGGAACGCGCCGGAAACCAGCGAGGCGCCATAGCCGCCTTCGCCTTCGATCTTCTGGAACTCGGCCCAAGCCGCTTGCGCGAGATCCTCCGCCAGTGTCTCCGTAAACCAGGCGCCACCCGTCGGGTCCGCCACGCGGCCGAGCTGGCTCTCTTCCATCGCGATGACCTGCGTGTTGCGCGCGATCCGGCGGCCCAGCTCTTCGGGCAGTCCCAGCGCCTCGTTGAAGGCCCGCACCGTCAGGATGTCCGCCCCGCCAACTGCGCCCGCAAAAGCAGCCGCCGTGCCGCGCAGCATGTTCGTCCACGGATCATACTTCGTCAGCATCCGCGCCGACGAGATTCCCTGCAGCACCATCGGCGCGGCCGGCAATCCGAGCGCCTCAAGGCAGCGCGCCCAGAGCCGCCGCGCCGCGCGCAGCTTCGCGATGCCCATGCCGTAATTCGCGTCCAGCGCCACCGCAAACGTCATGCGGCCTGCGGCCGTCTTCGCGTCCATCACGCCGTCGAGCCGGCGCAGCGTGTCGATCGCCGACGCGACCAGCGCCGCCAGTTCCTGCGCCTCCGATCCGCCCGCTTCATGCACCAGCGCCCCGTCCATCCGGAACAGGTTCGCCGCCGGGAACTTGGCGGCCAGCGCCGCGCCGAGCGCGCCCGCCTTGGCCACGGCCGCATCGAGCCCGCCGCCCAGCTTGCCGGTCTTCGCCAGCGCGCCCAACGGGTTCATGTTGAAGTCGAGCTTCAGCTTTTTCGCGTCGCCCTGATCCTCGGCCCACTGGCCGAGCAGCGCAGCGGTCCGCGCGCCCATGCCGCCCACAGAGTCGAGCGCAATCGTCGCGATGGACGCATCGATGCCGAACAGCGCCGTCTTGAAATCATCGAGCGTGCAGATCTGGACCCCGTCCGCGCCGGTGCCATCCACGCGAAGCTCGATAGACGAGACGCCGCGCTCCAGGTCACGCAGGATCTCTGCATGGGTTTCGGAGGGGGAGGGGTGCGCGAAGGCTTGCCGGATGTCCCATGGCAGCCACTTGTCTGGCGCCGCCGTTTTGCCGCGCAGGTAGGGCGCTGCACCGGGCGCGCCGAGCGGGTCGGATGCACCGCCGAAGTCGCTCTCGCGATAAAGCGCCTTGATGCCGATCCCGTCGGCTGTCTTCCGGGTCAGCGTCTCCACGCCTTTGCCCTTCAGGGCCTTCTCGACCTCTTTCAGCCAGTCGGCTTCGGTTGCTTCGGGAAATGCGGAACTGAAGGGGAGGATGTCGTCTGCCATGCGCCGGGATTTAGGGCATTCGGCAGGGTGTTGTGAACCGTTTCCTTTGGGACATCGTGACACTTCGCCTGACGCCTTGACTTCCTCTGACCGATTTGCGATTGAGAATTATTCGCAAAACTGGAGACCAAGCCATGCGCCCGTCCCGACGCGTCGATGCCCCGCCCGCCCGGATGCCTCAATCCGGCGGCAGTACCGCAGCCGAAACGCCGGGCAATTGCCACACCTGTCCTTTCGCACCCCACCCGCCGCCGCAAGCTGTTTCCTCCCCGGCTGAACCGGCAGGCCCCCTCGGCGACTGGATCGATTCGCAGGCGAATGTGCTTGGTCTCTGGCTTGATCGGCTGATCGAGGCCGGAGACCCCGGTGACCTGATCTCGATGGTCCACCGCCAGCAGGCGTGGTTGCAATTGATGAGGGAACAACTGCCCCGTTAGTGAGTTGTAAAGACAAGCTAACAGTGGCGTAGGTCTTGCCTGCAACAGGGCAGGGGCCAAATATGACTGCTATTGGCACAGCTCCAGAAGGGAATCCGCGCCATGTCGGACAATGAAACCAGCGCCTCCAAACACGCCAAGCAAGCCGCCGAAGATCTTCGCGCCGAGTTTGCCGCCCTCCGTGACGACGTGAATGCCATCCTCAAGACCCTCAAGACCGCCTCGACTGAAGTGGCTGGCGACGCAAAGAGCGCCGCCGGCCACGCCGCGCAGGGCATCAAGCGCGCCGCATCGGACAAGTTCGAGGACGTGCGCGACCGGGCAGAAACGCTTGAGGAAGACCTCGTTCGCAACGTCAAGGAAAGCCCGATCCAGTCGCTCGCCATCGCATTCGGGGTCGGCTTCGCCCTTTCCCTGCTGATGCGGCGCTAGGCCGGATTCATGAACCTCGCAGGACTCGTCGCGAGCTTCGCCTCACTGGCCGCCGTCGATGCGGGCTCGGCCGTGTTGCGCAAGGTGCGCAGCCTTGGGTGGTATGTGGTTGCCGGTTTGCTGCTCCTGACAGCCTACATCGCCGCAACTGCTGCGCTCGTCACATGGCTGGCCACGCAAATTGCCCTTTGGGCGGCCTTCGCCGTCGCAGCCGGCGCGTTCGCCATTCTGGCGGGCGCCGTCCTGCTGGTCGCCGCCAGGGCCGAGAACGCGCGCGAACGCCACCAGCGGGAAGTGGACGCGGCGCGCCATGAGGCCTTGCTCTCCGCCGTCGCGGCGTTCGGCGGCGACGCCTCCACCAAGGCGCTGATCTCGGCGGTGATGCTCGGCATGGCTTCGGGCGCCATTTTCCGCAAGTAAGCCGTTCAGTCCGGCCCGCCATCTGTGTTAGCTCTCTGCGTGTGGAGGGTCACGCATGGCCAGAATCGTCACCATCAACGGCGTCGGTGAAATCGATCTCGACAAGATCGCCCGCCTGCTGCCGGGCCGCAAAGGCTGGGATATCCTCTCCCTCACGACCCAGGGCCGCTATATCAAGGCGATCGTCGACTCCTGGCCGGTGCTGGAAAGCTACGACATCAACACGCCCCTCCGGCTCGGTCATTTCTTCGGCCAGGGTCTCGTCGAAACCGGCTGGCTGAAATACACCGAGGAAGGCTTCAATTATTCCGCCGATGCGCTGATCGCCACCTTCCGCCTCTATCGACGCAATCCGGAACTCGCGCGCCAGCATGCGCGCCGCCCGGAGCTGATCGCCAACACCGTCTATGGTGGCCGCGCCGATCTCGGCAACACCGAACCCGGCGATGGCTGGAAATTCCGCGGCCGCGGCTTCATCCAGCTGACCGGGCGCTACAATTACACGAAGTATGGCGAGGCATCCGGCGTCGACCTCGTCAACGATCCCGACATCATCAAGCGCGACCTGCGCAAGTCGGTCGAAGTCGCCGCCGCCTTCTGGAAGACCAACGGCCTCAATGCCTATGCCGACCAGAACGACGCGGTGAAAGTCTCGCGCGGTGTGAACCGGGGCAATCCGAACGACACGGCGCCCGCCAATCACGAGGATCTCCGCATCCTGTGGACCGAGACCGCGCTGTCCGTCACGCAGTCTCCCCAGAATGTCGCGCCGGAGCCGCAGCCTGCCGCGCCGTCGCTCAAGCCGCTCAGCGTCGGCAGCCGGGGCGAGCGGGTACGCGAACTGCAAGCCGATCTCGAAACCCTCGGCATCGCCACCGGCGGCGCGGATGGCATCTTCGGCCAGGGCACCCGTCGGGCGGTTACCGCGTTCCAGCAGGAAAACGGATTGCCGGTCACCGGCATCGCCGACCAGGCGACCATCGAGGCCGTGGACCGGGCCGCCGACGATCCGACCCGCACCCGCGCCGGCGCGCTCGACCGCAACACCGAAAGCCTGTTCGGCCCACCGGTCAGCTGAGCCGGGGCTTGCCCGTCCTCGCAGAGCAGCCTTTAGTCTCCGGCAACCAGACAAGCCGGAGGAAACAGGGCCATGAGACTGAAGAAACCGCGCATCGCGCCGCTCGCCGATGCCGACATGAACGCCAATCACCGCGAAGCCCTCGCCGCTCAGTTCGGCCGGGGTAATGTCTACAACATCTTCCGCACGCTCGCCCGCGCGCCGGACGCCTACCGCGCGTTCATGAAATGGGGCGGCTACATCCTGTCGGACAAGAACAGCCTCGCCCCGCGTGAACGCGAAATCGTCATCCTGCGCACCGGCTTCAACTGGAAATCCGGCTACGAGTGGGCGCAGCACGTCCGCATCGGCAAGCAGTGCGGCCTCACCGATGTCGAGATCGAAGCCATCAAGGAAGGCCCGCTCTCACCCGACTGGTCGGCCATCGACAGCGCCATGATCCGCGCAACCGACGAACTCACCAGCGACGGTTTCATCACGGATCGCACCTGGGCCGAGCTCGCCCCGCTCACCGAGAAGCAGCGCATGGATCTCGTGATGACCGTTGGGCAATACACGCAGGTCTCGATGATGCTGAACTCGTTCGGCATCCAGCTCGACGACGACCTCACCCTCGACCCGGACCTCGCGAAGTGAGCGCGGCGCCTGTCACCGGGCGCCTTGCCGGCAAGGTCGCGGTCGTCAGCGGGGCGGGGCAGACGCCCGGCGATACGATCGGCAACGGCAAGGCGATCGCCCTCCTGTTCGCGCGCGCCGGCGCCCGCGTCCTCTGCGTCGACCGCGACGAAGCGCGCGGCCAGCTGACGGTCGACGACATCACGGCAGAAGGCGGTGCGGCCCGCCTCTGCGTCGCCGATGTCGCCTCGGCCGAAGGCGCCGACGCGATTGCGGCGGCCTGCACCGACGCGTTCGGCCCGCCGGACATCCTCGTCAACAATGTCGGCATTGGCGACGCGGGCGACGGCCCGCCCCACAAGCTGACCGAAGAGGCATTTGACCGGACGCTGCGCATCAACCTGAAAGGCGCCTGGCTGCTCACCAAGGCGCTGCTGCCCGGCATGCTCGAACGCCGTCAGGGCGCCATCGTCAACATCTCGTCACTCGCCTCCATCGCGGGCGGCTTCCAGATGGCCTACGAAGTCTCCAAGGCGGGCATGAACCGGATGACGCTCAGCATCGCCATGTCCGGCGCCTCGCGCGGCGTGCGTTGCAATGCCATCACGCCCGGCCTGATGGACACGCCGATGGCGATCCGCGGCATCTCCCAGATGCGCGGCATCCCGGAGGACGAGCTGCGTGCGCAGCGCGCCGCCCGCGTGCCGATGAAGCGCATGGGCACCGGTTGGGACACCGCCCACGCCGCGCTGTTCCTCGCCAGCGACGAAGCGGCCTACATCACCGGTGCTATCCTGCCGGTCGACGGCGGCGGCAGCGCGCTGATCGGATAGGCGCGCGCCGCGCTGCTTCCCTTCACGTCATGGGTTGCCGTCGCAGCGCGGCCCGCTACATTCATCCACAATGTAAACACTGTTCACTTCGACGCGAGGAAACTTCATGTCCGTGCCGCCCATCCTGCAGAACCTGCGCATTCCGGTTATTGCCTCGCCGCTGTTCATCATCTCGAACCCGGATCTCGTGATCGCCCAGTGCAAGGCCGGCGTGGTCGGCAGTTTCCCGGCGCTGAACGCGCGCCCCGGCCCGGTGCTTCACGACTGGCTCGACCGGATCAGCACCGAACTCGCCGACTACAATGCGAAGAACCCGGACCGTCCTGCCGCGCCCTATGCGGTCAACCAGATCGTCCACAAGACCAACAACCGCCTCGACCACGACATCGAAGCTTGCGTGAAGTTCAAGGTGCCGGTCGTGATCACCTCGCTCGGCGCCCGCAAGGACGTGAACGACGCGATCCATTCGTATGGCGGCATCGTGCTGCATGATGTCATCGACACCTTCTTCGCGAAGAAGGCGCTCGAGAAAGGCGCAGACGGCCTGATCGCCGTCGCCACCGGCGCGGGCGGCCATGCAGGCGTGCTGTCGCCCATCGCGCTGATCCAGGAGATCCGCGAATTCTTTGACGGCCCGCTCGCCCTCTCGGGCTCGATCGCCACTGGCGGCGCCGTCGCCGCCGCGCTCGCGATGGGCGCAGACTTCGGCTATATCGGCTCGGCCTTCATCTCCTGCGACGAGGCCAATGCCGTCGAAGGCTACAAGGACGCGATCGTCAAATACGGCGCCGAAGACATCCTCTATTCCAACCTCTTCACCGGCGTGCACGGAAACTACCTGCGCCCGTCGGTCATCGCCGCCGGCCTCGATCCGGACAACCTGCCGGTCAGCGATCCGTCGAAGATGAACTTCGGCTCGGGCGGCAATACCGAAGCGAAAGCCTGGAAGGACATCTGGGGCTGCGGGCAGGGCATCGGCGTGATCAAGTCGCGCATGCCGACGCAGGTCTATGTCGACCAGCTCGTGAAGGAGTACGACGACGCCCGCGCGGCCCTCGCCAAGGGCCTCGCCTTCAGCCGGAAGCAAACTGTCAGCGCTTGAACCGCGCCCGACCCGTGCCCGCTCATCCCGGCGAAAGCCGGGAACCAGTTTCCGCCGCAACTCTGGTTCCCGGCTTTCGCCGGGATAAGCGAAGTGGGAGGGCGAGGGGCACCAAAACTGTTGCACAAGTTTTGCCTTGTGCAACAAAATCGGGGCTCCGCAGCCGTTTCGCGTAAAAAATCTTCACCTCTGCCGCGGTTGAAATTCCGCTATTTTGCAGGGGGTTGCCAGCGGCGCATGCCCGTGGCCGCGCGCATCCTCCCACTTTTTCACAGCTTACGAATCCGGCGGGGTCTGCAGCGGGGGCATACTCACGCTCATGCTGATTGCTTCGTACAAGGACTTTTCATTGGCCGGTTGGGCCTGGCCGCATTTTTGGCCGGCGGAGCTGGCCTGTAAATGCCAGGGCAAAGGCTGCCGGGGAGAATACTGGCATGACCCAGCCTTCCTTGATGCGCTCGAAGCGCTGCGCGCCGCGATGCGCCGGCCGATCAGGATCAATTCAGGTCATCGCTGCGCGGTGCGCAACGCCCTCGTCCGAGGCGCGGCCCGGTCGTTTCACCGGCGCATCGCGGTCGACGTGTCGCTCGAGAACCACGACCGCTACGCCTTGAGGAAAGCGGCCATCGCGTGCGGCTTCACGGGAATAGGCCTCGCCCGCAGCTTCATTCATCTCGACCGGCGGGCAATTCCTGCCGAATGGACATACGACGGAGCCGAGACATCATGGCGGATATGATCGGACTGGCCGCAAGCGCGGCAGGCGGCGGCGTGTTCGGCCTTCTGGGCACCGTGATCGGGCGGATCGCGGGACTGGTAGAGCGCCGGCAGGACAACGTGCAGGAGCGGGCACGCTGGACGCATGAGGCGGCAATGGTTGAACTTCAGATGAAGGCGCGGGCATCTGAACTCGCGGGGGCGGCGGACCTCGCGAATACGTCGGGAGCCTGGCAAGGGCTCTCGGCCTCCTTGGCGGCGGAAGCCTCCATCGGCGAGAGCAATCAGTGGGTGAATGCGGTGCGGGCCCTGACAAGGCCGTTGCTGACCTTGCTGCTCTGGCTCATCACGGGGCTTGTCTATCTCGGCGCGGCGGCCGAGGCGCGGGCAAGCATCGTCGAGACCACCACCTTCGCAGCGACAGCGGCGACGCTCTGGTGGTTCGGCGACCGGGGCAACCGGCGGGAGGTGCGTTGAGGTTTGCCTGAGGCCCATCGCGGCGTTCCGAAAAGTGGAATGCGGTTTTCGGTGAAACGCCGCGAATATTGATGTAGGCTTCCTTCCAGCTAAGGGAGGAAGCCATGAGTGCTTCGGCAAAATCAGACCTGTCAAAACTCGGCGCGCTGGACACCGCTGATGCGGTGCGCAGCGGGCAGGTTTCAGCTTTGGAAGCGTGCGATGCAGCCATCGCGCGCATAGAGGCGCTGGACAAAACGCTGAACGCCGTCGTCGTGCGCGATTTCGAGCGGGCGCGGGCCACCGCGAAACGCCTTGACCAGACGAAAGCGAAGAACGACCCCCGACGCCTGTTCGGTGTGCCGATGACGGTGAAGGAGTCCAATGATGTTGACGGCCTGCCGTCGACCTGGGGCTTCGAGATGTTCGCCAAGGTGAAGGCCGACCGGGATGCCGTCGTCGTCCAGCGGCTGAAAGCGGAAGGCGCCGTGATCCTCGGCAAGACCAACGTTCCGGTCGCGCTGGGCGACTGGCAGTCCGAAAACCCGGTCTACGGTCGCACGCTGAACCCCTTCGACCATACCCGCTCACCCGGCGGCTCGTCCGGCGGGGCAGCCGCCGCGCTGGCGTCCGGCATGGTGCCGCTCGAAATCGGCTCCGACATCGGCGGCTCGATCCGCGCGCCGTCGCACATGTGCGGCGTGTTCGGACACAAGCCCAGCTACGGAATCGTGCCCCTGCGCGGCCATGGCTTTCCCGGCACCGACGGACTCGATGTGCCGCTTGCGGTCGTCGGTCCGATGGCCCGCAACGTGGCCGACCTTGCGGCGACGCTCGACATCATCGCCGGTCCCGAGGGCCCGGGCTACCGGCTTGACCTGCCGCCGGCGCGCCAGCGCGAACTCCGGGAGTTTCGCATCCGGGTCATCGGCGAAATGCCGGGCGTGCCAGTCGATTCCGACACGGCGGCGGCACTCAAAGGCTTCACCTCTGCGCTCGACGATGCAGGTGTGGATGTGTCTTCCTCAAACGAAGGTTATCCCGATCTGGTCCGGATGATGGAAGCCTATATCCGTATGCTGAACACGGTGATCTCGCGCGGCTCGCCGGATGCGCGCCCGATTGATGCCCATGAATGGATGGCGCTGCAGGACGAACAACTCGCCGTCACCCGCCAGTGGCGCCGCGTCTTCGACGATACCGACATCGTCGTGTCGCCGATCTTTTCGACGCCGGCTTTCATCTACCAGACTGAACCGGACTGGACGAAACGCCAGATCCTGATCGACGGCAAGCCGTTCAACTATGGCAGCCAGCTCAGCTGGGCAGGCATCGCGACCTATGCCGGACTGCCGGCAACCGCGATTCCGGTCGCGCGCACCGAGGGCGGCCTGCCGATCGGGTTGCAGCTGATCGGCGCGCCGTTCGAAGACCGCACGACCTTGCGCTTCGCCGAGCTCTGCGAAGCGACCGGCCTGACGGTCTGACCCCGGATGCCGACTTCTGAAACGGTAGCCCGCTTCACGGCGCAGGTCCTGAGCGGCGATCATGCCGGTGCCATTCGCGACTGGTATACGGACGAAGCAACGATGCAGGAGAACCAGGCGCCGCCTCGCAAAGGGCGGGACGTGCTGGTCTCGCAGGAGCAGGCAACGCTCGACCGGATGTCGCGCGTCGACACGGAGTTGCTGGCGCCGCCGGTGATCGACGGGGATACGGTGGTGATCCGCTGGCGGTTCACTTTTCACCCGAAGGCGGGCGGCCGGCGACAGATGGAAGAAGTGGCGTGGCAGCGATGGGACGGCGACCGCATCGCGGCAGAGACCTTCTTCTACGACCCCGCACAGATGAAGGGATAGCCCGGCTATGGCGTCAGCAGATTTCATTCTCGTGATCGACGAGGGCACGACGTCCACCCGGGCGATCGTCTATGACCGCAACTTCCATGAGGTCGCCCTGGCGCAGGAGGAAGTTGCGCTGCAGTTTCCGGCGGATGGCTGGGTCGAACAGAAGGGTGAGGAAATCTGGTCTCGCACCCTGTCGGTCTGCCGGAGTGTGATCGCGAAAGCTGGCGGCGCCGATCGGATCGCGGCGATCGGCATCACCAATCAGCGCGAGTCCACGCTTGTCTGGGAGCGCGCGACCGGCAAGGCGATCGCGCCTGCCATCATCTGGCAGGACCGTCGCACCGCTTCGGTCTGCGATGCCTTGAAGGGCAGGGGCGTCGAGGCGGCGACGCAGGATGAAACGGGCCTGCTGCTCGACCCGTACTTTTCGGGCACCAAGATCGGCTGGATCCTCGACAACGTGCCGGGCGCGCGGGCGAGAGCTGAAGGCGGCGAGCTGGCATTCGGCACCGTGGACAGCTTCCTCCTCTGGCGCCTGACAGGCGGGAAGGTGCACGCGACCGACGTGACCAACGCCTCGCGCACCTTGCTCTACCGTTTGGGGCTCGGCCCGGACGGCGGATGGAGCCCCGGCATGGCCGAACGGCTGAGTGTGCCGATGGCGCTGCTGCCGGAAGTGAAGTCCAGCGCGGCCGATTTCGGCGTGGCCGATGCGGCGCTGTTCGGCCGGGCCATCCCGATCTGCTCGGTGCTGGGCGACCAGCAGTCGGCGCTGGTCGGGCAAGGCTGTCTGGCGCCGGGCCAGGCCAAGGTGACGTTCGGCACGGGCGCGTTCCTCGTTGCGAATACCGGAAGTGTGCGCCCCGCTTCGCGCAACCGTTTGCTGGGAACCATGGGATATGCGTTGCCGGGGGCTGCCGCGATGGCGCTGGAAGGATCCATCTTCAACGCCGGCACGGTGATCAAATGGCTGCGCGACGACCTTCGGCTTATTCAGAGTGCGGAAGAAAGCCAGAAAATGGCAGCAAGCCTGCCAGATACCGGCGGCGTGTACATGGTGCCGGCGTTCACGGGGCTCGGTGCGCCGCACTGGAATGCCGAGGCACGCGGCTTGATCGCCGGGCTCACCCGCGCGACGACGGCAGCGCACCTGGTTCGAGCCGGGCTTGAGTCCGTGGCCTACCAGACGCGCGACCTGCTGGACGCCTTCGCCGGCGACGGCGCGGCGATCGGCGAACTGCGCGTCGATGGCGGCATGGTCGCGAATGACTGGCTGATGCAGTTCCTGTCGGACGTCTGCGATCTTCCGGTGCTGCGCCCGGACTATCGCGAGATGACGGCGCTCGGCGCGGCGGCGGCGGCGGCCATGAAGATCGGATGGCTGACGCCGGCAGACTGGGCCTCGCGGGCCGTTCCGGGGACGCGGTTTGAACCGAAAATGGCTGACGAAACGCGGGTGGGTCTCATTCGCGGATGGAACGCCGCACTGGGGCGCGCTCTCTGATCAAGCGATGGTTCGCAGACCGAGTAATGTTACGTATTTTACATCGTCACACAATATTCATCCGAGGGGCGCGGGTTTCCGGTAGCATCTGAAGCGTGCACTACAGACAGCGCTCTGCCAGTTCGTCGTGCGATACTGTATTTGTATTGCGCTTTGACGTTTTTGACTTGCTAACCATCATTTCGGAGGCGTAAGGGTAGCCGCGGCACTCGGGTGGGAGGCGCCTATGACGATGCCTCGCGTGAGCTTGGCAATGCCTGTGTACAATGGTGAGAACTTCATTCGCGAAGCGATTGAAGCCATTCTGGTGCAAGACCTTGCCGACTTCGAACTGATCATTACCGATAACGCATCGACCGACGCGACCGAGGAGATCTGCCGCGCCTATGCGGCGCGCGACAAGCGCGTGCGCTATTACCGTAATCCGCAAAATCTGGGCGCTGCACCCAATTACAATCGTGGCTTCGAACTGGCGCGTGGCACATACCTCAAGTGGTGTCCGCACGACGATTACATGAGCCCGAATTTCCTCTCCGCCTGCGTGGCAAAGCTGGAAGAACGACCGGATGCGGCGCTCGCCTTCGGCTTCACACAGTGCGTGGACAAGAACAGCGAGCCCTTCAAATGGCCGGACGGCGAGATGGGCACGATCGATGATCCGGATCCGGCCAATCGGTTTTACCGGTGCATTACCGAAGCGGCGACGAACTTCCCGATCTTCGGGCTCTACCGTGTCGACCTGCTGAAACGCACCACGCTGCACCGGAGCTATTATGGCTCGGACCGCGCCCTCACCGCAGAAGTTGCCTTGCTCGGTCCGTGCCTGATGGTGCCGGAGGCGATCTTCTACAACCGTGAGCATCCAAGCCGGTCGATCAACATCACTGATCTGGCCGTGCGCAGCCGCTGGCAGAACGGCAAGTCGACCCGGCGCGCCGCGATGGAGCACGTCAACCTGCTCACGCACCTGATCGAGATTGCGCGGCGCCATCCGGACGTGATTGCGCCGCATCGCGCGCTGGCGGCGCTGGCGAAGTATGCGCTGACACCCAAACAAGTCGGCCGGTACGGGCTCGACATGATCCGCTTTGTATCGCCCGGCCTGGGCATGCAGTTGAAACGCCTCGTCGTGCGCCCGATAAAACGTGCGCGAGACGAGTCCGAAGAAATGGAAGACGACATCGCGCAGAATGCGCAGGCGTAGATTTTGGATGGGACACCATGAAGGTGGGAATTTTGGCGGGCGGCTATGGCTCGCGGCTGGCCGAAGAGACTGAGATCCGGCCGAAACCGATGGTCGAGATCGGCGGCATGCCGATCCTCTGGCATATCATGAGCATCTACAGCAGCTTCGGCTTCAACGATTTCGCCGTCGCGCTTGGGTACAAGGGCGACTACATCAAGCGCTGGTTCCGCGACTATGGCTCGCTCGGCCGCAGCATGTCGATCAACACGGCGAGCGGCGACTACAAGTTCCACGATGACGACCGGCCGAGCTGGAATGTCGATCTGGTGGAGACCGGCCTCAACACGATGACCGGCGGACGCATCAAGCGGCTGAAGCCGTGGATGGGGGACGGCACGTTCATGCTGACCTGGGGCGACGGGGTTGCCGACGTGAACATCCCGGAACTGATCAAGTTCCACAAGTCGCACGGCAAGCTCGCGACGATGACGGCGGTGCGCCCGCCGGCGCGCTATGGCCACATGGAAATGGATGGCAACCAGGTGCGCGAGTTCTCCGAGAAGCCGCAGACGGGCGAAGGCTGGATCAACGGCGCCTTCTTCGTGCTTGAGCCCGGCATCTTCGACTATATCGAGGGCGACTCGATGATGTTCGAACACGATCCGATGCGCCGCCTGGCGGCAGACGGACAGCTGATGGCGTACAAGCACGGCTCCTTCTGGCAGTGCATGGATACGCTGCGCGAGAAGAAGATTCTGCAGGATTATTGGGACAGCGGAAGCGCGCCCTGGAAGCTCTGGTAAAGGTGGGAAAGATGAAAGTACTCCTGACGGGACATTGCGGATACATCGGCACGTTGCTGGGGCCGATGCTGCTGGAGCGTGGCCATGAAGTGTTCGGGCTCGACAGCGATATCTTCCGGGGCTCGAGCTTCCTGGACATCCGCACGCAGCTGAAGGCGCGGATCAAGGATTGCCGGGACGTCAGCGCAGATGATCTGCACCCGGACCACCTGGCGGGCTTCGATGCGGTGATCCACCTCGCGGGCCTCTCCAACGATCCGCTCGGCGATTTCCAGCCGCACCTGACCGAAGAGATCAACTACAAGGCTTCGTTGAAGCTGGCGCAGCTGGCAAAGGCCGCCGGCGTGTCGCGCTTCCTGTTCGCGTCGTCGTGCAGCAATTACGGCGCGGCAGGCGAAGACTTCCTGACCGAGAAGGCCGCCTTCAATCCGGTAACGCCTTACGGGGAATCGAAGGTCGCGGTGGAGCGGGCGGTGGCGCCGATGGCCGACGAGACCTTCAGCCCGACCTTCCTGCGCGCCTCGACCGCGTATGGAGTTTCGCCGCGCCTGCGGTTCGATCTCGTTGTCAACAACCTGACCGCCTGGGCGGTTGCGACCGGTGAAGTGCGCTTGAAGAGTGACGGCCAGTCCTGGCGTCCGATCGTGCATGTCGAAGACATCGCGCGCGCGTACGTGGCGATCCTCGAGGCCGACCGTGCCGACATCCACAACGAGGCATTCAACGTCGGTTCGACCACGGAGAATTACCGTATACGCGACATCGCGCATCTCGTGCAGGAAGTCGTGCCGGGCAGCCGCGTGAGCTTCGCCAATGATGCCGCACCCGACAAACGCAACTATCGCGTCGACTGCAACTACATTGCCCGCAAGCTGCACGGCTTCAAGCCGCAATGGACTGCGCGCCGGGGCATCGAGGAGTTGTATGACGCCTTCCTCAGCCGCAACCTGACAATCGAGGATTTCGAAGGCGCAAAGTTCAAACGCATCGCGCACGTCAAGCAGTTGATCGACGAAGGCAGCCTGTCGAACGACCTGCGCTGGCGCACGCCGGCGACGACCGAGGCCTGAGAGGACACAGATGATCGACGTTGAAGCGCCTTACGCGGCCCAGTCCAAGACCCTGACGGCATGCCGCTCGTGTGGTTCGCAGAAGATCGAAGTGTTCCTCGATCTTGGTATCGCGCCGCTGGTGGACCGCCTGGTCGAGGCGCACCGGAAGGACGAGATCGAGCCGGCCTTTCCGTTGAAGACGGTACTCTGCCACGACTGTTCGCTGGTGCAGATCACCGAGACGGTTGATCCGGAGCTGCTGTTCGAGGCGTCGTATCCGTATTACTCGTCCTTCTCGCCGGCGCTGCTAGCGCATTCGCGCGCCAACGTGCTCGACATCCTGGCGCGCCGAAAGCTGGGGCCGGACAGCCTGGTGATCGAACTTGCGAGCAATGACGGCTACCTCCTGAAAAACTATGTCGAGGCCGGTGTGCCGGTGCTCGGCATTGATCCCGCGCCGGGGCCGGCGGCGGCGGCGATGAAGATTGGTGTGCGGACGGTCAACGAGTTCTTCACGAAGAAGTTTGCCGATAAGCTGGTGGCCGACGGCGTGCGCGCTGACGTCATCCACGGCAACAACGTGCTGGCACATGTCGCCGATACGAACGGCTTCGTGGCCGGCATTGCCGCTGTGCTGAAGGATGACGGCGTGGTGGTGATCGAGGCGCCGTACCTGCGCCCGCTGATCGACCAGGTTGCGTTCGACACGATCTACCATGAACACCTTTGCTATTTCTCGGTCACCTCGTTCGATATCCTGTTCCGGCGCCACGGGCTTTACCTCAACGAGATCAAGCAGCTCGACATCCACGGCGGATCGATCCGTTATTTCGCCGAGAAAGTGGAGCGCGTCGGTGCGAGCGTGAAGGATGCGCTGGCGGCGGAGAAGCGCGACGGCCTGACGGGGATCGACTATTTCAAGGACTTTTCCGCGCATGTTGATCACCTGCGCCACGACCTTGTGTCGATGCTGAAGCGTCTCAAGGCGGAAGGCAAGACGATTGCGGCTTACGGCGCGGCCGCCAAAGGCTCGACGATGATCAACTATGCCGGGATCGGCACGGACCTGATCGATTTCGTCGTGGACCGCAATGTGCACAAGCATGGCAAGCTGATGCCGGGACAGAAAATTCCCATCCGTCCCGCGGAAGCGCTTGCCGAGGCGATGCCGGATTATGTGTTGTTGCTGGCCTGGAACTTTGCGGACGAGATCATCGCCCAGCAGGCGGCTTACCGCGAACGGGGCGGCAAGTTCATCATCCCCGTGCCGGTGCCGCGGATCGTCTGATGCGGCAGAATGGATCAGTTTTCGGGAGACGTGCGAATGTCCGGGCTTGAAACGAAGACGCAGGCGCGCGCCTCCGGAGCGACGGCCTGCCTGTGCCCGGCCTGCGGCGAGGCGCCGATGCGCGTGTTCCACGAGGCAACCGGCGTGCCCACGAATTCCTGCATCCTTCTGTCCTCGGAAGAGGAGGCGCGGGCCTATCCGCAGGGCGATATCCGGCTCGGCGTCTGCGAGGCATGCGGCTTCGTGTTCAACACCGCGTTCGACATCGCGAAGACCGAATATTCGGGTCGCTACGAGGAGACACAGGCCTATTCCGGCACGTTCAACAAGTTCCATACCGCGCTTGCCGAGCGGCTGATTGCGAAGCACCAGCTCTACGAGAAAGACGTGCTCGAAATTGGCTGCGGCAAGGGCGAATTCATTGCGCTGCTCGCAGACCTAGGCAGCAATCGCGGCGTCGGGATTGATCCGGGCGTCGATGTCAGCCGCATCGAGGGGAAGGCGGCCTCCAACGTCAAGTTCATTGCCGACTTCTACAACGAATCCTACGGCGACCACAAAGTCGACTTCCTCGCCTGCAAGATGACGCTGGAGCACATTCCGGCTGCGCTCGAGTTCGTGTCGGTGGTGCGGCGAGGGCTTGGCAACCAGACGGATGCGATCGTGTTCTTCCAGGTGCCGGAAGCCGGGCGCATCCTTGGCGAATGCGCATTCGAGGATGTGTATTATGAGCACTGCGCCTATTTTACGCCGGGCTCGCTCGCGCGCATGTTCCGCCGCGCCGGGTTCGCGGTGGATGAAGTGACGATCGAGTATGGCGCGCAGTACCTGACCATCGAGGCGAGGCCTCTGGCGGAGGGCGCGGACCCGACGCCGCCGCTCGCCATCGAGGACAGTGTCGGCGAAACGCTCAAGCTGGTTGATGCGTTCACGGCGCAGTTCGCGCGCACGCTGGCGAAGTGGAAGAAGGTCGTCGATGACGCCACGCGGCAGGGCCAGACGATTGTCCTGTGGGGGTCGGGTTCGAAGGCTGTCTCATTCCTGACGACGCTGAACGTCGGGGACGATGTGAAATATGTCACGGACATCAATCCGCACCGGCACAATCACTTCATGCCAATCACGGCGCAGCGGATCGTGCCGCCGGTGGAGCTGAAGGCGATCAAGCCGGATCTGGTGATCTGCCTGAACCGCATCTATGAGGATGAGATCAAGGCCGACCTCGCGGCGATGGGCCTCACGCCGCGCGTGCTCAGTCTTTAGCGCTTGCGCGCGGGCGCCGGCATCTTGAGCAGGTGGTGATGGACACCCACGGTCCGCTTCCTTTCGCAGAGATCAGCCCGGCGGCGTGGGACGCGGCGGCGGGCGGTCGCCGCACACCGATGCAGCAGCATATCTGGGCCAGCGCCTATGCCGAAACGCTGGCGCGTGGACCGGTCGAGGTTCATGTCGCCGGTGATGTCGGCGCGCCGCAGGCACTGGCGGCGTTTGCCCGGTCGTTGGTCGGGCCGGGGCAGTTGACCCTTCTTGGTGCCGAAGACCTTTGGGAATCGATTGAGGTTTCGTCCGTATCCGGAGAAGCGGAAACGGCGCTTGCAGCGGCACTGGCGGCGGGCGGCCGGCCGCTGAGGTTCGGGCATTACCCTTCGGACAGCGCTTTCGCCGCTGCGCTTCGCGCGCAGGCCAGAGGCGGCGGCCTGTGTGTGTCGCGGCCATTTCCGGGCCGGGCGATGCCGCGCATTGCGCTCGACGCCAGCTGGCGAGTGCCTGAGGCGAAACTCAGTGCGCGGCGGCGGTCCGACCTGAAGCGCATGGCGAGGATCGCAGGCGAGTTCGGCGCGGTAACCTACGAGATTGCCGCGCCGGGGCCGGCGGACATGGATGCGCTGGTGGACGAGGCGTTCGAGGTTGAAGCGCGCAACTGGAAGGGCCGGGCGGGCACGGCGATGGCGAGCGTGGCGCCGGTGGCGGCATTCTACCGGGCCTATGCGCGCCGGGCAGCTGCGGCCGGCATCCTGCGGCTCGCCTTCCTGCGGATTAACGGGTTGGCGGCGGCCATGCAGTTTGCCGTTCAATGCGATCAGGGATTCTGGCTGCTGAAGATCGGGTATGTCGACGAGTTCAAGCGGTGCTCGCCGGGAAACCTGCTGATGCGCCACACGATTGCGCATGCTGCTGAGGCGGGGCTGGGCACGTTCGAGTTCCTGGGCAAGGAATCCGAGTGGACGCGCCTGTGGACCGACGAGGCCCGGCCTGTGGCCAGCCTCAGGTTCTATCCCCTCAATCTTGCCGGTGCGGCCGTGTTGGCGGGTGATGCGGCCGGACAGATCCGCAAGAAGCTGCAGCGGCGAGAGACGGCGCCGGCGTCAGGGCAGGCGGACGTTTGAGACCAGCCGCCCGGTGGCGCGGCGCGGGATGCTCTCATAGCTGCCGAGCGGCAGGCGTTCGGAGGCCTTGGACACCAGCTTGTGTCCGGCGCGCAGCAGGGCTGCGACCGTGCCGGTGCGGGCGATGGCGCCTTCGCAGAGGTCGTACTGGTCGTTGGAGAACACCATCTTGTAATGCTGGTTGCCGCGGCCAAGGTCGATGACGGTCAAGCCGCGCGCGGCACCTTCCCGGATCGTGCTGAGGAGAAGCATCAGGCCGGGGCCATATTGGCGGTAGGTTTCGTCAAACGTGGTGTGCCACCAGCAGAGCACTGGTCCGCGGCGCATTCCGAAATGGGCGGCGATCAGTTTGCCTTCGCAGGTGAGGGTCGACATCAGGCCGGAAAACTCAGGCGCGTGGGCGCGGCGCAATTCGGCATGCAGTTGCTTGATCCACGGCAGCTCGAAGCCTGCCTGTGTGCCCTCTTTCGCGAGGGCGCGTGTCTTTGTCTCGACCAGCCAGTCCCAACATTCTTCGCGCCGGTCATCGAACGTGTAGACCACTTCGCCGACCTCGCGCTCGATCTTGCGGCCGCGGCGTTCCGTGTTCCGCACGGCGTCCCTGAGCGACGATGTGCAACCGGCGAGGTATGCCTCGTAGCCGTCGTCAAATCGGATGCGAGGCGATGTCGACTGGACGAACCCGCCGGACGCGAGCGGCTCAAGCTGGGCGGGGCAGTGATTGAAATCGTAGGCGCGCAAGCGGCAGGCCAACAACAGGTTCGAGGCGGTAACGCGGATACCAGGCGCGAGGATGGGGCCCTGATAATCCGAAAATGTTCCGCCCACGGGCTTTCCGATGCCGCGCCCGGTCGCGTGGAACGGGAAAAACCCGGCGCGCTTGCCGCCTGCGTGCAGGACCGCAACGCGCGTATCGCTGCGCGCGGCGCCGACGGCGCAGGTAAACTCGGGACTGAGGAAGGGACTGTCGAGCCAGGGACTCAATTGCTGGAACGCGCGCCAGCCGGCGATTTCGTCTTGTGTTAGATCCCGGGGGTGCTTGATGTCGGCGGACAAGCTTGCGCCCGGGCCCGGTCCCTCGTTCGGCACGATCAAGGGCGGTCCAGATACGCCGCTCAAAATCCGTCCCCCAAACACGTCGGTTTCAACTCGAGCCGCCATGCAATCATGCCGGATCGATGCCGCCAATATGTAAAACAAGTTCACGTCATTTTATTGGCAAAATACGTGTTGTGCCTGCGTTTCACTTGCTGTTGCAGGGTTATTCTTGCATAAATTTCCGGGGGCGCAATTCCGTTCAAGGATACAGGCTGGTGGTGCATGAAAATTTCACCTCCCGAGCGATTTGAAACCACGATTGGCGGCAAGACCGTCCACGGTCTGGCCATTCGCCTGACGGAAGAGCGGACCGGATCGGAGCGGCGCATCTGGGTGGCCGTGGATGCCGAACACGCCCGCCACCTCAGCACCCGGCAAGACGTCTTCCTGCCGTCCCTCGTTTTCCACGCGATGCTGATCGGGGAGGACCTTGATCTGGGCGGTCTCGCCGTCGAGGAATTTTTCCTGAGGAATGTCAGCCATGCGGCGAGCCAGTATGGGCACTGGTTCCACAAGCTGCGGGTGCCAAAGATCAGCAACCCATCGCATGCGGGCAGGGCGCCGAGAGGTGGGGGCTTCGCCGCCTTCTGTTCGGGCGGCGTCGATGGCTCTTTCTCGGTCTATCGGCACACGCGGAACAATCCGGCCGATGTCTCCCGCAGCCGGGAGCAGGACCTCGGTCATGCCTATCACGTTCTCTATTCCGACGAACCGGAGGGCATCGCCGGGCATGGCAAGGCCGCAGATGCGCTTGCCGAGGCGACCGCCAGCTGGGGCGTGCAACTGATCCGTGTCTACACGAACATTTACCTGTTCGCGCCGGTGCAGACGCAGAATTATGCAATGGTGTCCCACGGGGCAGCCTTTGCGAGCCTTGCGCATGCGCTGTCGGCAGAGACCGGGGCAACCTTGCTCGCCTCAAGCCACACCGACGGCTATTACCATCCCTATGGTTCGACGCCGGAAGTCGATCCGATGTTCTCGTCGGGCAGCATGGCTTTCATCAATGACGGCGGCCACTACACGCGGGCTGAAAAGGTGGAGTGCCTGTGCGGCGATGCGGCGGCGCGCCGTGCGCTGAATGTATGCGACCGGCGCGCGCCGATGGCGGACTATAAGAACTGTTCGCGGTGCCACAAATGCCTGCGCACGATGATCACCATTGATCTCTACGGAAAGGCAGGCGAAGCGACGCCTGCGTTTGACTGGCGCGACTATTCGCCGGAGGCATTCGGGCGCCTTCAGCTGCGCGGCGTGGGCATCGGAGATGAGCAGTTCTATGCCGAAGAGATCCGCGATGCGGCCGTTGGCAAGCGACCCGATATCGTCGTTGCCGCAAACCGTGCGGCCGTCCGCTCACGGATGTTCAAGCCGATGTTCATGGTGGAGGACATCGCCAAGAAGCTGCCGATCGGCGCCAGGGCGCGCCAGTCCCTGAAAGGCATCAAGAAGCAGATGCTGTCACTGATCGGGTCGGCGCGATGAAGCCGGACGGCGATCAATATGCGCGTTGAAGCCATCCGCGATATCGAGGCCGGCGACCTGCTCGGCCGCGCGATCACGCTGCGTTTCGACAAGGCGCGCGCGTCGCAGGAGCTTTTCATCCTTGTGCCGGCGACCTTTGGCGAAGAGATCAACCGGCGCGATGATGCTTTCCTGCCGGCGCTTGTCATGGCGGCGCTTGTCAACCGTGAGGATGTTGACCTTGGCGGCATGAAGGTCGATCCGCTGCTGCTTCGCAACTGCATCGCAGCGGCGCGCCAGCATCAGGCCTGGGTGAACCGGTTCCGGGTTCCCGAGGTTACAAACTTCCTCGAAGACGCTGCGCCGCGGCCGACATCGAAGCGCGTCGCGTCGTTCTTCTCGGGCGGCGTGGACAGCCTGTTCACGCTCCTGCGACACAGCCCTCTGGCGAGTGCAGAGGCGTCGCGCATCACCGACGAGAATATCTGCATGACCATGCACGTATTCCATTCGGGCGATGCAGGCGCCATCGTGCGCAACACGGAAGCGGAAGCGTCACTCGGCAAAGGCGCGACCTCGCTTGGCGCGGCCTTTGTGCCGGTGTTTTCGAACATCATGTCGTTCGACTACGAATGGTACCAGAACTATGCGCGCGTCACCCACGCGGCCGGTCTTGCTTCGATTGCGCGCCTGATGTCGAACGGCCTTTCGGACTGTCTCATCGCGTCCAGCCACACTTACGGGCAGCTGCAAGCCTGGGGGTCGTCGCCGATTGTCGACGGGTTGTACTCCGGGCGTGACCTGACCATCACGCATGACGGGTCGACGTTCAGGCGGTTCGAGAAGACGCATTTTCTTGCGCGCTCTCCGGCCGCTCTGGCGGCGATCAACGTCTGTGACCGGCTGATTGAAAACAAGGGGTATGTAAACTGCTCGCGGTGCCAGAAATGCCTGCGCACGATGACCGCGCTCGACCTCTGCGGTGTTTCTGGTGATGCCGTGCCGGCGTTTGACTGGTCCGACTATACGCCGCGCTCGTTCGGCGAAATCTACCTGAAGAACTGGAGCGAGCTGACCTTTGCGGAAGAGTTGGTCAAGGCAGCGCAGGCGAATGGCCGCACCGAGACGGCTCGCAGCATTCGCTCGGCGATCCGGCGGTCGCATCTGCTGGCACCCCTCGCGCATGCGGAAGACAGCGTTCGCCACTTCTCATTCGCGCGGCAGGGAAAATCCATACTGCTGAACCTTCGGGCAGGTACGTATCGCGCGCTTGGGCTGAGACGATAGGCGCGCCATGATCGACGTTCCTGTGTCGCATATAGAGCTCCTGATTGGCTTCATCATCGAAGCCACCGCGCCGTTCGAAGCGTGGCATGAACGCCTCATCCGTGAACTGAGAGCCTTGCCGGGCGTACAGATCGCTTGCGTGATACTCGATCCGGCGCGGCGGCGGCCTGCCTTCGCGAGTTCGCTCGAACAGGCAGCGTTCCAGATCGACAATCTCGTTACCAGGCGGCGCGGCGCGCAGGCGCGTCCGGATTGGCGCGGCGTGCAGATCGACGCAGGCGCTGCCGTGTGCGACAGGCCGCTGGATATCATGCTGGACCTGCGTGCCGAAGCGGGCGAGCTGTCTCAGCCGGTGGGCGAGGTCTGGACGGTCGACTTCCTGCGGGGGCCTGCCTCGCCTGAGCGCACCGGCATGCAGATGGCGGTGACGAGCCCCGGTGCTTTCCCGATCGCGCTGGAAGCCAGGACAGCGTCCGGCTACCAGACTATCGATCAGGCGGTGTGCGCCAGCCGGCGAAGCGCGGCCCGCAATCTCGAGCAGGCGCAGCAGGTGATCGTGGCGATGATCCTGCGGACGCTGCGCGCGCGGCTTTCTGGTGCGCAAGTCCGCGCGGGCCGGGCGAACGCACAGGACGCACTGACGCTGCAGGCGCCCGGCGCGGCGCCAAAGGATCAGGCGCTCTTGTTTGCAGGAAACTTCGTATCCTATGCGGCGGCCCGTGGTGCGGATACGTTGTCGAAGCGGGTGAGTGCCTGGAGCGGGATGCTCTCGCCGCATTTCCGGCTCTACCACGGGCGCGGGTCGCCACTCGACTTTTCGCCCGGTGAGGCGGAGGCGTTGTCGTCAAGCCGGAAACATTATCTCGCGGATCCGTTCCTGTTCCGCCGCGATGGCAGACTCTGGGCTTTCTTTGAAGTGTTCGACTATGTCGAGGACACGGGCTCGATCGGTGTTGCAGAACTCACGCATGACGGGCTCGGGCCGGTCAGCATCGTGATGTCCGGCGGCGGGCATCTCTCCTATCCGCATGTATTCGAGTATGCGGGGGAGATTTACATGATGCCGGAATGCTGCGCGCGCCGCCGCGTGGAGATCTGGCGGGCGGTGAATTTCCCGTTCGAGTGGGAGTTGGTTTCGTCAGCGCTCGAAGGTGCGTATGCAGTGGATTCCAACCTGCATTTTGACGGAGCAAAATGGTGGCTGTTCACCAACGCGGCGTTTGATCCGTCGGTTGATGCGGGGCTCGAGCTCAGCGTCTATGAAGCAGATGGTCCATTGCTCAAACGGCTGGAGCCGCACGCGCGAAATCCGGTCGTGGCCGACGCGCGCTACGCCCGAAATGGCGGGCGGGTATTCTGGAAGGATGGAAAGCTGTATCGCCCGGCGCAAAGCCTGGAATATGGACAGTATGGCTACGGACTATACCTGATGGAGATCCTGCGCCTGAGCCATTCTGAATATGAAGAGCGCCCTGTGCGCTTCATTCGGGGGTGCCACCATGTTGATTCCAACGGCGAGGACGTGATCTTCGACCTGCGGCGCGGCGTGTCGGGTGTGCAGGCAACGGCCATGGACAAGGCGAGGTGAAGCCTGCCGTGCGTGTGCAGAAAGTTGTCATTCTCAACGACCGGTCTGAAGCGCTGGGAGGAGCGACTTCGCTGGCGCTGCTGTCGGCGCGGCTGTTGCATGCGGCCGGCCTGAAGGTCGTCTACGTGACGGGGGACAGCGGGGCGCGTCACGGTCTGCCGTATGGCATTCGCGTAGTGGCGCTGGGCGGGTTGCCCTTGCTCGACCAGCCCTTCGCGCGCCGTGTCCGTGACGGCTTCGACAATGAAGCAGCTTTCCGGTTGGTGCGCGACGTGATTGCCGCAGAGGATGGTCCCGATACTGTCTATCACCTGCACGGATGGGCGCAGACCTTGTCGCCGGCGGTGTTCCGCGCATTGGCGCCGGTAGAGGAACGCCTTGTCGTATCAGCGCACGATTTCAGCCTCGTTTGCCCGAACGGGTCATATTTCAATTTCCAGACAGACACGGTCTGCCCTTTGGTTCCCCTCAGCGGTGCCTGCCTGGCGACGCACTGCGACAAGCGAAAGCGGGCCGAGAAAGCATTCCGCGTGCTGCGTATCCTTCGCCGCCAGCAACTGATTTCGCTTGCGCGGACGCCGGCCTTGATCGCGATGATTCACCCGGCGATGGAGGACTGGATCACGCGTGCGGGTGCCGACCATGGCCGGCTGCGCGTGCTGCGAAATCCGGTCACGCCTTTTTGCGCGACGCGGGTTGAGGCGGAGCGCAATGCCGACCTGTTCTTTATCGGCAGGTTGCAGCCGGAGAAGGGCGCGGTGCTGGCAGCCGAAGCGGCGCGCGCTGCGGGCAGGCGGCTGCGCGTGATCGGCGAGGGGCCAGAGCGCGATCTGCTCGCGAGCAGGTTTCCGAATGTGGTGCTGGAAGGCTGGCGGTCGCACAGCGAGATAGCCGGGTTGATCCGGGAAGCGCGCGCGCTTGTGATGCCGAGCCGGTTGCCCGAACCCTTCGGGCTGGTCGCGCTGGAGGCCTTGCAGAGCGGGGTGCCGTTGATTGCATTTGCGGATTCGTTCGTGGCGCAGGAGGCGGCCGGCACGGGCGCCGCGTTCCTTGCCGGCGAGCGCTCGCCAGAAGCGCTTGCGGGTGCGGTACGCCAGCTCGGATCGGACGACGTTGTCGCCGCCGCCAGCCGCGCGGGCTTCGAGAATTGCCGCGCATTCGCATCGACACCGGACAGCTGGCGGGACCAGATGATCGCGCTGTACGACGAGCAGTTGAGCCGTGCGCCCGTGTTGACGGGAGCCAGCCCATGAGAATTGCAGTCGTGGTCGCGACGCTCGGGCGGCCGGTTGAGGCAGGTGAACTGGCCATGGACCTTGCGGCGCAGACACGGCCGCCGGACGCCGTTGTGTTTTGCGTGATGGAGGGCGCGGACGCGCCAGCAGGACTCGACGGCATCTGCATGCGAACGATCGCCTGTGCGCGCAAAGGTTCGTGCGCGCAACGAAATATCGGCATTGATGCGGTGGCGGAAAGCGCGGATGTCATCGTGTTCATGGACGACGACTTCGTTCCGGCCGCGGACTATTTCGAGCAGCTCGAGCGGTTCATGGCGGCGCACAAGGAGGCGGCAGGGGTTACCGGCGAGGTGCTCGCAGACGGTGTGACGGGGCCTGGCCTGTCGCGCGAGGACGCCCTTACCCTGCTTGGGATAGACCGCGCCGCGGGAAATGCCGGCGGCGTGCGGCGCCGGCGCGGGCTGTATGGCTGCAACATGGCGGTGCGCGCGTCGGCGATGGGTGAATTGCGCTTTGATGAGCGCTTGCCGCTCTATGGCTGGCTTGAAGACCTTGATCTCAGCACGCGCCTTTCGCGCCGGGGCACGCTATATCATGCGAGCGCGCTACGCGGCGTGCACCGCGGCGTGAAGCGCGGGCGCACGTCCGGTGTCCGTTTCGGCTACTCCCAGATCGCCAATCCGCTCTATCTGCTCGTCCGGGGGCGGGCGCCGGTTCACTACGCATTTGCGAACATCTGCCGCAACCTTGCGGCCAACTTGCTGCGCGTGAGCAAGCCCGAGCCATGGGTGGACCGTAAGGGGCGGCTGAAGGGTAACGGCCTCGCAGCATGGGACCTCGTCCGTGGGCGGCTGAAACCCGAGCGGATACTCGAACTATAGTGTGGCGAGGGCCGCGGCACAGGCATCGATGCCCGCCCAGGTCTCTGCAATTGCCGTCGAATAAGTCTCAGCGGGAACGGGCTGTGCAATAGCCTTGACCACGGCATCTGCCACGCAGGCGGGCGGGACATCCTGCAGCATGCCAAGCACGAAATCGTGCCGGCCGACCGAAGCGAAAAATGCCGGCAGTTTGGCGTCCCAACCGAGGCCCACGTGCGCCACCTTGCAGGCGAAAGCGGTGATGCAGGCGTGCAGGCGATGCGCCACGATGGCGTCGCAGCCCGCGATGTTACGGACGAGGTCCGCCGGAATCGCAGGTCTCGGCAGTCGGGTGACGCGTTGCGCGGCGCCAGGCTCGGCGGTTGCCAAAACCTCTTCAAGAAAACGTTCGTCGTCGGACGGACCATTCGTGAACAGGGCGACGTCAAGGTCGCTAGCGATCAAGGCTGCGATCATCGCTGTCCAGGCGCTGCGGGCGTGCGCGTCGGAAACGGGTGTGCCGTGGGAATGCAGGTTCAGCGTCAATGGGTTGACTATGCCTACGCCGACGAGGCGCCGGTCGCGGCGAGGACGTTCAGGCACGGGGTAGACTTCGGCCGCCAGCAGACCGGGATCCCGGCAGAGACGGGCAGGGGGAAGTCCGGCTTCCGCGAAATGGGACTGCCAGTTGGCAACTGACGCCGCGTCGCGCACAGCAACATAGCTGGGCGCGAGCGTGGAAAGTGCGCGCCGGAACAGGCGCTCGCCCCCGGGAGACCAGTCCTTCGAGACACCCACGCCAAACACGGCAGAGGGCAGGCCTCGCTGACGGGCGAGCGACGCAACCGCGCCGATCTTTATCGGGAAGTTGAGGTCGGCGTCTCCCAGCAATTGGCCGCCGCCAAGCAGAACCCGGTCGCATGTCTCCAGTTGCGCGGACCAGATTGAGGTGTAGCGCGCCGAGATCAGTGTACGGAGGATGGCTGAAACAGCCATCTGCCGGAACGGTTGGGGCAATTTCGCGAGCATGGCGAGCGCGCGGCCGCGCCCAGCTCCCGAGGCCGAATCGAACCCGGTGCGGCCGGCCAGGTCTACCGACGCAAAGCTTGCCCCGGACAAGCGCTGGCCGAGCGCCCATTCGAGGCACTCCGCGATCAGGCCGTCACCGAGGTTCGGGCTGTACTTGACGTTGACCAGCGCGACCTTCATCGGCGGCCGCGCGTGGCTGAGGCGTAAAAGGTCTGACGGAGATCAGCGCGCGGCATGGACCATCCGACGGCGGGGTGCAGGCGCGCGCTGAGGCTGCGGGCGCACGCAGACGGCGATCGCGGCGAACGCGAAGAACAGGATGCCGGGGTCGACCAGCACGGCGGTCGTGACCATCATGGCGAGCGCGGTGATCGTGGCGGCCAGCGAGGCGCGGAACAGCACGCGGTGATTGCGCGTTTCGGGTGAAGCGGAACGGTTCAGGCCGGTGGGTTTCAGGAAGACCAGCCACATGAAGACCGCGGCACACACGAGGCCGGGCCAGCCGACATTCGCGAGGATGACCGGGATGATGCCGTTCGAGCGTACCGACCCGAGGCCAGCGCCGAAGCCGAAGGTTTCGCGGAACACGCGGAAGCCTTCCGATGCCCAGACGCCGCGCTCAAGGCCGCTGGCGCTCTCGCCCTTGCTGAAGATCATGCGGTCGGCCATGTCCATCACGTACTGGCCGGCAGGCGTGAGCACGATGATCGCCACTATGGCGACGAGGACCGGAAACGCGAGGACCATGATGACGCTGGCCCGGCGTCCGCCGCCTCCCCCAGCGATGTCGAACAGCGTGCGCAGGATCAGGAATGATCCGAGCACAACGAGGCCGAACCAGCCGGTCGACGACAGGGCCATGACCGCGAAGAAGCCATTGGCGATGCCGATGCCGCCGGCGACCCAGTCGTTCCGGTCGAAAAAGATCGACAGACCGTATGCGGCGAAGATGGCGCAGACAGATCCGAACGCGGACGGTTCCGGAAATCCGCCGATCAGCCGGTCAGTGCCGAGGATGCTCCAGTCAGCGACGATCGCGTAGTCAGCGGTGCGGATGAAATCCAGCAGGAAATCGAGGCGCAACATATCCATGAATCCGAGTGCGGCGTTCAGCAGGGCGGCTGCCAGCAGGGCGCGCGAAAGGTAGCCGGCGCCCTTCAGGCGGGCGACGCTGATCATCACGAGGAAGAAAGCGAAGCTCGCGAGCAGGTAGCCGGGCTGGGAGATGTTGGATGAGGTTGGTGCGAGCGGGATCAGTGTCGTGAAAAAGATCTCGCTCATGCGGACGCCGTCGATCGCGCGCTGGTAAGGCACGACCAAGACGTCGTGGAAGAACAGGCGAGGCAAGGCAAAAGCAGAAATGACCCCGTAGACGCAGAGGAGACCGAGCACCCACGCCGCGGCCGGAATGCTGGTCTCGTTGCGGCGGCCTGTGGCGAGCAGCTGGAGAACGGCAATCCCGGTGGTGAGCGCGGCGAGCCCCTGCAAGGCGAGGATGCTCAGCCCGCTTGCGGGAATATTGATGACCGCGGCCGCGCCGAGCGGCACCATCAGCAGGGTGAGGTAGGTTGTGGCGGAGATTCCGCGGAACACGGCCGCAACCCAAAGGCCGATCAATACGAAGCCAACCAGCGTTACCTGCATGAGGCGCCTCGATCAGCAAATGTGCAGAAGGACCGGAATGGGCACATCAACAAGACTTCACAGGCGGCGAAGCGCCAGCAGCGCTTCCGGTTTCAGGATGTACAGTACACCGATATAAGTGACCGCGCCGACGCCCACCTGGATCGCCAGCGATACGAGGAGCGGGATCCCTGCCTGAGCGGCGATCCACTGCGTGCCGATGACCACCGCGGCCATGGCGGCGAGCGGCGGGATGGCAATGCCGGCACCGCGCAAGGCAGGCCGCCATGCGAAGCCGCCATGCCGCCGGAGCACCCAGAACATGCTGCCCATCGTGAAGAGGCCGGCCGGGATGGCCGCCGAGGCAAGCGCATACAGGCCGAAGGGGCCGAGCAGGACCATCATGCTGGCGCTGACAGCGGCGTTCATCAGCATGATGCGCGGCAGGCGCTTGATCTCTCCAGCCAGAGAAAGAAGCGGCTCGGCGAGAACGCCCGGCACCACATGGATGGCGGTCAGTGCGAAGATCGCTGCGATTCCGCCGGAAGGTGCCCAGGCGGGCCCGAGGGCGAAGACGACAAGTTCGTTGGCGACGAATGACAGGCCCATGAATACCGGCGCCGTCATGAAGATGAACAGCGGCAGGATCGCGGTGGCGGCGTCGGCGAGGCGGGCGCGCAGGTTCGGATCGGCGGGGTCGGCGCTGTCGGCGGCGCGGCGAAGCTCGACCCATGCGATCATGCGCAGCGGCTCCATGACCAGTTCAGCGACGGACGACACCACGCGCTCGGCCGCCCGGTAGAAGCCTACTCCTGCCGGGCCAAGGAACGCACCGACGAGAAAGGTGGCGCTATTGCTCTGCACAAAGAAGATCAGACGGTTGGCAAGGATATGGAACGAGGTTGACAGCAACAGCCGGGTGCGTGCGCCGCGCAGCGTCAGGCCGCCGTGCCATCCGGCTTGCCAGGCCAGGAGGCCGGCGCAGGCGGCGAGGAACACGATCTTGCCAAAGGCGAGCGCGTAAACACCGTAACCCACGACGAGCGACCACGCGGCCACCGCAAAGGCGAGCGCCTCCGCTGCAATGCTCGCGATCGCAAAGGCGCGCACCTTGCCGCGCCGGACGAGTAAGCCGTTGAACGCATTGACGACCGGGGCAATCAGTACACAGACGCAGAAGAGCGCGGCCAGCTTGCCCGCTGCCTCGTGGCCGGTGAACTCCAGTCCCAGTGAAACCATCCCGCCCGCGAGCGCCATCGCGATGCCGCTTGCCATCGAGAAAGCCATCAACTGGTTGATCTCGCGCTGCGAATTGGCCGTGCTGATGATGACTTCACGCCATCCGGCGGCGGCGCCGACAAACAGCAATGCCGAAAAAGCCTGGATCAGCGCGAAGACGCCGAACTCAGCCGGCGTCAGGAACCGGGCTGCCATCAGGAACAATGTGATCTGCGACAGCTGGGCGGCTACCCGAGAGATCAGGATCCAACGCCCGGCGCCGGACGATTGGCCGCTATTCAGCTCCTGAGCAGCGGCGTCTGCAGTGTCGCTCACGGCTGCGCTCAATCCCGGTAGTAAGCGGAATACAGCTTGTAGTGCGAGCCGCCAAAGTCGTCATAAAGGGCCTGTGTGCGCAGGTCGGCCCGGGTGATTGCGACGCCGAGGATGTTTGCGCCTTCGGTATTGAGCAGCTGGATCGATTTGGCGACAGCCTTGCGGTGTGTCTTGCGCCAGCGCGCCGCGAAGATCAGCGTATCCGCAGCGGCGCCAATCACGCGGGCTTCGAGCACGGGCAAGGCGGGTGGGCAGTCGATCACCACGAGGTCGTAGTGCTGCTTCAGCTCTGTGAACAGCTTCTCGCATTCCTCCCGCGTCACAACGACGTTGGGATCGGAAGGCGCGTCGGCCACCGGCAGGATGGACAGGTGGCTATCCGCAAGCGGACGGATGGCTTCAGTGGCCGAAACCTTTCCCTGGAACACTTCCAGTAAGCCGACCTGCGCATCCGGCGCGATGGATTTGGACAAGGTGCGGCGATAAAGGTCCGCGTCAACGATGAGCACACGTTTGCTCTGCGTGGCCGCAAGAGCGGCAACACAATGCGTCAGCGTGGTCTTGCCTTCGCCGGGCAGGGCGGACGTGAAGGCCACGGTCAGGGCGCCTTCACGGCGCGAGGCCCGGAACAGTGTATGGAACAGATTTCGGATTGCTTCGGTGAAGGCCGACCTCGGCTTCCCGAGCATGTAGCGACTGAGCTGGTCGGCAGTGTATTGCTTCAAGAGGTTCTTGCGCGGTACGCCGGGCACGGTCGTGAGCAGCGGAAGCCCGATAAACTCCTCGACGTCCTCTGAGCTTGAGACGCCCTTCTCGAACATTTCGAACAACACAGCCGCAAAGCCGGCCAGCGCGAGCCCGACAAGCGCGCCGAGTGCGATATTGAGCTTGTGGTTGGGAGCGCTGGGTTCGGTCGCCGGCTCGGCCGCCGACACGAGGTGGGCATCGGAGCGCTGAAGCTGTGAGGCCTGCGTCACCTGTTCGGCGCGCGTCAGCAGGTCTTCATAGATCTCGCGCGACGCTGTCGCTTCGCGTTCGAGTTCACGTTGCTTGATCAGCTCGCGGTTGTTGCGGTTGAGCTGGCCATTCAGGTTGCGCAGTTCGGATTCCACCGAGGTCACCCGCGATTCCGCGACCTGCACGTCACTCTTAAGCGATGACAGGATCCTGCGGCGCTCGGCAGCGATGTTCAGCTCGAGTTCGTCGAGTTGGTTTTTCACGCGGATATATTCGGGGTGCAGCGTGCTGTACTGCGTCGAGATGTCGGCGAACTCCCGCGAGAGATCAGAGCGCTGGCTGCGAAGCGTTGTCAGGAGCGGCGATGTGATGACGTCGCTGCTCTGCGCTGTTGCGGAGTCGGCGTCGGCATATCTGAGCGCTTCATCCCGGCGAAGGCGCTTCTCGACGAGGTCGGCCTGCAGGACCAGCAGCTGGCTGGTCAGGCTTGCGATCTTGGCTTCGATGGTCGACACGCCGCCTGCATCGACGAGGCCCTGTTCTGACCGGAATTCCTGCACGGCCGACTCGGCTGACCGTACATCTTCGCGGAGCACGCCAAGGCGCTCCTGCAGCCATTCGCCGGCCTTCACCGTTTCGTCGACCTTGGTGGTCAGCTGGCCCGAGATGTAGATCGAGGTGAGCGTGTTTGCGATCAGCGCTGCCTTCTCAGGGTCTGAGCTTTTGGCATTGATGCTGATGACGTAGGTCAGGCCATCGCGAAATGCGGTCACGGACCTCTGAAGGGAGTCTGCGGCGAGCATGCGGCCGCGGCTGCCGGGTTCGGTCGCCTTGTCGCCGTCCGCCACGACGAGCGCGCCGTCCGGGCTGTCGGCTGCACCGGACGTGGCGACGCCCGGGCCCGGCATCCGCGCGGCGGGTTTCGTGCTGGTCAGCAGCGGATTGAATTCGGGGTCGGCATCAAGGTTCAGCTCGTCGACCACCTTGTTCATCATGTCGCGCGACAGGATCAGCTGGACTTCGGTATCCATGATCGTCGAGTCCGGGCGCACGCTCGTCGTCACGCCTGACTCGATGATCTGGCGGTCGCGCGGATCGATCAGCACGCGCGTGCGCGCCGAGTAGACATCCTTCATCTGGCTGGTCACGAACACGGCTGTGCCGGTGCACACGAGGAAGATGGCGGCCATCACTTTCGAACGGCGGCGGATGGCGAACCACAGGCTCCTGACATCCAGCGTGTCGCGTGCTCCTTCACCGGCAGGCGAGTTTGAAGTCCCGGCTTCAGGCGCGATGTGCAGGCGGTTCACGGTTGGAATATCCCTGTGTTCTACAGCGAACAATCGATAGTCAATCCGAGGGCCAAAAGGGCAGCTTTTCCTGCTTCAGGCGGGTCCCCGGCGCCTGAATACTGCCCGGTTACTTATTCAACAAATAACCGCGCATTGTAAGGGGCAATCCGAACGATCTCATGGCTTGCGAGCCGGCATTTTGAAGCGGTTGGAGGTCAGCATGTCGCGCATCAGCCACATGAGCACTTTCGGGTTCGACGCTGCACGGCTGAGCGAATAAGGAAGCCAGGCCGACCCGAAGGGCACGTACAACCGGCTGGGCACGTCATGGTCTTTCGCAACCTGGATGACGTCCTGCCGGGCGGCGGGATAAATCACTTCTTGCTCGCAGGCCGTGCCGGCGGCCAGCAAGGCGCTGATCGCCGTGCTGGAGAGCGCCGCCTGGTTTGTCGCCACACCGACGAATTTCGCGCGTCCGGCGATATGGGCGGCAAGATCAAGGTAGGCTGCCTCGATGTCTGCGCCGGTGTCGGGATCGTCCGCCCACTGGCCTTTTACGATGCGAATACTGAGACCAAGCGAGATGGCACGGTCAGCGTCACTGCGGCTGCGCTTCCAGCGGCCGGGCAGGGCGAGTCCGACGCCCTCAGGGCCGCACAGGTCGATCGCACGGAAGATGTCGTCGCTTTGCGCTGGGGCGTGGGAGTCGAACATTACACGGATGTGGCGGTCGCGCGCGTAGCCTGAGACGCTTGCGGCCAGGTCAGCCCGATCCCAGAGAGCGGGCGTCTTGATCGCGATAGCGCCGTCCAGGCCGGCGCGCTGCATGCCGTCAATCGCAGCGCGGTACTGACCGGCAACGAATTCCGGATCGTCCTTGCCGTCATTCCAGTAGCAGAGCGTGCAGGCATAGCCGTGCAGGTGCGCCTGTTCGGCAAGTCGCACGGCATCGCCGACCTCGTCTCCGGCCACATAAGAGCGCGTGGCATACCGGATCACGGGTGCAGCAATTGGTTCGAGCAGGCCGCGGATCATTCGGGCATCCGCTGGTAGGCCCGGATGTAATCTACGTACATCTTAACGCTGTCCGGTGTGTCGCGGGTCACGTCGTCGGCAATGACCGCCATGCTGACGAGCGGAAAGAATGGCTGGCGAAACTCCGGCTCGGTCGGCACGCTGAATATTTCGACGCGGTTGAAATAGAAGGTTGTTTCCTTCGGATCGATCTCGACGCCGTACATGTTGAAATGACCGGTCATCAGGCCCGGCTCGACTTCCTGCGTATGGCCCGAAACCCGCTTGTTCGTGTCAACGAGGCCCGGGTGCTTGATGACGCCGGAGGTGAACGTGTCAGGGCGGGCCGTGTAATGCTCGACAACGTCGATTTCCGATGTGCCCGTGTCGATCTTCGGATTGACGCCTATGAGCCAGAAGGTCGGCCAGAAGCCGGGGGCGTCCGGCATCTTCGCGCGGATTTCGAAATAGCCGTAAAGCTGCGACCAGCCGCTGTTGCATACATCGCGGGCAGACAGCATGCCGGTTTGCCATGATCCATCATCAAAGCGGCGCGCCTCGATTGCCAGCGCGCCGTCCTCAATGGTGAAGGGAAAGGTCTTCACCGGATCGGCGAAGGTCGCGTCGCCGAAATCCCCGTGCCAGGGCGTGTGGGCAATCCAGTCGGTGACGCACCCCCAGGGCGAGACGGAGAAGGAGTCGTTGAAATCCGCGATGAAGGACAGGCGAAGCTTGTCCGGATCGATGGTTCGCGGCACGGCCTTGGCGGGGCCTTCGCCAACCTGTTCGGCTGCGGCTGGCTGCGCGGCGGCATCGATCAGTTCGGGACGCGCCTGCGCCTTGCAGGCGGCGAGTGTCACGATCAGCGCTGTGAGACAGGTGACAGTCAGTCTGGCTGTGAGATGGATCGTGCGGCTGCTGCAGACGGGACCCGGCGCCATTCCGGCGCGGTTGTCGCGGTCGACCAGATCACTTCGCATGGAAGTCCCACCTGCCACTGTACTCTGGTCTGTGGGCTGGCCTCAGACCCGAGCCAACAACCCCGATGGGCCGTTTGAGCTCCGGTGTGAAACTAACATTCCAGATGCGTACCAGCAAATCCAATCAGAAAACGGCGCGGCGCGGAAATTGAATCGCGCGCGGGGAGAAGAATTACTTGAATTGACCAAAATCTATGCTGCGCGAATGCTTTTCTTCAAAGATGAGGGTTGCGCCGCGGTAGACTGTTCGGAATAGTTGCGGGGAAGTCCGAGTGGGGACGCGCGTTGAAAATTGCCATCACGACTGGAACGGATGCCGGATACCTTCCGGCGGCCTGCTGCCAGCTGAAATCCGTGTTCGACAACTTGCAGCCGGGCGCTGCCGAACTGTTCCTTGTCTGCTGCGACGTTCCGCGATCGGGCTATGACGCGGCCGAAGCCTTCTTCGCGGCGCGTGGCATGCAGGTGAGCATCATCAATGCCGATGCGATCGCCGACCGCATCAAGCCAGTGGCAAGCCGGTGGCCGCGCGCGGCTTATCTTCGCCTGTATTTCGACGACTTGTTCGACCGTTCATACGACCGGCTGGTGTATTTCGATGCGGATACGCGGCTGCGTAGTCCGGTGAAGCCGCTGCTGGATACCGACTTGCGCGGCCGGCCCGCTGCGGCGGCGCATGATTTCATCTATTATGTCACCGGCAATATCCGCCGCCGCCGCCGCGAGCTGAAGCTGGCTGACACAGCGCCCTACCTCCAGTCCGGCGTCATGCTGTTCGACTGGCCCGCCATGCTGGACCAGGGCTTGCTGGCGCGTGCGCGCGATTTCCTGCGTGATTTTCCGGAGGCCTGTCACGAGGCGCCGGACCAGGATGCGCTGAACCATGCGCTTGAAGACAAATGGACGCCGCTCGACCCGCGCTGGAACCTGCACGAGACCTACCTGAACTTCGGCGGCAAGCTCGTGCCGTATCTCGAACACTATACATCGACCAAACCCTGGTCGCGCAAACGGCCTGAACGCTGGCAGAGTGCGGCGGCGTGGTATGCGGAGCAGTTGAAGAACACCATCTGGTCGGACTTCATCCCGGCTCAGACCGCGAAGGATCGGCTCAAGGCGCGCACCGATTTCGCCAAGTTCCGTTACGGCTTCAAGCTGCGCAACGCGCTGTCGCGGTATGCGCCTTTCGTTCTTGATTTGATGAAGATGCCGCGTGAGCGGACGGACTTTGAAGAACTGCCCTGGTCACCGCGCAGCCGGCGGGATGTCGAAGACATGGCCGGCGCACTCGTCGACGAGGCGGCAGGCCGCCGTCCGCACATCCGCCCGCCCGAATCCGTTTTGTGCGACTATGGTAAGGGCCGCCCCATCGGGCTGTAAGTCAGCTGGCTGGACGCGGCACGCGCGCTGCGCTGCCCAGCGGAAACTTGCTGTCGTTCGGGTTGTCCGCTGCGGTCGGAAACGGCGGCTCGACGCCCCAGCGCAGGCTCAGTTCCTTCAGCCATGGATCCATGTGCTGGTGAAGCGCCATCTTGTTGAGGATCGACGTCTGCATCCGCCGCACGAACGACGCGGTATCGAAGCGGCGGGCGAGGTGGGAGATGGTCATCGGATCGAAGCGGTCTGCATCGGCCTCGAACTGCTCGATCGCGTTGGCAAGTGACTGTGCCGTTTGCTCCTCGAAAAACAGCCCGTTGCGGCCTTCGATCACGTAGTCCAGCGCGCCGCCCCGCTTGAACGCGATAACCGGCGCGCCCGACGCCATCGCCTCGACCGGGACGATCCCGAAGTCCTCTTCCGCCGGAAACAGCAGCGCCTTGCAGGCGGCATAGTGGTCCGCGAGCACCTTCAAGGGCACTTTGCCAAGCAATTCGACATTCTCCCCGGCTATACCGCGCAGCTTGTTCATCAGCACGCCGTCGCCGATGACTTTCAGCTTGCGGCCAAGCAGGTTGCAGGCTTCCACGGCGATGTCGGCTCGCTTGTAGGGCACGAACTCGCCGACATAGAGGTAGAAGTCTTCGCGCTCGCCGGCAGGGCGGAAGCGTTTGGTGTTCACCGGCGGCGGGATCACTTCGGACGGCCGGCGCCAGAACTTGTCGATACGCTGCGCGACGGCGGACGAGTTGGCGATGAAGTGATCGACGCGGGCCGTAGAGACGACATCCCAGATGCGCACCGCTGGCAGCAGCATGCGCATGCCCATCCGTGTGACCATTCCGGATTGCGCGAAATACTGTGCCTGCTGGTCCCAGATATAGCGCATGGGGCTGTGGCAGTAGCAGATGTGCAAGGCGTCGGGCCGGCAGATGACGCCCTTGGCGGGGCCGGATTCGCTCGAGATGACGAGGTCGTAAGCGCTCAGGTCGAGCGATTCCAAGGCTCTCGGCATTAGGCTGAGCATTTTCTTGTAGTGCTTGCGCGCGCCGGGAATGCGGCCGATGAACGTCGTCTCGACCTTGTGCTGGCGGATCGTTTCGGAGATCTCTTCGGGATTATAGACGTGCGTGAAGATGTCCGCATCGGGGAACATCTTGCACAATTGCTCAAGCACCTTTTCGCCGCCGCGCATGCCCACGAGCCAGTAGTGGATGATCGCGGTCTTCATGCTCGTCCGCCCTTTCTGAGCGAGCCGTGGCTGAGGCCAGAACGCCTGGCCTAGACGGCTCTCTTCCGAATGAGGGTGGCGGGCAGGGTCGCCAGCATGAACTTCAGGTCTGCCGTGAATGTTCGTGCGCGAACATATTCCCGATCGGCGCGGTCTCGCCCGGCTTGTCCGGCATGCGCGGCGCGGTTGATGCGCCAGGCGCCCGTGAAGCCCGGCCGCGCGGCAAGGTAGTAGATGACGTCCAGACCGTAACGCGGCAGTTCGTGCTCGCTGACCGGGCGAGGACCCACGAGGCTCAGGTCGCCTCGCAGCACGTTCAGAAGCATCGGCAGCGACGATACGCCGGCGCGCCGCAACATGCGGCCAAACCGGGCACCTTCGGGGTTTCCGCGCATTTTCGTCCGGAAGCTGATGAGATCGATTTCTTTCCCGAAACGTCCGATTCGCCGTTCAGTCACAAGCGGCTCGGCGCCCATCCGCATCCGGAGAATTGCCGCAGCAAGCAGCAACAGGGGCCCAAGAGCGATCAGGAGGGTCAGGGATACGGCGATGTCCAATAGGCGCCGGTACGGTTCAGGCCGTCCGGGTCCTGACCATTGGTATTCGGACAATGGCACCGCATCGCTCAATTCCGGGCCGGTCTTCGGGTCCAGCGGTTTGAATTCGACCGAGGGTGCATCAACCGCGCAAGGGAGGACTTCGGAGCGCGCAATTCCTTCGATCTGGAACGAAGCCGGTTCGGTTGCAGCGGCCACGGATGAATAGGAAAACGCGACCCTGGGCTGAAAGGGTGCGTAACTGTCATCGGCCGCGACGCCAATTCTTGGATCGCCGAGCAAACTCATTTTATTCCCCACATTCCAGCCGGCCCGCCGACTGGATTATGGTTTATAAATCATGAATGGCGCCGGCGCTGCAAGGCCTTTGCTTGGAAACCAGAGTAAAACTGCCTGACATGATTGTAATCATCGCGCCGGCGTCCTGGAGAACTGCCCATGCAGGCTGCAGCTGAGAGACAACTGAGTGCGAAGACTGCGGTTCAAGAATTTTTTGGGCTGAACCGGGGCGGGGCGCTCTGACTTGAGTACCCGGATGGTGCCACCTGAGAGAATTGAACTCTCGACCTCATCATTACCAATGATGCGCTCTACCCCTGAGCTAAGGCGGCATTGCCGGTTCGGTTCGCGGGCTTTAGCCTAAGCTCTCCGCCGTGAAAAGACCGTTTATCCGCTGAACATGAGCCAGAAACCGCCAACCCCCGAACAAGCCGAGCGCGAGGCCCGCCGGGTGGAAGCCCTGAGGGCCAACCTGAAGCGCCGGAAGGCCGCTGCTCGCAAGGAATCCGGCCCGGCGCCGGGTGCCGCCGAGAAGCCATGAGCCTGTCGCGGCTTGGCACCCAGGCTCTCAAACGCTCCCTTCATGCGGCGCTTGCTGCCGCTCTGACCGGCCCGCCGGTGCAGGAAATGTCGATTCCGATATTCGGCAGGCTGGCGGTGACGGTGAGCCATGCCGCCAGCCAGGATCTCCTCAAGGATACCGACCGCTTCGCCGTCGACGCGCGCAATGCCGGGAATTCGTCTGCTTTCGGCCTGCCTTTGCTGCCGAAGTCCCTCAAAGTGCTGGCGTCCAACGTGCTGACAATGGACGACCCGGATCACCGGCGCCTGCGCAAGCTCGTGGATGGCCCGTTCCGGCGCGCGGCGGTCGGCACGCTGCGTGCGCCCATAGCGCTGCAGGTCAGCCGGCTGCTCGACGGGATGGAGGCGGCGGGCCAGACCGATCTGGTGAACGGCTTGTTCCGGCCGCTGCCCCTTCAGGTCATCTGCGACCTGCTGGGGCTGGGCGAGAACCGCAAGCAGCTGTTCGCGCTGTTCGATGGCATCGCGGCAGGCAGCACGTTCTGGGGGATGGTGCGGGCGGTCTTCCAGATCGGCCCCGTCCAGCAGTTCTTCGGGGACGAGTTTGCCCGCGTCCGAGTCGAGCCGCGTCCGGGTCTCATCACCGAACTGGTGCATGCCGAGGCCGACGGCGACCGGATGAGCGAGGAAGAATTGCTGGCCATGGTGTTCGTCATGTTCGCGGCGGGCCACGAAACGACGACCCATCTGATGTCGTGCGGCCTTTACACCCTGCTGACCGAACCGGGCGCCCGCGACGCGGTGATGACCGCGGACGAGGAGGGGATGGGCGTGCTGGTGGATGAACTGATGCGCTACGGCGGTCCGGTGCAAATGACCAAGCCGCGCTATGTGAAGGCCGACACGGAATTCCACGGCAAGGCCCTGAAGCGCGGCGACAAGATCATGGCCCTGCTGGCTGCCGGCAACCTCGATCCGGCCGTGTTTGAGGCGCCCCTCGTGTTCGACCCGGCTCGCCGACCGAACAGGCATCTGGGCTGGGGCGGTGGTCCGCATATCTGCCTCGGTCTGCACCTCGCGCGGCTCGAAACCGAGGTCGCACTGAGTCAGATCTTCGCGCGTTACCCGCGCCTCCGGCTTGCGGTTCCGCCTGAAAAGCTCTCATGGACAGCACGCACCGGGCTGCGAGGCGTCACGGCAATGCCATTGCACCTGAACTGACGGTCAGGGCGCCCAGATCGTGGGCGGCCGATCCCGGGGATGGCCAGTTGGCGTGCCTTGCGGATAGCCGAGCGTGAATGCGGCGAAGGGCGTCAGGTTTTCGGGAATCGCAAGCCTTGCCTTGGTGTCCGGGTCGCGCAGCCAGTCCATCGGAGAGCCCACCCAGCAGGTTCCAAGCCCTCGCGCCTGCGCCGACAACATCAGGTTCTGCCCCGCACGGCTGCAGTCCTGCGCCGCCTGGCCGCCTTCATCCGCCTGGGCGCAGATGACGATCACCGCCGGCGCATTGAAGAACACCGAGAAGTCGTCCCGGTCCAGCCAGTCATACCCGGGCCCCGGCGGCCTCGTCTCGCGGACGTATTGGAGCGCCTGCATGCCGAACAAGGCAACCCGCTCGGCGCCTTCCACTACAATGAATGTGAAAGGCTCGTCGCCGCTGACCGGCGGCGTGGGCGCCTGTGCCGCGTCCCAGACGATTTCCTCGATCATGTGGCGGTCGACCGGGCGGTCCTGATAGGCCCGGATCGAGCGGCGGCTGTGGATGGCATCAACCGTGTGCATGGGGGAATGATCCGCATTGCGCCTGCCGGTCATACCTGAATCGGCCTGCGGCGTCATGGTCCGGGGCGGAAAACCCGATCCGGCGCACATTCCGGCCCTGACAAAGCCGCGAAGCACAGTATATCTCAGCGGCATGGACAGACTTCACATCACGGGCGGCACGCCGCTCAACGGCCACATCTCCGTCTCGGGCGCCAAGAACTCGGCGCTCAAGCTCATGGTTACCTGCCTGCTGACGGACCAGCCGGTTGAGCTCACCAACATGCCGAACCTGGCAGATACGCGCTTCCTGGCGCAGCTGCTGGAATCGCTCGGCGTCGAGGTCTACTGGCCGAAGGGCACCTCGACCTGCCACCTGAACGCGGCCGAGCTCAAATCGACCATCGCGCCCTACGAGCAGGTGCGGAAGATGCGCGCCAGCTTCAACGTGCTGGGCCCGCTGATCGCCCGCTCCGGCCATGCGACCGTGTCGCTGCCCGGCGGCTGCGCCATCGGCGCCCGCCCGGTGGACCTGCACCTGAAGGCGCTGGAAACCATGGGCGCGGACCTGCGCGTCGAGGGCGGCTATGTGAAGGCGGCGGCCATCCACGGCCTCAAGGGCGCCCACATCAATTTCTCCACGGTCAGCGTCGGCGCTACCGAGCACGCGATGCTAACAGCGACGCTCGCCAAGGGCGAGACGATCCTCGAAAACGCCGCGCGTGAGCCGGAGATCGAAGACCTCGCCAATTGCCTGAACACGATGGGCGCGCAGATAACCGGCGCGGGCACGCCGATCATCCGCATCAAGGGCGTCGAGAAACTGAACGGCACGTCCTATCCGGTCATGCCGGACCGGATCGAGGCGGGCACCTTCGCCATGGCGGCCGCTGCTGCCGGCGGCGATGTCACGCTGGATGGCGCGCCGGTCGAAGACCTCGGCGCCCTCATCGGCAAGCTGCGCGAGGCCGGCGTGACCGTGGATGCAGATGAAGCCGCCTCCACGCTGCGCATCCGCCGCAACGGCTCGGCGCTCAAGGCCGTCAGCCTGTCGACCCAGCCGCACCCCGGCTTCCCCACCGACCTGCAGGCCCAGTTCATGGCGCTGATGTGCACCGCGCAGGGCACCAGCATCATCCGCGAGACGATTTTCGAGAACCGCTTCATGCACGCCCCCGAACTCTCGCGCCTCGGCGCCGACATCCAGGTGCGCGGGCAGGAGGCAGTCGTGAAGGGCGTCGATCACCTGACCGGCGCACCGGTGATGGCGACGGATCTCCGGGCCTCGGTATCGCTCGTGATCGCGGCGCTCGCGGCCGAAGGCGAGACGGTCGTCAACCGCATCTACCACCTCGACCGCGGCTTCGAACGCCTAGAAGCGAAACTCGGGGGTTGCGGCGCAAAGATCGAACGCCGATCTGGCGAAGAAGAATAACCGCGGACAGGGGCTGATGACCGATCCGAAAGCGCTGCGCCTTTTCACGGAAGAGGCCGAGGACCTGAACATTATCGCGGCGGCCGTGCAGGACGCGGTCGTGAAGGCGGGCAACCTCAAGTACGAGCAGAAAAAACGGCGCTTCGGGCTGGAGCTGAACCGATACCGCTGGGAGACGGCGCCGGCGCGCAAGGGCGAGCAGGGCGAGCGCGTGCGGGCGCTGCTGGCGTTTGACGGCGTGCTGGGCGTGAAGACGCGGGCGGTGACCAAGACCGATCCCGAACTCATCCTCTCGCTGCTGAGCGTGACCTTCACGCCGGACGCCGAGCCGCCGGGCGGCAAGATCACGCTGTTGTTCGCCGGCGACGGCGAGATCGAACTGACGGTGGAGGCACTTGATGCCTCACTCATCGACAGCGACTACGTCTGGCCGACCCGTCACGTGCCGAGCCACGAACGGCGGAAGCGGTAGGGCTTACATCGGCGCCGCGTGACAGACGGCCTGGAGCTTATTGCCGTCGGGGTCGCGGACGTAAGCGCCATAATAGTTCGGATGGTAGTGCGGCCGCGGACCGGGCGGGCCCTCATCTGTGCCGCCATGGGTGAGGGCGGCAGCGTGGAAGGCATCCACCGTGGCGCGGTCCTTGGCGAGGAAGGCGACGTGCGTGCCGTTGCCGTTGGCGGCTGGCCGGCCGTCGAAAGTCGGACCGATGAAGATCTTCGGCCCCGCAGCCGGGCCATAGGCGACTCCGCCGTCATAAGCGAACAGGACCGGCAGTCCGAGCACGCCGGAGACGGCGTCCCAGAATGGCTTGGCGCGGGCCCAGTCATTGGTTCCGAGTGTGACATGGCTGAACATCTACGGCGCCTCCCGGCCTTGTTGTTGATCGGAGACTATCCCCGCGGGGCCGCTGCTGCCAAGCGCCCGTAAATTGCCCCATTCGCCGCCTTGCCAGCGCCCGGCGCGCGGTCCATGAAGCGGAGTTCACAAACGCCGGATCCGCCCCATGGCCCGCCATTTCGACGCTGCGAAGCCTCAGTTCGACGAGGTGCTGACGCGCTTTCTCGCCGAGGATCGCGGGCAGGGCGACGATGTGTTCGGCGTCGTGCGCGATATCCTGGCGGACGTAAAAAAACGCGGCGGCGCCGCCGTGGCCGACCAGACTGCGAAGTTCGACGGCTTGCAGATCGACCCGTCAACGCTGGAATCCGACAATGTGAACCTGCATGCGCTTGCCGCAGAATGCCCGGCGGACCTCCGCGCGGCGATCGATTTTGCGCATGACCGGATTGCGGCCTATCACGGCGCGCAGCGGCCGGCTGATCATCGGTTCACGGACGAAGCCGGCATCGAACTGGGCTGGCGCTGGACCTCGCTGGACTCGGTCGGCGTCTATGTGCCCGGTGGGCGGGCGAGCTATCCGTCGTCCGTGCTGATGAACATCGTCCCGGCACGGATTGCCGGCGTCGAACGGATCGTCATGGTGGCGCCGGCGCCCAAGGGCGAGCTGTCGCCAGCGGTGGCCTACGCGGCGCTAAAGGCGGGCGTGGACGAATTCTATCCGATCGGCGGAGCGCAGGCGGTCGGGGCGCTCGCCTATGGCGCGGGCGCGCTGAAGCCCGTCGACAAGATCGTCGGGCCAGGTAACGCCTATGTCGCCGAGGCAAAGCGGCAGGTGTTCGGCCTTGTCGGCATCGACACGATTGCCGGCCCGTCGGAGATCCTCGTGATCGCCGACAGTACCGCCAATCCGGACTGGATCGCCGCCGACCTCTTGAGCCAGGCCGAGCATGATCCGTCGAGCCAATCCATCCTGATCACTGTGGATGAGGCTGTGGGCAAGGCTGTGGATGCGGCTGTGGATAAACAGTTGAAAACGTTAGCGACGGGCGAGCGGGCACGGGAGTCGTGGGTCAATCACGGCGCCATCATCCACGTGCGCGACCGGCTGCAGGCCGCCGAGGTCGCCAACCGGATCGCGGCGGAGCACCTTGAGCTCTGCATCGACGACCCTGACAGCCTGCTGCCGCTAATCCGCCATGCCGGCGCAGTTTTCCTCGGCCACCACACGCCGGAAGCGCTCGGCGACTATGTGACGGGCTCCAACCACGTGCTGCCGACCAGCCGCGCGGCGCGGTTCTCGTCGGGGCTCGGGCTCTATGATTTTCTCAAACGGATGAGTGTCCAGCGGGCGGGACCGCATGGACTGGACGTGCTCGCGCCGGCGGCCCTGCGCCTTGCCGAAGCCGAACGCCTGCCGGCGCATGCGCGCTCGGTTTCGATCCGAACGAACCGGGGCGGGAGTGATGGGCACTGATCGCCTGATCGCAGTCCATATCGATGAAGACACGCTCGGGGCTTCCGGTCCGGACGCTGAGCACGAGCGACGCGTGGCGATTTTCGACCTGATCGAGGAGAACAGCTTCGCGGTGACGGGCCAGTCGCGAGGTCCCTACGTCCTGTCGCTCAGCCAGGCTGAACGCAGGCTGGTCTTTGCAATCCGCAACGAAGCGGGCGAGGACGTGCATACTTACATCCTGTCCCTCGGCCCCTTCCGGGGCGTCATCCGCGATTATTTCATGATCTGCGACAGCTATTACGACGCCATCCGCACACAGACTCCGCACCAGATCGAAGCCATCGACATGGCGCGCCGGGGCATCCACAACGAAGGCTCGGAGTTGCTGAAGGAGCGCCTTGAAGGCAAGATCGATATTGATCACACAACTGCTCGCCGCCTGTTCACCCTGATTTGCGCCTTGCACGCAGGCCAGGGCCGTGCACCCGGCACCTGAAGGGTTAGCCATGAAACTCAATGCTCTCCTTTTCGCTGCCAGCCTGGCCGCATTGGTGGCGTGCGAGGCGCGCAATCCGGTGCCGGCCCTGGAAGCCGATGCTCCGGTTGCTGACGATACGATCGAGGAAACGGCCCTGCAGGAAATCGAAGGCCTTGAGCCGATGAACCTGCGCGGCATGGAGCTTTTTGACGGCGACGCGACGATCTCGGTGGTCGACATGGGGCCGCAGGACGACCTGACCGGCCTGTCGCCGCCGAAGTTCGCGCTGCACTGCGATCCTTCGGCCAAGACGCTCGAAGCCGTTGCGCCTTCGCGCCAGCTCG
The DNA here is from genome assembly GCA_016712445.1 of Acidobacteriota bacterium. Classification (NCBI taxonomy): domain Bacteria; kingdom Pseudomonadati; phylum Acidobacteriota; species Acidobacteriota bacterium. Next base: position 80,588 of record JADJRB010000003.1, on the reverse strand, counting down.
GCATCTATGCGATGCCCGGTCCCGCGTCGCTGGTTGTGTCCGGGCAGGCGTTCGAAGGTGAGGCGGCAGTGACCGAAGATGAGGGGGCCGAAGTCAGCCTCACATTGCCGCTGTCGCCGGAACTGCTTGAGGCGGTCGCGACGACGCAAACCGCCCGGGTGGTGATCGGCGAAGGCTTTGCAGAGTCGAACATCGACACCAACGGCGTGTTCCCGGGGTTCGCGGGCCAGTGCAGCCTGAAGTCGGGAATTCCGCTTCCGCCGCGGTGATCAGGCGAGCGAAGTCCGGAACCGGCGGCTGCCCTGCAGCGACTTGCCGCTCGACAGCATCACTTCAAAATCTCCCGATCCGGTCGGTGTCATCGCGGCGATATGCGCCCGGTTGACGAGCCGCGAGCGATGGATGCGGGCGAAACCAAGACCATTGAGCCGGGTGTCCCAGGCTGCAAGCGTGCCTCGGACGAGATGCACCGCAGCGGCCGTGTGTATCTCGACATAATTGCCCGCCGCTTCGAGGTAGAGAATGTCCGACGGGGCAAGGAAAAGCGTCTTGCCCCCGTCGCGAACTTCGATCCGGTCCGGCGGTTCAGACGGCGAGGACGGGCTGTTGCGGCGGCGTTCCAGCCACATGGCGGCGGCGAAAACGGCCGCAAAGATGGCATAGGAGATGATATCCTTGCGCCATTCATAGATGAACGTGAGCCCGATGCCGCCCCGGAAGAAATCGTATGACTTGTCGAGAAGCAGATAGGTGCCGGTCCGGACGACGTAGAGCGCGAAGACGTGGGCAGCCGCGAAGGGCAGGGTGAGACCCGCGTGGACGGCGAGGGATGCCCAGACGCCGGGGCCATCGAGCGGCCAACGGCGCACCGCGAGGCCGACGAGCGGTGCGAGCAGTACGAGGATTGCCGCGCTGGAGGTCTCCCACAAGAACGGTTCGAACAGCTCAAAGCTCAAGCCGGCGCTGCGCAGGTCGATGATCTGCGAGGTGGCGTTGACCAAGATGATCGGGATGGACACCAGCGCGATCGCGCCCCACGGCCCCAGCCGGAAAGTTTGCTTGCCGCTTGTCCCCGGTTCGTCGCCGCTCGTCACAGTGAGGTTTCCGTTCGTCCCAGCCGGTTGCCATTCGTGGCTTAGGCGTAGCTCCACCCCCGGCGGTGCGCAACAACGCCGTGGCAACCCGCCCTTTGCCCCCGGAGCCCACATGACCCAACGCCGATTTGACCTCGACTGGCTTCGCATCACGGCCTTCGCCCTGCTGATCCTTTATCATTGCGGCATGTTCTACGTGACTTGGGACTGGCACGTGAAATCGAGCCGGGCCAGTGACGCGATCGAGCCGCTGATGATGCTGACGAGCCCGTGGCGGCTCTCGCTGCTTTTCCTCATCTCGGGCGCGGCGACCCGTTTCATGGCGGACAAGATGAAAACCGGCGCCTTCCTCGGGGCCCGGATGTGGCGCCTGTGGCCGCCCTTGTTGTTCGGCATGTTCGTGATCGTGCCGCCGCAATCCTACTATGAGATTTTGGAAGCCTATCAGGCCATGGGCCAGCCTCTCGGGCCGGTGCTGGACAACTTCTATGTGAAGTACGCAACCGCTTCGGGCGGCTGGTGCGATGCAGACGGGTGCCTGACGACGCCGACCTACAACCACCTCTGGTTCGTCGCCTACTTGATCCTCTACACCCTGGCGCTGGCCATTCTGTTGCCGCTGTTGCGGCGGCTGCCGGTAAAGCCGCTGGCGCGGCTGGTATCCGGACCAGGGCTGTTCCTGACGCCGTGGATATTCCTGACGGTGTGCCGGCTGACATTGTTTCCGTTGTTTGGCGAGACGCACGATTTCCGGGAAGACACTTACCTGCACGTCGTCTATTTCGCGGTGTTCCTGTTCGGTTTCGCGATTGCGAAGTATGAACCCTTCTTCGAAGCGGCGGTGCGGATGCGCTGGACGGCCCTCGGCATCGCGGTTGTCAGCTGGGCAGCGCTTGTGACCTATTTCCAGCTTGCCACGGATACGCCGCCCGAATGGCTGCGCCAGACGTTCCGGGCGGTGCGCGAAGCGGAGGCCTGGGGCGCAATCCTCGCCGCAATTGGCTTCTTCCACCTGCATCTTGCCACCCGCGACGGCCCGATCCGCCGCACGCTCTCGGAGGCGATCTTCCCATTCTATATCATTCACCAGACACTGATCGTCGTGCTGGGCCATTACCTGGACGACTTCCGGCTGCCCCTCGCGATCGAGGCAACCCTGCTGGTCTCGGGCACAGCGGCCGGGTGCTGGGCGTTCTACGAGCTCGCCCGCCGGACCGGGCCGCTGCGGGTGCTGTTCGGCCTTTCCCCTCCCGGCCGGCCTGCCGTGCTTCAGCCGGCCTGAAGGGCCCGACTCCCCCTCGCGCTTGCCGGAATCCCTTCAAGCCTGTATGGCGCAGCCCTGATTGACGAATGCGGGGCAAATCGCCTGTCAGCTGGAGAGAGCATGTCGAAAGAAGAACTCATCGAATTTGAGGGTACGGTAGTGGAACTGCTGCCGAACGCGACGTTCCGCGTGAAACTTGAGAACGATCACGAAATCATCGGGCACACCGCCGGCAAGATGCGCAAGAACCGCATCCGGGTGCTGGCCGGTGACAAGGTCATGGTTGAAATGACTCCCTACGACCTGACCAAGGGCCGTATCACCTACCGCTTCAAGTAAGCCGGCATGCCGGGCCGCCCGCCGCTCATCCTCGCGAGCGCGAGCCCCCGGCGCCTGGAACTCCTCGCGCAGGTCGGCATCGTACCCGACAAGGTTGCGCCCACCGACATCGACGAGACCCGCAGAAAGGACGAGGCGCCGCGCGCCCTGGCCGAACGGCTGGCGCGCGAGAAGGCCGCTGCCTGCACCGAAGCCGGGTTTGTTCTGGCGGCCGATACGGTCGTGGCCCTCGGTCAGCGAAATCTCGAGAAGGCGGCCGACGCTCCGGAAGCTGAAGCCTTCCTGCGCCTGCTCTCCGGTCGGTCGCACCAGTGCATCACCGGCGTGGCGGTGCGCGCTCCGGATGGTCGCATTGCCGCTCGGACTGTGCTTGCGCGGGTGAAGATGAAGCGGCTGACCGAGGGCGAAATTACCACCTACGTCGCGAGCGGCGAATGGAAAGGCAAGGCCGGCGGCTATGGCATCCAGGGCATGGCGGGCGGCTTCGTGACGTCTATCAACGGCAGCTACACCGCCATCGTCGGCCTGCCGCTTTACGAGACACGCATGTTGCTGGAAGGGATGGGCTGGCGGAACGCCTGACAGACGCTCGAAATACCTGCGGCAACACGCGCTATCAAAGACCTTTTGCCTTCACCCGGTCGCGGCCCGCGTTCTTTGCTTCGTAGAGATAGCTGTCGGCCGCTCCGATGAGATCGGTGGTGGTCATTCCGGATTCAAACAGGGCGATTCCGAAAGAAGCCGTGACGCCGGTGACCTTCTCTCCCCTCTCTCCGATCAGTATATATGAGCTCTTCAGACTATGCTTGATCTTTATGAGTAGATTGTGGGCCGCAACAACATCGGTCTGCGGAAGGATGATGGCGAACTCTTCTCCGCCGATACGGGCCACCATGTCCTGTCCCTTGATGTTCTGCGACACAAGGTGCGCGAAAGACTTGAGCACCTGATCCCCGGCCTGATGACCATGCGTGTCATTGATGTTCTTGAACTTGTCGATATCCGCCAACGCCAGGCAGAAACCCGGTCCGCCTCGTTTGGCCAGTTCAATCTGTTCGGACAGGCGCTTGTCGAAGGCGCGCCGATTGGCGATTGACGTCAGCGGATCGCGCATATGCTGACGCTGGATCTCCTCCAGTTCGGTATTCAGCGAAGATATCTGTCGCTGCGATTCCGACAGGCCCTTGCGGAGTTCGAGGGTTTTGGCTGCCATGCGCCGGTTTTCGGCGACCAGCTTGTTGAAGACCACATTTAATTCCTCGCCGGTCAATTCGGCCGGCATTGTCGCGCCGATGGCGTTCAGCGACGTCTGGAAGTCGTGGCTGGAGCGAACACTCTGCTGCACGATCTGGAGAACGTCCTTGATCTCCTTTTCCATTGCTTCGCCGATATCGCGCTGTGCTGTTTCGCTCGGCCGCGAAATGATCATCTCTTCGTAGATTGTGTCCACGTCTTCGGGCGGAAGTTTTTCCTTCGTTGAAAGGATATGATCAACACGGTCTACCAAGGCCCTGTCAGTACCAGCAACAAAGGCATACCAGACCGAGTAGGTCTTCGGATCCGGCAACGCGCGATGTTTCTCGATCAGTTCGAATGCCTTGACGGCATTGCGAACAACGACTTGCGAAGAGGCTTCGGGCGCAGACGGAGGATTTTCGGTTCGCGCGGTGGACCCGGACTGCATGGAGTTTTACCTTCTACATAGTGTAAGAAATTCTTAACAAGTTTACTGAACTCGGTTTGCGCACCCGTTAACGCCGCCCGTTCAGTTTGCGCTGTTTCTCAGGAAGAACAGGGCGCCTTTGCGCGAACTGAGCGCCAATGGCAGCACGCGTCGCATGTTGCTCGCACACCTCCCCGGCGGCTCGAAAAGGCTCGCGCCACCGAATGGTCACAACATTGCCCAATGTTGGCCGGGCGCGCTTGCGGAACGAAAACGTCCGACCGGTGTTGAGAAGGGATTAAGGATTTGAGCAATCCCGCTCTCCTTTCCGGAGCCTGCCATGAAACATCTTTTTGCCAGCTGCGCCGTTATCGCCCTGATGGCCGCGCCCGTCCTCGCCCAATCCACCAATGTGCCCCCGAACGATCCGCTCTCGGACGAGAATGTCATCGTTGACCCCGTCGACCCGGCCGATGTCTCGGTCGACGCGGATGTCGAGTCTGAAACTGATGTAATGGTGACGATGGCGCCCGAAACGGAAGCCGAAGTCGAAGACGCCGCCACCGTCGCCGCCGAAGAAGAAATTGAAGCGGCCGAAGCGGCGATCGAAGCCGAAGAAGAGCCAATGTTCCAGGCTCAGACCACGGACGAAGCCGAAACGGTCGCTGAAACGGAAATCGCAGCTGACGCCGCCGACACCGACATCGCGCAATCCGAGTCGGCCGAGATGACGGAAGAGACCGAAGTCGCTGATGCCGCCGTTGAGGCGCCCATCGACGTCGCCGAACTGCCGGCGGAGTATTCCACGGAAGATCTCAACGCCCTGATGCTCGCGCAGCTGAATGACGACGCCGAGGAAATAGCTTCGATGGATTTCGTCGCTGAGACGGAAAGCTTCGCGTCGTCGGAAACTTCGATGGAGAGCACGCCGGAAACGGACAGCTACGTGTCGACTGACACCGTCACGGCACCTGCCGACGATTATGCATCGACCGAATCCGGCGAGATGGCCGGCACCGAGAGCTATGCCGCAACTGAAACAGACGTCATCCCGGAAGAAGACAATTCGACCGAGATGAGGGCCGAGACCGAAGCCTACGCGGCGACCGAAACGGCGGAGGCGCCTGTCGAAACCTATGCCGAAACCGAAACCGAAATCGTTCCGGAAGAAGACACCGCCGTCAGCACCGAGACATATGCCTCGACGGAGACCGAAGCAGCGCCGCAAGCAGACACCTCCGCCATGACCTCCGACACGGAAACCTACGCCTCGACTGAGACGGATGTCATTCCAGAAGAGGAAACCACGGTTGGTACGGAGAGCTATGCTTCGACCGCAACGGACATGGTTCCGGACGAGCAGATGGCCGATCCGCAGGACTACGCCGCCATGGAGCCGGTCGATCCGGCCATGGAAGATGAAGCCGCCACCGTTGCCGAAGAAGCCGAGACCATGATGATGGCCGAGCAATCGGAAACCGAAGGCCTGACGGCTGAAGGTGATATCGACCAGAATGCGGTAGAGATTGCCGCCGGCGATGCGCGCTTCAGCACGCTGGTCGAACTGGTCGGCATCGCTGGCCTGGACGACGATCTCGCCATGGAAGGTCCGTACACGGTCTTCGCTCCGACGAACGAGGCCTTCGCTGCGTTGCCTGAAGAAACGCTCGCCCGCCTCAAGACGGCAGAAGGCAAGCCGGAACTTGTCGAGATCCTGAAAGCCCACGTGGTGACGGGCGCGGTCAAGGCGGATGAAGTCCCGCTCGCCGGTCAACAGGCTCAGACGCTTGCGGACACTTCGTTGAACCTGATGGGCAGCACCGAAGGCACGCTGAACGTCGATGGCACGGTCCACACAGTCGGCGACGGCATCTTCGCCAGCAACGGCGTGGTCTATGCGGTTGACGCCGTGATCCTGCCGGAGACGCCGGCGGAGTAACGCCGCTAAGCCCAACAATGCAAAGGCCGGCTCTCGCGAGCCGGCCTTTTTCTTTTGTGAGGAGGTCTGTCAGGCCCGTTCGAAGGCCGAGACCGCGAACACGCAGAGCGCGGCGCCGGCTGCAATCGCCAGCCACATCGGATTGCTCATCGCTGCGGTGCTGAGCTGGTTGACGGCGGCGGTGCTCAGTTCGGTCGGGGCCGTCGTCAGCACTTCGGTGACAGTCTTGTCCACACCCACCCATTCGGCCAGCAACTGGGGCAGCTGCATCGCGGCGATCGCGGCGCCGGCAAGGCCCAGGCTTCCCACCACCAGACGGCGCATTGCCTTCTGCCGGCGCACGGAGTGCATCACCTGACGGGTAAAGGGTTCTGCGACCAATGCGTTGTCCTCGACCCGGAAGAGGTCAGTGAGGTCCTTGTAGGCATCTTGTTCACGCATGTTTCTCACTCCATCACGCCACGTTGGCATTTTCAAGGCGCATCCGTAGCAGGGCGACCCCGCGCAGGACGTGTGACTTCACGGTTCCCAAGGGCCAGCCCGTCACATCGGCTGCCTCCTGGTGGGTCATCCCCGTTGCGACGCACAGCACCACACAGACGCGCTGGGCTTCGCTGAGGGTTTCGAGGGCGCGGGTGAGGTCCATCCGCATCTCGTGCTGGTCCGCCGAGCGATCGAACGGGATGATCTCCGCCGTCTCGTCGAACTCGATTTCCATCTTCTGCCGGCGGCGCCATTGCAGGAATTCCCGCCAGCAGATGGTGCAGATCCAGGAGCTGAACGTTCCGCCGGCATAGGTCGAGATTTTCTGCCATGCCGTCAGGAACGTGACCTGGGCGATGTCATCGCCTTGAGCCTCGGACCCGGTCAGGCGGCGGGCCATCCCGCGCACCTTTCCCTGGTGCCGCTTCACGAGTTCGGCAAACGCTGCCTCATTTCCTCGTGCGGCGGAGTGGGCGAGATCAGGATCACTTCTCATGTCTCGCCCTCCCGAGGCCACCAGCCAGAGATCAGGCCTCCGGCTTGCCACGGCTGAATGCCCAGAGGCCAATATACGCGATGCCCATGAAAATCGGGAATGTCGCGATGCCGAGCATCGGGGTGATCGCTTCGGATTCTTCCATCCCGATCAAGGTGCCGAGAACCGCAAAGGCGGCGCCGAAGGCCAGGAAGAGCACGCCGCGGCGCAGGTCGGCCCGGACCGGGTCCGTCACCATGGACATCCGGTCCATGAGGGCCGGCGAGAGCTCCTGGCCCTTGTCGATGGCATGGCGCAGCGTCTCATGGATGGTCGTGCGCTTGCGGCTGTTGAAGTAGCTGACCAGCCACACAATGCCGACAACCATGCCGAACATTGTGACTGGGACGATGATTTCCTCACCCATCTGGGGCTCCGTTTCAGTGCTTTCCAGCGGAATTGCTGGTGTTCATGCCCGTAAGATGCAGGCAGGGGCATTGCTGGATGCAGCTGGGTGAAAATTTCTTGCTGCAGATCGGGCGCACGGCGCCGCTTGCCCAACCGGGCGGGGCCGCTTAGGTGCGGGGCATGGTCAAGATCCGGTCCAAGAAACAGCGCCGCAAGCATGTGGCAGCCGATCTGGCGACCCCCGCAGGGCGGGCGCGGGCGCGGCGGGAGCTGGTCTGGGGCGACCATGGCTTCCTGCGGGCGCGTTTCCGCAACCTGCACCAGATCTCCCCGGAAATGTGGCGTTCCAACCAGCCATCGCCCCGCCAGATCGCAGAGCACGCAAAAGAACGCGGCATCCGCACGATCCTGAACCTGCGGGGGCCGACGACGCAGGGCTATTACCTGCTGGAGAAGGAAGCGGCCGAGAAGGCGGGCATGGAAGTCATTGATTTCCAGGTGTTTTCGCGCGATCCGCCGACCCGGGAGGCCGTTTTCGCCGCCCGCGACCTGTTCGAGCGGATCGAGTATCCGGCGCTGATGCACTGCAAGTCCGGCGCAGACCGGGCCGGCATCATGGCAGTTCTCTACAAGCTCCTGCGCGAACGGGTGCCGTTCCAGGAGGCCCGCGCCCAGCTTTCCGGCAAGTACCTGCACATCAAACACGGCAAGACCGGCGTGCTGGATGCGTTTCTGGACGAGTACGAGACTTTCAATGCAGGCCGCGATCCGGCGCACTGGAAGCCGTTCCTTGACTGGGTGGCGGAGGACTATGACCGCCTCGCCTTGAAAGAGGCCTTCGCCCGCAAGCTGGGCAAGGGGCCCCAGCTGGACGTTCTCCTGCGCCGGGAATAGCGCTTTTCAGCCGTCTGAAATCATGCCAGCACTCGCCTCCGGGAGTTTCAAAGAGGGGTTCGCATGCGGAATCTTGCGATAGCTGCACTGGTCTGCACGGCTCTGGCCGGGTGCGGCGGCCTTGGCCGGCCAACCGACAAGCAGGCGCTCGTTTCAACCTGCATCGAGAAAGGCGAAGCCGAAGCAACCTGCAATTGCGTGGCGACGGCTCTTGAGAAAAACCTGTCGCCCGAACTGTTCAAAAAGGTCGCAAAGGCCGCAGGGCACGAGAAGCGGGACATGGTGGAATACATGAGCAGCCTTCCCGTGGAGGATCTGCTTGCGTTCTCAGCAGTTACCAACGACCTTGAAGCCTGCGGCGCCGCCGCGACTTCGGGAGAATAATGCCAAGCAGGCGGGGCCTAGCCCGGAGCTTGCAGTCAGACACGACTATCGTGACGCTCACCGGCGCACGGCCTAGAACAGGACGGAACCAGGAAGGGGATCCTCATGAAGTTCATTATCATCAACAGTTTCCGGATCATGGTGTATGTGGCCTATATCGCCATCATCGTGGCCGGCATCGCACTCGGCATTTACCAGAAGGGTGAATTCACCGGCGAGCTGCTGGGCCTGTCTGGCCCGATTGCCCAGGTCGCCGATTTCGCCGTGTTCAGCTTCGGCGGCTGGGTTGCCGCCAGCATCATCTGCGGCCTGATCGTCACGCTGATGGACATCCGCGACGACATCAACGACCGCCTCCCGGACGCGCGCCGGGACATGTAGTGCCAGCCCTGACGGGCAAGTGAGTAATTCAGGACCGCCGGAAAACTCCGGCGGTCTTTTCATGGGAGGAAACCTGAAATGACCCCAGTTGCGATTTCTGCGATCTACATCGCCGCCAACATTGTCCTGCTCTGGTACCTGTCTTTCCGGGTGATCGGCCGCCGCCAGAGTGCGCGCGTCTCGCTTGGCACGGGCGGGGACTCCGAGCTCGAGATCCGCACTCGGGTGCATGGCAACGCATCCGAATACATTCCGGTGACGATGCTCGCTCTTTTCGTACTGGCGTCGATGGGCGCGCCGGGCTGGGCCATCCATGCGGTCGGCGCCGTGTTCACGCTCGGCCGGGTGTCCCACGCCATCGGTTTGTCCCGCACCGTCTTGCCGCTGCGTGCAGGCGGTATGGTGCTCACCTGGCTCGGGATGCTGTCGGCGGCGGGCGGTCTCGTCTGGCTGGCCTTGCGCTGAACTGACCGCACCGTCCCCGTTGCGCGCTGGCGCGGCGCGGTCCATCTAGCGCGGATGACTGGATTTACTGTTCCCCCGGCAGACCTGCTTGCCGGCCTGCTGGATAACTGCCTGAAGGCCGGCGCCAGCGCCGCTGACGCCCGTATCGGAGTGGCCGACGGCGTCAGCGTATCGGTCCGCGATGGCAAGCTGGAGAGCATCGAGCGCGAGGAAAGCGCCAGTGTCGCACTTCGCTGCTTCTTCGGACAGCGCCAGGCGCATGTCTCTGGTGCGGACCTTTCGCCCGCCGGACTCAAGGCGCTCACCGAGCGCTGCGTCGCGATGGCCCGTGCGGTGCCCGAGGACAAGTATTGCGGCCTGCCGGACGCCGCCCAGCTGATGCAGGGCAACGCCGACATGGACCTCACCGGAGAGGCGGAGCTTCCGGCCGAGATACTCGAGCGCGAAGCGCTGGCCGCAGAAGCGGCAGCGCTGGCCGTGCCCGGCATCAAGACCGTCGCCGGCTGCGGCGCCTCCTGGAACCGCTCCGAACGCTGGGTGGCCGCAACGAACGGCTTTCGCGCCTGGAAAACCGGAACGTCCACCAGCCTCGGTCTCGCTGCCGTCGCCGAGAAGGACGGGCAGATGGAGCGCGACTATGACAGCTGGTCAGTCCGCTTCGACAAGGATCGTCCGTCTGCTGAAGAAATCGGGCGCACCGCCGGCGAACGCACGATCGCCCGCCTTGGCGCGCGCAAGGTCGACACGCAGAAGGCCGCCGTGATTTTCGACCGGCGGGTGTCTGACAGCCTGATCGGCGCCTTTCTTGGCGCTATCTCCGGCCCCTCCGTCGCGCGCGGTGTGAGTTTCCTGAAGGACCGCATGGGCGAGCAGGTGTTCGCCAAGGGCGTCTACCTGACCGATGACCCCCACCGTCCGCTCGGCATGGGCAGCCGAGCGCATGATGGCGAAGGACTGCCCGTGTCCGAAGCGCACCTGATCGAGGACGGCCGCCTGACTCGCTGGCTGCTGAACATATCCACCGCGCGCCAGCTGGGGCTTGCGCCGAACGGCTTCGCCGGGCTCGGCTTCGGCGATCCGCCGGGCGTGTCGACGTCGAACGTCTACTTGCGCGCGGGCAGCCAATCGCCCGGCGCGCTTGCCAAACAGGCCGGCAAGGGCCTGCTGGTCACCGACATGTTCGGACCGTCGATCAATCCGAACACAGGCGATTATTCTGTCGGCGTCGCGGGCTTCTGGTTCGAGAACGGCGAGATTGCCTACCCGGTTTCCGAAGTCACCGTGGCGGGCGACCTGCCTGCCATGTTTGCCCGCCTCGTTCCGGCGTCCGACCTCGAACTGCGCAGCACGCGCGATGCCCCGTCGATCCTCATCGAGGACATGAACCTTGCGGGCAGCTGAGCGCACGCTGGAGGAAGACTTGCGGCTGCTGTGCCGCCTCGCGCAGGACGCCGGCGACCTTGCAATGTCCTACATCCGGCAGGGCGGGGCAGAAGCCTGGAACAAGACGAAGGGCGGCGGGCCTGTCACCGAAGCAGACCTCGCCGTGAACAGGCTGTGCGCCCGGACGCTCAAGGCCGCCCGGCCCGAATACGGCTGGCTGTCGGAAGAAACGCTGGACGATCCAGCGGCGCGGCAGAAGTCCCGCGTCTGGGTGGTCGACCCGATCGACGGCACGCGCGCCTATGTCGATGGTGACCCGAACTGGTGTGTCGGCCTCGCAGTGGTCGAGGACGGCGAGGCGGTTGCCGGCGTCGTCTATGCGCCCGCGCTCGGCCAGTTCTTCGATGCCCGGCGCGGCAGCGGCGCCCGCCGGAACGGTAAAACAATACAGGTGTCCGGGCGCCAGCGGGAAGCCGGTCTTCGCCTGATCACCAACGAGGGGCTCACCAAACATCCGGATTGGCGGGAGCCCTGGCCTGAGGTGCACCTCGCCCATCCGAAGCCCAATGCCACGCTCCTTCGCATGGCCCTTGTGGCCGCTGGGGACTGGGACGCGGTGCTCGTCCTGTCCGCCAAATCGGACTGGGACCTGGCGGCTGGCACCGTGCTCGTCACGGAGGCAGGCGGTCAGGCGACGACCCACACCGGCGCGCCGCTGGTGTTCAATCAGGCGATTCCGGCCCAGCCGAGTGTCCTCGCCTCTGGAAACGCGCTTCATCCTTTGTTAGTGCGCCGCACAGGATATGTCAGCCTTCCGGATCCGCAGGCGCGGGCCCCCCAGAAGTTGCCGCCAGAAACGACGGAGCCTCCAAAGATGCCTGCCAAGGAAACCCACGGCAAACAACTCCTCCACATCGTGTTCGGCGGCGAGCTGAAGGATGTCACCGGGGTCGAGTTCGAGGACCTGTCGCAGCTGGATTTCGTCGGCGCCTTCCCGAACTACCAGGAAGCCTACGATGCCTGGAAGGCGGCCGCCCAGCGCACCGTTGACCACGCGGAGACGCGCTATTTCATCCTGCACGCGCACCGGCTGCTCGATCCGGCGACGGGAGACACCCATCACGTCTGAGACCGCTCCGCCGGTGGCCGAGCGGTCCCTCTGGCGACTGTTCAAGGCGCATTTCTGGCCGCACCGGGCATGGTTCATCGGGGGCACGGCGCTCGCGCTGCTGACGGCGCTTTGGGGCATCGGCTATGTCGCGGTGCTGGATTTCGTCGGCAATTCCCTTCAGTCGCAGATCACCGGCGAGGCCGGCGGCGTATCCCGCGGCTGGATCTGGACCGGTATCGCGGCCATCATCGGCCTCACCATCGCGCGCTCGCTGTCGATGTATGGCATGACGCTGCTGAACAACACCGGCGTGCAGCGCGGTCTCGTCAGCGTGCAGACGGTCCAGTACGACGCCCTGACCGACGGCGACTTTGCGCGCGTCGCCTCGGATGCCTCCGGCAGCTTCGTTTCGCGCTTCATCAGCGACGTGATCTCGATCCGCGAGGCGGCCCTGCGCTTCGCCAACAACTTCACCAAGAGCCTGGCGACCGTCATCGGCGTGCTGGTCTGGCTATTCTGGAAAGACTGGCAGCTCGCGCTGATCATCGCGGTTGTCTATCCGCTGGCGCTCGGCCCGGTCGTCTCGCTCGGCAATTCGGTGCGCAAGCGCGCCAAGAAGGCCGCCGAGCAGACCGGCGAAGTCACCTCGCTCCTCTCTGAAGGCTTCCAGTCCGCCCGCGTCATCAAGGCCTACGGCCTCGAGAGCTGGCAGAAGGCGCGCGCCCGAAAAGGCTTTTCGGAGCGCTCCGAGCTTTTCCTGAAAGTCCTGTCGAAGCGGGCAGGGGTTGATCCTGTGCTGGAGGTATTCGGCGGCTTTGCGCTGGCGGCGCTACTGGGGTTCGTCGCCTGGCGCATCTCCCAGGGCGAAAACACTTTGGGCGACCTGCTCGGCGTGATCGGCGCGGTCGCCGTCGCCGCGCCGGAAGTGCGCGCGCTCGGCTCGATCAGTGCCGTTGCGCAGGAAGGCGCCGCCGCGGCTGACCGGGTGTTCGAGATTGTTGATGCCGCGCCGAAAGTCGCCGACAGGCCCGGCGCAGTAGCCATCACCGCCACACGCGGCGCGGTTGCCTTCAGGGATGTGCATTTCACCTATCCGGACGGCTCGCCGGCACTCCGCGGACTGACTTTTTCGGCGATGGCCGGCGAAAAGGTGGCGTTCGTCGGCGCTTCGGGCGCGGGCAAGTCCACCGTCTTCAACCTGTTGCTTCGCCTCTATGATGCAAGCTCCGGATCGGTGACGATCGACGGGCTCGATGTGCGCGATGTGACCGGCACGTCGCTGCGCCAGCACATGGCGCTGGTCGCGCAGGATGCGGCGCTGTTTGACGACACGGTCGGCGCCAACATAGCGCTGGGCGCGCCGGGGGCTTCGCAACACCGGATTGTCGCAGCGGCGCGCGATGCCAACGCGCACGAGTTCATCGAGAATTTCCCGCTTGGGTATGATACACCCGCCGGTGAGATGGGCCGCAACCTCTCCGGCGGCCAGCGCCAGCGCGTGGCGCTTGCACGGGCCATTCTCCGCAACGCGCCCATCCTTCTGCTTGACGAAGCCACGTCCGCGCTTGACGCCGAAAGCGAGTTCAAGGTGCAGGATGCGCTCGCCCGTTTCAGCCGTGAACGGACGGTCCTCATCATTGCGCACCGGCTTTCGACCGTACGCGCCGCCGACCGGATCATCGTGATGGAAGACGGCCGCACGGTCGAAGAAGGCACCCATGACAGCCTGATGGCGAAAGGCGGCGCTTACAAGCGGCTGGTGGAATTGCAGCTCAGCTAGCTAGTCGCCGGTAAAATCCGGATCGCGCTTCTCGAAGAAGGCTTTCACGCCTTCCTTGAAATCGTCTGTCTGCTGCATCAGCGCGAAGGCTTCGAGGTCGCGGTGGGCGGTCGCCTTCGCGAGCGCCAGCGCGGCGATGTTGACATCCTGCTTCACCATTTTCAGCGCCGTGGGCGGAAGCTTTGCGGCAGCCTCGGCAATCTCGCGCGCCTTGGCGAGCGCGCCGCCCGGCGGGGTGACGTGATCGACAAGTCCCCAGGCGAGCGCGTTTGCGGCATCGACCTTTTCGCACAGACCGGCAATGCGTTTTGCCCGTGCCGGACCGACCAGCGCGACGAAGCGCGGGATCGAGCCCCAGCTCATGTTCATGCCGCGCTCGACTTCCGGCACATAGATCGTGGATGCCTCGGACACGACGCGCAGGTCGCAGGAAACAGCGAGCGCAGCGCCGCCGCCAACACACCAGCCTTCGATGGCGCAGATGGTCAGCGCGTCGACCGCTTCCCAGGCTTCGCACATCGCGGGACCAGTGCGCAGGCGCACGCGCCGTTCCGCAAGCCCCAGCCGGCGTACGTCGACGCCTTCAGGATCGCGCAGGTCCGCGCCCATCGTGAAGTTGTCCTGCCGCCCGCCGAGGATCACGGCCGAAATGGCCGGGTCGCCCGCGAACAGCCGGGCCGCTTCCGTCAGTTCGCGCATCAGTTTCTGGCTGAGGGCATTCGCCTTCACGCCGGTATCGAATGACACGGTGGCGACGCGGCCTTCCGTCTGGATACGGACGAGATCCATGGCCTCAGTTCGACGGGCCTTCCGGCCGCTCCTGCGGCATCAGTGTCGCGGCATGGCGGATGAACTTCGCCAGCTTCTCGGCGCTTTCGGCGCCCTGCGCGGCAATCCGGCGGTTGGCGATATAGGTCGGCACGCCGCTGATACCCATCTGCCGGAAAGTCTCTGCTTCCTGGCGCACATTTTCGGTGTCGGCGCCGGAGGCGAGCAGGTCGGCGACAATCTCGGGGTCGAGGTCGATCGAGCGCGCCACGTCCGTCAGCACACCGTGGTCGCCGATGTCGCGCGCGTCCTCGAAGTAGGCCTTGAACAAGGCTTCCTTCGCTTGCGCTCCTTTGCCCTGGCCTTGCGCCCAGCGCACGATCCGGTGGGCGTCAAAGCTGTTCGGCCGGTGGGTGATGGCGTCGAACCGGTAGGGGATCCCTTCGGCGTTGCCGTAGTCGACAAGCGCCTGTCGCATCGCGGCCATCCGTTCCTTGCCTTCCGGCGAGGTGACACGGCCCGACATGTAGGCCTTGTAGTCCACGCCTTCCTTCGGGATCGTCGGGTCCAGCTCGTAGGGCCGGAAGAGCAGCTGCACATCCACTTCGGGGGCAAGCTTGCGGGCATCCTCGATGCGGCGCAGGCCAAGCCAGCACCACGGGCATACGAGGTCCGATACCATTTCGATCACGACGGTCATGCGCGGACTATAAGCCAGCTGTGCGACCCCGTCACCTTTCGGGCGGTGTTTCCGCCGCGTCGGGATCAAGGCCCCGGATTTCCATGGCGCGGCGGATGTCGCGGGCGAGCCAGACATCCGGCTTCGGCTCCGGCTTGCGGCGGATTTCCAGACCAAAGGGCAGCGTCATGCTTTCCGGCCGCGCCGCAGGCGCCATTGCAGGCGCCGCGAAGATCGATTTTGGTTCGCGCTCGGGGATCATCGCGGCGACGAGGAACCCGGCGGCGATGATCGCGCCTGCCCAGACGTTCGATTTGAACACACCGAGCGCAGCGCCTTCGCCGCGCGTCTTCAGAGTCATTGCCTGCCAGAGGCCGTGCGTCAGGAAGCCCAGCGCTGCCACCGCGCCGATCCGGCCGGCATCGTTGAAGGCCGCCGCCAGGGCGATCAGCGCCGCCGCCCCGATATGAAAGCAGAACGAGATCAGCACGGCACGCTTGCCGAACAGCCGCGCCGTCGAGCGCACGCCGATCAGCGCGTCGTCTTCCTTGTCCTGCAGCGCGTAGATGGTGTCGTAGGCGACCGTCCAGAGGCACAGGCCGAAGTAGAGCAGGTACACAGGGCCGGTGATCAGGCTGGCGGTCGCCGCGCCGACGAGCACGCCCCAGTTGAAGGTCAGCCCCAGCCACGCCTGCGGCCACCAGGTGACCCGCTTGGCATAAGGATAGACCGCGACCAGGGGCAGGGCGAGCAGGGCCGTAATCTTGGCGTCGCCCGGCAAGAGCAGCCACACGGCAAAGCCAACGGCGAGCTGCGCGAACATGAAGGCATAGGCCTGCTTCAAACTGACCGCGCCAGAGGGGATTGGCCGCAAAGCCGTGCGCGCGACTTTTGCGTCGAAGTCCCGGTCGGTGATGTCATTCCAGGTGCAGCCTGCGCCCCGCATCGCGGTGGCACCGGCAAGGAACAACAACGCCCAGCCGATGTCGGCCACGAACAGCCCGCCCGAAAGCCGCTGGAACAGAAGCCCGATCAGGCAGGGCAGGTAAAGCAGCCAGATTCCGACCGGCCGGTCGAGCCGGGCCAGCATCGCGTAGGGGCGCCAGGCTGCCGGCAAGGCAGCCAGCCAGCCGCGCAGGGCTGTGTCGGCCGGGAAGCTGAACCCTCCCGAATTGTCTGAGCGCGGCGGCTGGGTCATCACCAGCGGATATAACTGATCTGCCATGTTCTCGCACCGGTTGTGGTTCTAAAACCACAAGGCGTGATGCAAAAACCACACCTGACAGGCGAGCCCGAACGGCGTTATACCGCCCGGCATGCCGACAACGCCCCGACTCTTTGTTTCTGCTGATCTTTCTGCCGGCCGTCCGGTCACGCTGGATGACGAACAGTCGAACTATTTGCTGCGGGTGCTCAGGCTCCAGCCGGGCAGCGAGGTGCGCGTATTCAACGGCCGCGATGGAGAATGGGACAGCCAGATCTCGTCCGCGACCGGCAAGAAAGCCGAGCTTTCGCCGGTTGTGCAACGCCGCGCGCAGCCGCCCGCCGCGTCGCCCGCGCTGACGCTGATGTTCGCGCCCGTGAAGAAGGACGAGACCGACTTCATCGTGGAGAAAGCAACGGAACTGGGCGCCGGTTCGATCCGTCCGGTCCTCACACACCGGACCCAGACACGCAGCGTCCGCCTCGACCGGTTCCGGAAGATTGCGCTGGAGGCCGCCGAACAGACCGAGCGGCTTGACCTGCCGCAGGTCGAAGACCTCGTATTGCTCGATTTTGCACTCGCTGGGCTGCCGCCTGGAACGGCCGTCCTGTTCTGCGATGAGGCGGGTGACGAGGCCGGAGCACCTTGGGGGGGCAGCACGGGCCGGGCAGACCCTTTGCGCGCGGTCGCTGAACGCCTCAAGGGCAGGAACGCGGCAATCCTGATCGGGCCGGAAGGCGGTTTCACGCCGGAAGAGCGCGCTCACCTGCGCACCCGCGCGGACACCTTCGCGGTCAGTCTCGGCCCGCGCATCCTGCGCGCCGAAACGGCCGCGGCGGCGGCGATGGCCGTCTGGCAGTCGATCTGCGGCGACTGGGGCTGAGCCGGGGACCCTTCGGCTACGCGCCAACGCCTAGGCCCGGCTGGCGCCGATTTTCGGCGAGCCATTGGCGTTGCCACAATTCGCCCTTATCTGCACACCGGAAAGAATGAAGCCGGGAGGCCTGACGGTGACGACGCCCACGACCGACATCGACGAGGCCTCGCCGCGCATTAGCGGCAAGACCGAGCTTGTTGAATACTTGGAAGCCGGCTCCAAGCCCAAGGCGGACTGGCGGATCGGCACAGAACACGAGAAGTTCGGCTTCCTCTGGGACGGCCTCAAGCCGCTGCCCTATGAGGGCAAGGCGTCGGTCAAGGCCATGCTCGAAGGCCTGCGCGACCGGTTTGGCTGGGAGCCGATTGTCGAGGGTGGCCACCTTATCGGCCTGAAGAAGAACGGCGCCAGCGTCAGCCTCGAGCCGGGCGGACAGTTCGAGCTGTCAGGCGCGCCGCTTGAATCGATCCACGACACCTGCACCGAGGTCGGTCAGCACCTTTCGGAAGTCCGCGAACTCGCCGAACCCCTTGGCATCGGCTTCCTCGGCCTCGGCGCGAGCCCGATCTGGAGCCTGGCCGATACGCCGGTGATGCCCAAGGGCCGCTACAAGATCATGACGGCCTACATGGATAAGGTCGGCCGTCTTGGACGGCAGATGATGTTCCGCACCTGCACCGTGCAGGCGAACCTCGATTTCGGCTCGGAAGCCGACATGGTGCAGAAGCTGCGCGTATCGCTCGCGCTGCAGCCGCTCGGTACGGCGCTGTTTGCCAACTCGCCCTTCATCGATGGCCGGCCCAACGGCTTCCTCTCCTATCGGTCGCAGATCTGGACCGATACGGACCCCGACCGTTCGGGCATGCTGCCCTTCGCCTTCGAACAGGGCTTCGGGTTCGAGCAATACGTGGACTATGCGCTCGATGTGCCGATGTATTTCGTGCGCCGCGGCGGGCAGTACCTCGACGCAAGCGGCCTCAGCTTCCGCGATTTCATGGACGGCAAGCTGGCGATCCTGCCGGGTGAGCGCCCCGCGATGGACGATTTCGCCGATCACCTGTCGACCATCTTCCCGGAAGTGCGCCTGAAGCGCTTCCTCGAGATGCGCGGCTCGGACGCCGGTCCCTGGGACCGGCTCTGCGCTTTCTCGGCCTTCTGGACCGGTATCCTTTATTCCCAGTCCTCGCTTGATGCGGCCTGGGACCTCGTGAAGAGCTGGACGGCGCCGGAGCGGGAAGCGATGCGCCAGGGCGTGCGCACGCTCGGCCTCAAGACGCCGGTGCCCGGCGGCCGCTCGATGCAGGATCTTGCGAAAGACGTGCTGGCCATCTCGCGGGCCGGCCTGCGCGCGCGCGGTCGCCTCTCGGCGGCAGGCGATGACGAATCAGGCTTCCTGTCGGGCCTCGACGAGATCGCCGCCTCGGGCCTGACACCGGCCGAGCGCCTGCTGCAGCGCTATTACGGTCCGTGGAACCGCGACCTCTCGAAGGTGTTCGCGGAAGAGGCATATTAGGCCCGAAAAACACTCCACAAACCGTCCATAAATCGGCGTGTGGACCGTATGGAGCATTTTCGTTGCGCAAGCGCGGGCGAAGGCAACGGCAAATTCCTCCTTGAGCCCCCTCTCCGGGCGTGGTCAAACCTTCGTCACAATTGGCGCAGGGGCGCCTGAGAGCACGGGGCAGGGCTTTGACCGATTCAGTTTCGACCGGCGGCGCGGTGGATACCGCCCGGGACACTTCCTTCTTCGGCCACCCGAAGGGGCTCGCAGTCCTCTTCTTCGCCGAAATGTGGGAGCGCTTTTCCTACTACGGCATGCGCGGCCTGCTGATCATATACCTGACCCAGCACTTCCTGTTTTCGGATGAAAAATCGGCGCTCGTCTACGGCGCCTACACGGCCCTCGTCTATGTGATGACGATCATCGGCGGCACGCTTGCCGACCGGTATCTCGGACAACGCAAGGCGGTCACGTTCGGCGCCATCCTGCTGGTGCTCGGTCACTTCGGCATGGCCTTCGAAGGCTCGGGCTCGAAAGAGATCGCAACCATCAATGGTGCCGAGTACCAGCTGACGCTCGACGGGCGCGGCGGCGACGGCAAGCAGATCATCGTGCAAGGCGACAAGGTCTCGCCGATCAGTTTCGACAATGAGACCAACGAACTGGTGATCGAGGATGCCGCGCTTATGGGCTTGCCCGAGCGCATCAGCCGCGACTCCTATGAAACGAAGATCATCACCGAAGAGCTGTTCAAGAACATCCTCTTCCTCTCGCTCGCGCTGATCATCGCCGGCGTCGGTTTCCTGAAAGCCAACATCTCGACCATCGTCGGGGCGCTTTACCCGGTGGGCGATCCGCGTCGCGACTCGGGCTTCACGATTTTCTACATGGGGATCAACCTCGGCTCGTTCCTTTCGTCGATCACCTGCGGCATCCTGGGCATCGTCTACGGCTGGGCCTGGGGCTTCGGCCTCGCAGGCATCGGCATGCTGGCAGGCCTGATCGTGTTCCAGTGGGGACAGAAGTTCCTCGGCGGCCGCGCTGACCCGCCGGACGAGGCCGCGCTCAAGAAGTCCTTCCTCGGCCCGATCAATGTGGAGATGGCCTGCTACCTCGCCGGCCTTCTGATGATCGGCCTGTCGATGTTCCTTGTGATGAACGAGGAACTCGTCGGCGGCATCCTCGGTCCGATTGGCATCATTATGTTCATCGTGCTGGTCGGCTACGCCGTGCTGCGGCTGAAAGGCACGGCGCGCAACCGGATGTTCGCGGCCATCTACTTCGTGCTGGCGCAGATCCCGTTCTGGGCGCTGTTCGAGCAGGCCGGATCGTCACTCAATCTGTTCACGGATCGTCTGGTGGACCGCAACCTGCTCGGTTGGTCGGTGCCCGCGCCCGTGTTCCAGGCCCTCAATGCGGGCTTCATCTTCATCTTCGCTCCGGTCGTGGCATGGCTCTGGATCTGGCTGGCGAAGCGCAAGTGGGAACCGTCCACGCCGGTCAAGTTTGCCATCGGCGTGTTCGGCGTCGGCCTCGGCTTCCTGGCGCTCGTTGCCGGCATCAAGACCGTCGGCCCCGCCGCGATGACGCCGGTGATCTTCATCTTCCTCGTATACTGGATCCACACGATGGCCGAACTGATGCTTTCGCCAGTCGGCCTGTCGGCGGTGACCAAGCTTGCCCCGGCCGAAGTGGTCGGCATGACGATGGGCGCCTGGTTCCTGTATTCTGGCCTCTCGAACTTCCTCGCGGGCATCATCGCCCAGTCAACCGGTTCGGAAACCATCGGCGGGCAGCTCACCGACGTCGCGGCGGCAAAAGCCACCTATGTCGATGTCTACTCGTCGGTCGGCCTGATCGGCATCGGAATCGCGGTGCTGATGCTGCTGATCTCGCCGCTGATCAAGCACTGGATGAAGACCGACGACGGCACGCTGGTCTGAGATACTGGATCAAGTTCCAGATGAAGAAAGGGCGGCCCGATTGGAGCCGCCCTTTTGATTCTTACAAACGCTTGACGCTTCAGTCCTTCGTGACCGGCAAGCCCGCATCGATCCAGCCGCCCGCCATGCTCATGCCGCCAGTGACATTGTAGACATTGGTGTAGCCAGCGGCTGCCGCTTTTTCAGCGGCCGCGCCGGAGCGCTGCCCAGAGCGGCAGATGAAGGCGATGGCAGTCTCTTTCCGGCCGCCAGCGGCGACGGCCAGCTGGTCGAGAAAGTCCGTAGCCTGAAGGGTGATGCGCACGGCCCCCGGCGCAGTGCCGGTCTCGGCCCGCTCCTCGGCGCGGCGCACGTCCACCAGCAGAACCTGTCCGGCCTTCACCTGCTCGTAAACAGTCTGCACCGAGACCGTTTGCGCGGCTGCATGGCCCGCGCCGCCGAGCGCAAACATGGCCGCTACGATCGACTGGATATTCATGCGTGTCTCCTTGTTCAGCCGGCGCCGCCGACCGTGAGTGATCCGACCTTGAGGGTCGGCTGGCCAACGCCGACCGGCACGGACTGCCCAGCCTTGCCGCACACGCCGACGCCGTCATCCATCGCGAAGTCGTTGCCGATCATCGTGACGTCCGAGAGCGCTGTCGGGCCGTGGCCGATCAGGGTCGCGTTCTTGACCGGCGCGATCACCTTGCCGTTTTCGACGAGGTAGGCCTCGGTGCACTGGAACACAAAGTTGCCGGAGGTGATATCAACCTGGCCGCCGCCGAAGTCGACCGCCCAGAGGCCGCGCTTGATCGAGGCAACGATTTCCTTCGGATCGCGGTCGCCGCCCAGCATCACCGTATTGGTCATGCGCGGCATGGTTTGCGACTCGTAGCTCTCGCGCCGGCCGTTTCCAGTCGGCTGCATGCCCATCAGGCGGGCGTTCATGCGGTCCTGCATGTAGCCCTTGAGGATGCCATCCTCGATCAGCACCGTACGCTGGGTCGGCGTGCCCTCATCGTCGAACGAGAGCGATCCACGGCGCGCTTCGATGCTGCCATCGTCGATCACGGTCACGCCCTTGGCGGCGACCTGTTCGCCTATCCGCCCGGCGTAAACCGATGTGCCCTTGCGGTTGAAGTCGCCTTCGAGCCCGTGGCCTACGGCTTCGTGCAGGAGCACGGCCGGCCAGCCGGGACCGAGCACGACTTCCATTTCGCCCGCCGGGGCAGGGATCGACTGCAGGTTCACATCGGCTTTCTGGATCGCGCGGCGCACCATCGCTTTCCAGCGCTCCGGCTGGATCCACTCGTCATAGGCGGCGCGGCCACCCGCGCCCGAGCCTGCCGACTCGCGCCGGCCGTTTGCTTCCAGCGTGACGGACACGTTCAGGCGTACGAGCGGGCGGATGTCGTTGAAATGCGCGCCGTCGGGGCGGAGGATGTCGACTTCCTGATGGCTGCCGGACAGCGAGACGGACACCTGCACCACACGCGGGTCCGAGGCGCGCGCAAAGGCGTCGATTTCGGCGAGCAGGTTTGTCTTGTCGGTGAAGCCGGGCGTCAGAGTCGGATCGATTGGCGCATAGAGGCGGCGGTTGGTCGGCTGGGGGCCCGCGGCCAGCTTGCCGGCATAGCCCCGCTTTGCCTGAGCCGCCGTGCCAGCGGCGCGGCGGATAGCGTCCAGCGTCAGTTGCGAGGCATAGCCCGCGCCCTGCGAATCGCCGGCTACCACGCGCAGGCCAAAGCCCTGGTCTGTATCAAAAGCCGCCGATTTCAGACGCCCGTCATCGAAAACGAAGCTCTCTGAGCGCGACCGCTCGATGTAGAGATCGGCATCGTCGGCGCCGCGCGCGGCATCTGTGAGCAGCGGCAAAGCGCTGGTCAGGTCGAACGGGAGGGGTGTATCGGTCATCCCCGCAACATGTGGCGGCGGCGCGGTGGCCGCAAGCCACATCCTTCAGGCAGGTCAGATCACCGCGCGGATCCGGGCCGGCAGGCGCCGGCGGTCAGGACGGGCGTCGGAGACGCGGACGCCGCCGAAAAGCATGCCTGCCACAACGGCAGCGGCGCTCACGGCCGCGAGGATCTTGAATCCGGTGGCGATTTCATCGGCGACACCGAAATAGCCTGCGGCAACCGCTGCTGCCGTCAGAACACCCGTACCCATCATCACAGCCGTTCGCATTTTTGCTTCTCCTGCACTGTTCACAGGAATCAATACGTGCAAGCCGCGCGGTGGTTTCAGGAAAAGTCAAAAATTATATGGGCTTGGCCCGTGTCAATTGGTTGTGACCTGGAACCGGGCCAGCTGGCGGTCCGTCGCCGGGAAGTCCGGATTGAGTTCCTTCGACTTCACGAAGTCGTAGTAGGCGCCCTCGACATCGCCCGTATTCTCGCGGGCAATCGCCCGGTTGTAATAGGCGGCGTAGAGATCTTCCGAATCCAGCTCGATGGCCTTCTCGAGGGACACGAGCGCGGAGTTGAAGTCCTTCTTGAAGATGTAGGCCGCGCCTTCGTTGAGCCATGTCGCGCCGGTCGCCGGCTTCAGGCGCTTTGCGACCGCATAGTCGGACAGCGCTTCGTCATAAGAACCCTGTCGCATCCGCAGCACGCCGCGATTCGTGTAGGTCGCCGCCTTGTTGGCCAGGTTCAGCGCCTCCAGCTCGATGGCGCGGCTGCACAGCTCTTCGGCGTCGCCCGGCCGGCCCAGGTCGAACTTCACCGCTTCGTAGCATTCCCGGGCAATGCCGCCACCGAGAACCATCACCTGCGCCGAGGCCAGCGGGGCAGCGCAAGCAAAGCAGGCAGCGAGAATGAGGGGCCGTATCATCGTCAACTCCCAGTATTTTCTATGCTCGCCAGATAGCACGATTTCGCCTCTGCGGCGATGCGCTGCGACAATTTTGAGCGCGGAAATCGCTGGGGTTCGGGCCGAGGCTGGTATAGGAAGTGCCCGAATCCGAACCGAACAGAGGTTTTCCATCGTGCGACACCTGATTGCCGCCCTGTCCGCCAGCCTTTTCGCCGCGCCGGCTTTCGCGGCCCTGCCAGTGGACGGTGCGATCAACTTCCAGCCTGCTGCGACCCGCATTGCCGAGCGTGTGCACGAGTTCCACCACGTCCTGCTTTGGATCATCACGCTGATCACGGCGCTGGTTACGGTGCTTCTCGTCTGGGTCATGGTCCGCTACAGCCAGCGCGCCAACAAGACGCCGCGCAAGTTCAGCCACAACACCACTGTTGAAGTGGTCTGGACCGTGGTGCCGGCGCTGATCCTGGTTGGCATTGCCAGCCTGTCCTTCCCGAACCTCTACTACCAGAACGTCGCGCCGAACCTCGGCGAGATCGCGGCGACCTCGAAGAAGCTGCTGGCAGAAGGCAAGACGGCCCAGCACCTGGCTTATACCAAGAACTATTTCCCGGACGCGGCCGAGAAGGGCTTTGTCAACGTCAAGGTTCAGGGCAACCAGTGGAACTGGACCTACACTTATCCGGACATCACCGACGAGTCGGGCGCCGCCATCGAGTTCGTCTCGAACGGTGTCCACAAGGGCCGTCCGGGCGACAAGGAAGCCTATGAAGCCAGCACCGGCCGCACCGATTTCGATGCGCTCCCGATCAACTATGCCGTCGACTATCCGATGGTCGTGCCGGCTGGCCGCTACGTCCGCTATTACACGGCTGCCGCCGACGTGATCCATTCGTGGACCATCCCGGCATTCGCCGTGAAGACCGATGCGGTGCCGGGCCGCCTCAACGAAGGCTGGTTCCTCGTTGAAGAGCCGGGCATCTATTACGGCCAATGCTCGGAGCTGTGCGGCATCGATCACGCTTTCATGCCGATCGAAGTCCGCGTCGTGCCGCAGGCTCAATTCGACCGTTGGGCCGAGCTGATGAAGGCCGGCGACTTTGACGCCGCCGCAGCCTCCGTGCTGACGATCGCCTCGCTCGACGGCGAGACCCAACTCGCGTCCACCCACTGATTTCACGAAGAAGAGTACGACCGATGCCCATGGATGAAATCGCCCTCGATCACGGCCACGACGCACACGACCACAAACCAGGCTTCATCTCGCGCTGGTTCTTCTCCACGAACCACAAGGATATCGGGACGCTCTACCTGGTGTTCGCGCTGGTCGCCGGTATCGTCGGCTACTCGCTGTCCGGCCTGATCCGCTGGGAACTGGCAGAGCCGGGCATCGGCCCGATGCTGTGGATCCAGACCAACATCTTCGGCCTCTCGGGCGATGCCGCGATCACCCATGCCAAGCACTTCTACAACGTCGTGATCTCGTACCACGGCCTCGTCATGATCTTCTTCATGGTGATGCCGGCGCTGATTGGCGGATTCGGCAACTGGTTCGTGCCGCTGATGATCGGCGCGCCGGACATGGCGTTCCCGCGCATGAACAACATCTCCTACTGGCTGACGGTTGTTGCGTTCATCCTCGCCTGCTTCTCGATGACGGTTCCGGGCGGTCCCGGCGGTAACGGGTTCGGCGGCGGCTGGACGATCTATCCGCCGCTGTCTTCGGCCACTGGTCACCCCGGCCCGTCGATGGACCTGCTGATCCTGTCTCTGCACACTGCCGGTCTCGCCTCGATCCTTGGCGCCATCAACTTCATCGTCACCATCCTCAACATGCGCGCACCGGGCATGACGCTGCACAAGATGCCGCTGTTCGCCTGGTCGATGCTGGTGACCGCGGTGCTGCTGCTGCTCGCCCTGCCGGTGCTCGCCGGCGCGCTGACCATGCTTCTCACCGACCGCAACTTCGGTTCGCACTTCTTCATCGCCAACGGCGGCGGCGACCCGGTCATGTTCCAGCACCTGTTCTGGTTCTTCGGCCACCCCGAAGTTTACATCATGATCCTGCCGGCCTTCGGCATCATCAGCCACATCGTCTCGACCTTCTCCAAGAAACCGATCTTCGGCTATCTCGGAATGGCCTATGCCATGGTGTCGATCGGCGTTATCGGTTTCGTCGTGTGGGCGCACCACATGTACACCGTCGGCATGAACGTCGACCTGAAGGCTTATTTCGTGGCCGCCACGATGGTGATCGCGGTGCCGACCGGCATCAAGATCTTCTCCTGGATCGCGACGATGTGGGGTGGATCGATCGACTTCAAGGTGCCGATGCTCTGGGCGATCGGCTTCATCTTCCTGTTCACCGTCGGCGGAGTCACGGGCGTCGTGCTCGCCAACGCCGGTATCGACCACTCGCTGCACGACACCTACTACGTGGTTGCCCACTTCCACTACGTGCTGTCGCTCGGCGCCGTGTTCGGTCTTTTTGCGGGCTGGTACTACTGGTTCGAGAAGATGTTCGGCGTGAAGTACAACGGCTTCCTCGCCGGCCTGCACTTCTGGCTGATGTTCGTCGGGTCGAACGTCCTGTTCTTCCCGCAGCACTTCCTTGGCCTGCAAGGCATGCCGCGCCGCTACATCGACTACAATGATGGTTTCGCCCTGTGGCACAACATCTCGTCTATCGGCTACGCGATCACGCTCGTCGGTACGCTGGTGTTCTTCCTCTCGATCGCCGAAGCCGCGATCCGTCGCCGCAAGGCCACGGTCGATGCACACGGCCACGGCAACCCGTGGGGTGAAGGCGCTACCACGCTCGAGTGGACCCTGCCGTCTCCGCCGCCGTTCCACCAGTACAACGAGCTGCCGGTCGTCACGACCAAGGGCGGTCACTGACCTGTTCCCGGCCGCTCCGGGCCGGACAAGACTTGAAACTCCGGGGCGGCCCTCACGCGACAAGCGTGTGGGCCGTTTCGACTAGGAAAGTCAGAGAAAAGATACGATGACCGAGGCAATCGCGCCTTCCCAGAAACGTCACGCCACTGCGGCGGACTACCTGAACCTGATGAAGCCCCGCATCATGATGCTGGTGGTGTTCACGGGGTTTGCCGGTCTAGTGGCCGCGTCCAGCATGACCGGCATTGCCATGCACCCGGCCATGGCGGCGATCGCGACGCTCGCAGTCGCGCTCGGCTCGGGCGCCGCGGGCGCGATCAACATGTGGTACGATTCCGACATCGACTCGGTGATGGCCCGCACCGCAACCCGCCCGATCCCGTCCGGCGCCGTGCCGCGTGAGGAAGCCCTCGCGATGGGCCTGATCATGTCCGGCGTGTCGGTGATGCTGATGTGGCTCGCCTCCAACTGGCTCGCCGCCACGCTGCTGGCTTTCTCGATCTTCTACTACGGCGTCATCTACACGATGTGGCTGAAGCGGGCGACGCCGCAGAATATCGTCATCGGCGGCGGGGCAGGGGCGTTCCCGCCGGTCATCGGCTGGGCGGCCGTGACCGGCAACATGCCGCTCGACGCCTGGATCCTCTTCGCCATCATCTTCTTCTGGACGCCGCCGCATTTCTGGGCGCTGTCACTGCTCGCCCACAAGGAATACGCCAAGGTGTCCGTGCCGATGCTGCCGGTGACGCACGGGGCGAAGGCAACGCGCGCGCAGATCCTGATCTATACGCTGGTGCTGGTGCCCGTGACGCTGCTGCCGCTCTGGACCGGTCTCGGCGGCTGGATCTACGCCGCCGCCGCCGCCGGTCTGGGCGCGGTCTTCCTTGCCTACGCCGCACGCCTCGTCCGCTCGCAGGCCGGGGATGACGGCGCGCCGGGCGCCGACATGAAACTTGCCAAGACGACTTTCGTCTTCTCAATCTTCTACCTGTTCGCCCTGTTCGGCGCCGTGCTCGCCGAACACGGCGCAGGTCTCTACTTTCCGCTGACCGGAGCCTGAGATGGCCAACCCGCCCGAACCCGCCCCCCAGCCGCTCGACGCCGAAGCCCTGAAAGCCCGCAAGCGCCGCAACCTGTGGCTCGGCTTGGCGCTGGGCGCGTTCGTCCTGCTCGTCATGGTCACCACGATCATTCGCCTCGCTACCGGCGACGGCATCGCGGAGCGCATGTAATGGCCGTTTCCAACCGTCTGATCGCGGGCATCGCCGCTGCGGGCGTCGCCGGCATGCTCGGGCTCGCCTTCGCGGCAGAGCCGCTCTACGCCGGATTCTGCCAGGTAACCGGCTTTGGCGGCACAACGCGTATCGCCACCAAAGGCCCGTCGGAAATCCTCGAGAAAACAGTGGATGTCCGCTTCGACGCCAACGTCGCGGATGCGCCGCTGCTGTTCCGGCCGCTGCAGGCGGTCCAGACGGTCAAGATCGGCCAGCACGGGCTCGCCTTCTACGAGGTAACCAACCCGACCGACGCCGAAGTGCGCGTGATCGCCAGCTACAACGTCACCCCGCACTATGCCGGGCCGTACTTCAACAAGCTGGAGTGTTTCTGCTTTTCCGAGCGCGTGATCGCGCCGGGCGAAACGCGCAAGCTGCCGGTGGTGTATTTCGTGTCGCCAGACATGATCGAGGACCATGTGGCGGCGCAGCTCGAGACGATCACCCTCAGCTACACTTTCTTTGACAGTTCGGCGTATTCAGGCCCCCGTAACCAGACGGTGGCAGAGGGTGCGGCGAATTCGGCATCACCCGGCTGAATCAGTTGCATCGTGGCCGGGGCGCACGTTAAACAGCCCCAAAGTTCAGGGATTCCATAGGGGATTTGACACTCATGTCCGGCGGCGAAGTCAAACACGACTACCACCTTGTAAACCCATCGCCCTGGCCGCTGATCGGCTCGATGGCGGTGCTCACGCTTGCGATTGGCGCGGTAACCTACATGAAAGGCCTGTTCGGCCTCGCAGAAGGCACCTGGTGGCTGATGGCCGTCGGCTTCGCGATGGTGTTCTGGACGATGTTTGGCTGGTGGGCCACCGTCGTGAAGGAAGGCCGCACCGGCGACCACACGCCCGTCGTGGAGATCGGCCTGCGCTACGGCATGCTGCTCTTCATCGCTTCCGAGATCATGTTCTTCGTTGCCTGGTTCTGGAGCTTCTTCGAATTTGCTATTTTCTGGGATGCCCGCACGGGTCACACTTGGGACGCGCTGAACCCGCTGTTCCAGGAAGGTCTGGACCAGTTCAAGCAGTTCCCGCCGTCAGGTGTCGTGACTTTTGACCCCTTCCACCTTCCGCTGATGAACACCCTCGTCCTGCTGCTGTCGGGCACCACGGTAACCTGGGCGCACCACGCGCTGCAGCACGGCGACATGAAGGGCGCCAAGCTCGGCCTGTTCATCACCATCCTGCTCGGCCTTGCCTTCACCGCCCTTCAGGCGCTGGAGTACAGCCATGCCGGTTTCGCGTTCGACACCGACGTCTACAGCTCAGCCTTCTTCATGGCGACCGGCTTCCACGGCGCCCACGTCATCATCGGCACGATCTTCCTGACCGTCTGCCTTATCCGCATGTATGCTGGCAACCTGACGCCGAAGAAGCACCTCGGCTTCGAATTCGCCGCCTGGTACTGGCACTTCGTGGACGTGGTGTGGCTGTTCCTCTTCGCGTTCGTCTACGTCACGCCTTACCTCGCCTTCGAAGCGGGCAAGTAAGCGGACAGGCTCTGCGATCCGATTGAAAGCCCGCCGGTGCGACAAGCCTCCGGCGGGCTTTTTTCTTCCCGAAGGAGACTGCCTCCATGACCTTCAAGCCTTATCCGGTGCTGACCCTGTTCTCGGCAGTGTGCGTGGTGATCCTGGTGATGTTCGGGAACTGGCAGTGGACGCGCTACACCGACAAGATGGCGGCGCGCGACGCGCCTCCGGAATGGGCAACCCTGTCCGGCTCGCTCACACCCGGCACCGTGCGCCAGGTCTATTCACTGACCGATGGCAGCGCCGCCTGGCGCGACGTGGTCCTTGTCGACATGGGCGACACCGCCGCCTTCGTCTCGCAGACACTGCACTACGGCATGGAGCCCCCGGCGCCGACCGAGATCACGCGCCCGCAATTCTTCTCCGCCCGCGGCATCTGGCACGATGCGAAACATCGCAACACTTTCTCGTCGCCTGACGAGCCGGAGAAGGGCCTGTTCCAGGCGTTCGACCCGGCCGCGCTTGCCGCGACGCTCGAACCCGAACTCGCCGCGAAGGTCGAGGACCGGATCTTCGAGCCGGAGACCCTGCTGCGCACCGACACGCCGATGCCGGAAGCGGTCGACAACCCGTTCATGCGGCCGGAGATGGACGACCGCCTGCCGCCCGAGCGCCATTTCGGCTATGCGCTGACCTGGTGGGGCCTCGCCATCGGCCTCGTCGGTGTGTATCTCGCCCTGCATCACCAGCGCGGACGCCTGCGCTTCAAGCCAACGGATACCCCGTGAAGTACATCTCCACCCGCGGCCAAGCGCCTGAAACCGGTTTCGCCGAAGCCTGCCTTGCCGGACTCGCGCCGGACGGCGGACTGTATGTTCCGAAGGAATGGCCCCAGATCGCGCCGGCCAAGCCGGGCGAGTCTTATACGGACGTGGCTGCGCGCATACTGTCCGCTTTCGCGGGCGATGCGATCCCGGCCGATGCCGTGCGCCAGATCTGCCGCGAAGCTTATGCCGGCTTCGCGCACCAGTCGGTCGCCCCGCTCACCCAGTGGGGGCCGGACAGCTGGCTGATGGAACTGCATCACGGCCCGACGCTGGCATTCAAGGACGTCGCCATGCAGCTGATCGGGAGGCTGTACGACTACCTGCTCGGCCAATCGGGCGAGAGACTGACCGTGGTCTGTGCCACGTCCGGCGACACAGGCGGCGCGGCTGCAGCGGCCTTCGCCGGGTCGGCGCAGGCGCGCCTCGTCATCCTGCACCCCGAAGGCCGCATCTCGCCGGTCCAGCGCCTGTTCATGACGACCACAGGCGCGCCCAACATCCTCAACATCGCCACCAGCGGCGACTTTGACGACGCGCAGGCGATCGTGAAGCAGCTGTTTGCGGACAAGGACTTCGCGCGGACAGTCAGCCTCTCGGGTGTCAATTCGATCAACTGGGCCCGCATCGCGGCGCAGTCGGTGTATTACGCCACCAGCCAGGCGCAACTGCGCGGCGCGCCGGTCCGCTATGTCGTGCCGAGCGGCAACATGGGCGACGCGCTCGCGGGCTATGTCGCGGCGCGCTGTGGCTTGCTGCCGGGCGGGTTCGAAGCCGTCTGCGCCGTCAACGAGAATGATGCCCTGGCGCGCCTCTTCGATTCCGGTCGCATGACCCGCAAGGCCGCCGTCGCGACGCCGAGCCCGGCGATGGACATTTCCGTGCCGTCGAACTTCGAGCGCATCCTGTTTGAAGTCACCGGCCGTGACGCCGACGCCGTTCGGGCGACTTACGCCGCCTACGCACAATCGGGCGATACGGCCCTGCCGGACGGCGCGCCGTCGCGGCTCGGCTGTTCTGGACTGTCAGCTGCGACCATCAACAATGGCGACACGCTGGCAGAGATGGAACGCTTCCGCACCGAAACCGGCTGGCTGATCTGTCCGCATACGGCGGTTGGCACCGCGCTGGCCCGCCGCCTTGCACGCAAGGATGCGGTCACGGTCGTCCTCGCGACCGCAGCGGCATCGAAATTCCCGGAAACCGTACAGCAGGCAACTGGCCAGGACGCGCCGCTGCCGGTGCGCTGCGCCGCTTTGAGCGCGCGCGGCGAAGTCTACGAACGCATGCCATCCGACCTGGGCGCGGTGCGCAGCCGCATCCTCGCCTTCGCGGATTGAGCAGGCCGGATGAGCGTTCCGCTCGACACCGTGATCGTCTCTCCGAGGCTCGTGCTGACGGCGGCCCGGCGGGCGGACTATGCCGATTGGGCGAAAGTGCGCGGCGACAGCCGGGCCTATATCGAGCCATGGGAGCCGAGCTGGCCGCTGGATGCGCTGTCGCGGCGCGACTGGAGCCGCCGCCTTTCGGCCTGGACCGCTGCCTGGCGCGCCGGGACCGCCTATGTCTTCCTTATCCGCCGCCAGAGCGACGAGGCGCTGGTCGGCGGACTGTCCTTCACCCATGTCCGGCCGTGGCCGGCGGAGAGCGCCAGTCTTGGTTACTGGCAGGGCGCCGCCTTCGAAGGGCAGGGCTACATGCGCGAAGCGGTGCAAGCGGCGTGCGACTGGGCGTTCGGCGAGCTGGGCCTGGCGCGCATCGAGGCCGGCATCGTGCCCGAGAATGCGCGCTCGCGCCGCGTGCTGGAAGGCACAGGATTTGCTGAAGAAGGGCGCGCCGCCGCCTACCTCGAGATTGCAGGCACACGGCGCGACCACATCCTTTTCGGTCTCGTCAGGCCGCAACCAGACCGCTAGGTATCCTGCCCATGGCACTTGCGAAACCCACTGAGGCTCAGGGCAGCTGGATCTGGCGCCCGGAACCGGGCCGCCTCGAGATCGAGGCGCCGTCCGGCACGCCATTGTCCGATCTGGGCGGCGTGTGGTCGCTGGATGCACTGGACAAGATGCTGGAAGGCCTCAGCCGAGGCCGGCTTGGCCGCGCCCTCGCCACGGGGGAAGGTTCGGTCCTGTGTCCGCTGCGCCTGTCTACCGGGCAGGACGTTCACCTCGCAGGCATGTTTACCAGCGAAGTTGAAGCGCGCGGCATCTTGATGACCGGCGAGAAATTTCCGGAGATTGATCCCTCCGAACTCAAGCCCGGCCCGGACCTCGTGCCTGTCTACCAGCCTATCATTTCCCTGCGCGATGGCCGCGTCGTCGGCTTTGAAGCGCTCGCCCGCTGGACCGGCCCCGCCCACACGGCGCCGCCGAGCCGCTGGGAGGACCAGGCGCTCGCCTCCAACATGCTGATCCGCGCCGCCGAGACGCTGGCCGACCTGCGCCGCGAAGCGAAGCGCGACGATCTTTTCATGCACGTGAACCTTACCGCGCGCGAGCTGACCAAGAGCACCATTCCGGCGCTGATCGATGCGCTGACGACGAGCTACCAGTTGCCCGAACGCGCCATCCGCATCGAGCTGACCGAACAGGCGGCGCTGCGCGACGAGACGAAGACGCTCGCCTCCGCGATGGCGCTGAAAGCCGTCGGCGCGGGCCTTGTGCTCGATGATTTCGGCACCGGCCATTCCTCCTTCGCCTGGCTCGCGGACCTGCCCTTCGACAGCCTGAAGATCGACCACGGGCTCACGGCAAAGCTCGGGCAGGCGCGCACCGACACCATCCTTTCGACCATCACGCTGCTCGCCAGCCGCCTCGGCATGTCGACGACGGCCGAGGGCGTGGAAAAGCGTGAGGACGCCGCGCGGCTGCGTGCGCTCGGCTTCGACAATGCGCAGGGTTTTGCCTTCTCGAAAGGCGTCGACGCGAAGGCAGCGCTGAAGTTCCTGAAGGGCTGACGCTCAGGCGAAGTCGTCGAGGCTGCGCTCCATGAACACCATCATCGGGCGCATCCGCTCCGGATAGTCGATGAACGGCTCGACGATGCGGAAGCCGAACGTCTTGTAGAGCCCGATGGCTTCGACCATGTCGCGCGTCGTGTCGAGCCGCATCCGTGTGAAGCCGTCGCGGGCGGCGGTCTCCATCAGCGAGGTGCAGAGCTTGCGGCCGAGGCCCCGGCCATTGGCAGTCGAGCGCACGAACAGGCGCTTCATTTCGCACGTGGACGGATCAACCCGCTTGTAGGCAACGCCGCCGAGAATCTCCAAGGCGTCCTCGGCCAGCAACATGCGGCCATTGGGCGGGCCATAGAGGCCGCTCAGGTTGAGCAGTTCGGCGTCCAGGCCCTGATGGCTGAACGCCATCTCGACAAGCCAGGGCTCATTCTTGTAGCGCTCGCGGCACCAGGCAACATATTCGGAGATGAGGCCGCCAAACGCGGCGATGTCGAGCGTCGTAGTCGCTTCATGAATGGACAGCGTGGACGGTTTCATGCGTTTCCCGTTCCCGGTTGCAGGCGTGAGAGATCGACACCGAGCCGCGTCATGGCGTGGCGCCATTTGTGTTCGAATGCCTCGCCGAACACGAGGTCGGAATCCGGTTCGCAGACCAGCCAGGCATTCTCCGCGAGCTCGCTTTCCAGCTGCCCGGCACCCCAGCCGGCATAGCCAAGCGCGAAGATCGACTGGCGCGGCGCCGACATCGACGCGACCATGCCGAGAATGTCTTTCGTTGCCGTCATGCAGATGTCGCCGTCGACTTCCATCGTGGCGCCGTCGCAGATCACATCATCCGTGTGCAGCACAAATCCGCGCTCGGTCGCGACCGGCCCGCCTTCCAGCACGGGCACGCCCCGCAGGGAAATCTCCATGCGGATGCCCATCTGTTCCATCAGGTCCTGAAGGTCGATGCCCTCCACCGGCTTGTTCAGCACGATCCCCATCGCAAACTCGGGCGTATGCGCGCAGAGCAGGATGACCGACCGCTCGAAGCGCGTGTCGCCGATGCCGGGCAGGGCAATCAGGAGCTTGCCGGTGAGGTCGTTCTCGACTTGCATGCTGGTCTCCGACCGCGAGGCTGGGCCAGCCGGGAAGCGATTGCAAGTGAAAATCCGGTGCGGGCTCTTGTGCACCGCAACCTGCCAATGCCTTGCGGGCGGGGGCACTCCGGCCTATCTCCGGCGGGCAAACAAGGAGACTGCCAGATGACGATCAAAGTCGGCGACAAGCTGCCCGAAGCAACCTTCATGGAAATGACGGCCGATGGCCCGAAACCCGTCACCACGGCGCAGGTGTTCGGCGGCAAGACCGTCGCGCTGTTCGCCGTGCCGGGCGCCTACACGCCGACCTGTTCTGCCCGCCACCTGCCTGGCTTCGTCGACAAGGCCGGCGAATTCAAATCGAAAGGCGTCGACGACATCGTCTGCACTTCGGTCAACGACGTGTTCGTGATGGGCGCCTGGGGCAAGTCTTCCCACGCCGACGAGGCCGTCCGCATGCTGGCCGATGGCAACGGGGCCTTCGCGCAGGCCCTCGGCCTTGAGCTCGACGCGTCCGGTTTCGGCATGGGCAAGCGCTCGCAGCGCTACTCCATGCTCGTGAAAGACGGCGTCGTGGCCGAGCTGAACGTCGAGCAGGGCGGTGAATTCAAGGTTTCGGCGGCCGACTACCTGCTCGGCCAGCTTTGAATCCCGGCCGTTAACGACTCTTAACCGAATTCCGTAATGATCGGCCTGCTCGGGGTATGGGCAGGCCGATTTTTATTGAATAACGGCAAATCCCTCCCAAATAACTGCTAGAGTAACTGTGGAGAGGGAACTCAATGGACATCGTCGCAGCCGCCTTCGTGCTGATATTTGCCGTGGTCGTCATCGGTCTGTTCAGCGCGCTGAAATTCGTGCCCCAGGGCTATAACTGGACCGTCGAGCGCTTCGGGCGCTACACCAAGACCCTGTCGCCCGGCCCACACGTCGTGAACCCGATCATCGACCGCATCGGGCGCAAGATGAACATGATGGAGACGGTGCTGGAAGTGCCCCAGCAGGAAGTGATCACGCGCGACAACGCAATGGTCTCCTGCGATGCGATTGTCTTCATCCAGGTGATCGACGCGGTGCAGGCCGCCTATGAGGTCAACAACCTCATCCACGCCATCTCGAACCTCTCGATGACCAACATCCGTACCGTGGTCGGCTCGATGGACCTCGACCAGGTCCTGTCGAACCGCGACGAGATCAACGCCCGCCTCCTCGGCACCATCGACGCGGCGACGCATCCGTGGGGCGTGAAGGTCACCCGGATCGAGATCAAGGACCTGACCCCGCCGGCCGACATCACCGAAGCAATGGCCCGTCAGATGAAGGCCGAGCGCCTGAAGCGCGCCGAGATCCTCACCGCCGAGGGTGAGAAGCAATCGGCGATCCTCAAGGCCGAGGGCCAGAAACAGTCGCAGATCCTGCAAGCCGAAGGTCGCCGCGAAGCCGCCTTCCGCGATGCCGAAGCGCGCGAACGTGAAGCCGAGGCCGAGGCAAAGGCAACCGCCATGGTGTCGGAGGCCATCGCCCGCGGCGACGTCAACGCCATCAACTACTTCCTGGGCCAGGCCTATGTGGCCGCTTTCGAGAAGCTGGCCACGTCGCCGCAACAGCGCACGGTCATCATCCCGGCCGAGTTCTCGTCGATCCTCGGCACCATCGAAGGCATCCGCGGCCTCACCGAGGGCGCCAAGCAGAGCAACACGCCGCGCCCGCCGGCCGGCGCCGTTCCGCCCACGACGCGTAGCTGATCCGATCATCTGCCTGCTGAAGGAGGCATCTCATGGAACAACTGCTTTCCCAAGTCACCTGGTGGCACTGGCTCGTGCTCGCCCTGATCCTGTTCGGGATCGAGATGGTCGCCGGCACATTCGACCTGCTGATGGCCTCGATTGCGGCGGCGCTGACGGCAGCCTTCGCAGCATTTGCCCCGGAATCTGCCACCGCCTGGCAGGTCCAGTGCGTGGTGTTCGCCGTCGCCTGCGTGGGGCTGATCGTTATCAGTCGCTACGTGTTTCCCGGCATGCGCAGGGTCTCGCCGGAGCACCCGACGCTCAACAAGCGTATGACACAACTGGTTGGCCAGCGCGGGGAGGTCACGCGTGATCTCGTCGACGGCAATGGCCAGGTGAAGATCGGCGACACGGTCTGGGGCGCCGAGCCGGTGGACGCATCAGCGACGCTGGTGGTCGGCGACAAGATCATCGTCGACTCGACCCGCTCCAACACGGCGGTTGTCCGCAAGGCCTGACGCGTTACTCCGTCCCCGGACGGCCCGGCTGTTTCGGGTCGTGCTTGGGGGCGGGGGCGAGGCGCATCACTTCAGTCTGGAAGCGCTCATCGTCGCCCGCAACGAGATAGGGCAGCGCCTTGCAGATGGCGTCGCTGAGCGGCACGAACCATTCAAGGTCCGCCTTCGAAAAGTCTGACAGCACGTATGGCATCACCAGCGACTTGTCGCCGGGATGGCCGACACCGACCCGCACGCGGCGAACATCGGCGCCCAGGTGCGCGATGGCCGAACGGATGCCGTTATTGCCCGAATGCCCGCCGCCGCGTTTGACCCGCACGCGGCCGGGCGCCAGATCGATCTCGTCATGCAGCACGGTCACCGCCTCGGCGCCGACCTTGTAGAAGGTGCAGGCCTTCGACATGGCGATGCCCGACTCGTTGTAATAAGTCTGCGGCTTCAGCAGCAGAACCTTCTGGCGCCCGCCCGGCGTATCCACCGCACCTTCGGAAATTTCGGAATCGAACTTCGCCCGCCACGGGCCGAACCCATGCGCCGCGTGGATCCGGTCCAGCAGCAGGAAGCCGGCATTGTGCCGGTTCTTCGCATACTTCGTACCCGGATTTCCCTGTCCGGCGAGGATCAGCATGGCGCTCGGGTCCTTCGTTCACTGCCCCCGGAATCAAAGAGGCCGCCCGCTTGTGACGGGCGGCCTCCTGATTGTCCAGAACGGATCACTTCTTCGGGGCGGGCTTCGCCGGAGCGGCGCCTTTTGCCGGAGCGGCGGCTGCGCCTGCAGCCGGGGCTTTCGCCTTGGCAGCCGGCACCGCATCAGCCGACGGCGCGGCTGCGGGCTCTTCCTCGGTCTTGCCACCGCGACCAGCGATCGTGGCGATCGTGAAGTCGCGGTCGGTGATGGCCGGGGAGGCGTCCTTCGGCAGTTTGATGTTCGAGATCTTGACGTTGTCGCCGACTTCGAGCGCCGAGATGTCGGCTTCGATGGATTCCGGGATGTGGCCAGCCGGAACGTTCAGCTCGACCGTGTGGCGCACGACGTTGAGCGTGCCGCCCTTCTTGATACCCGGGCAGAGATCCGCGCCCTTGAAGTGGACCGGAACCTCGACCTTGATGATCTGGTCGGGCTCGACGCGGCGCAGGTCAACGTGCCACGGCTGGTCGCTCACCGGGTGCATCTGGATGCCCTGCGGGATAACCAGTTGCTTTTCCCCCTTGTGGATCAGGGTGGCGGTGGTGTTGAGGAACTTGCCGGTTTCGATGGCTTTCACCACTTCCGGCTTGCGCAGGTTGATGGCGACCGGGGCGAGATCGCCGCCGTAAAGGACGCCGGGCACGAAGCCCTGGCGGCGTGCCTCACGGGCGCCGCCGGTGCCCACGCGCTCACGCACGTCGACGTTGAAAGTGATCTTGCTCTTGGACATGTGTTTTCCTTTCGCCCTGGACCGTGCCTTCTCTGAGGAAGGTCGGAACCTGACAGGTACGGCCTCGCGCCGTCCTTTCTGAACGGCGGCGTATAGGGCAGCGGGGAAAATCTGGCAAGGGCCGCTTGCCGGTGGTGAGGCGGGCCTGTTCCACGCTCCGCTGAATATTGTATTGCGATAAATCAACATATCGTATAACGATAAATTCCAAGTATCGAATCTAGGGCTCAGGTATGATCAGACACGCGGCCCGCTTTCCATTGATCGCCGTCGCTGCGCTTCCCTTGCTGGCCGGTATTGCTCATGCCGACAATCTGAAAGCCTTGCCGGGCTCGCCGCTCTGGATGCACCTTGGCGCCGACGCCTTGCTGTACGCGCACATCGGCGGCGGCGCGCTTGGCCTCCTGTCCGGCGCGGTCGCTGTCGCCGCGCCAAAAGGCAAGGCGCTGCACCGCGCTGCCGGCGGCGTGTTCTTTCTCTCGATGTTGGTCACCTATGCCATCGGGGCGGGCGTCGCGCCGTTCCTCGAAACCGGGCAGCGTCCGAATTTCGTTGCCGGTGTGATGGCGCTCTACCTTCTGGTCACCGGCTGGATGACGGCCCGCCAACGCGTCGAGACACGGGCCGGCGCCGCCCAGTATGCCGGTCTGGCAATCGCGCTCGCGCTCATCGCCGCCGGCGCAACGTTCGCCTGGATGGGATCGCAAAGTGACACCGGCACGATCGACGGATCGCCGCCGCAGGCCTTCTACCTCTTCATGATTGCCGGCACCTTTGCGGCTGCGGGCGAGCTGCATGTCATCCTGAGAGGCGCAATCCGCGGCGCGGCCCGCACGGCGCGGCACCTCTGGCGGATGTGCTTCTCGATGTTCATCGCCTCGGGCTCGCTGTTCTTCGGCCAGCCGCAAGTGTTTCCGCAATGGTTCCACGACACGACCCTGCCGCTATGGCTCGGCGTTGCACCGGTTCTGGCGATGCTCGCCTGGCTGGTGATCGTCCGTATGCCGCGCAGGCGGCGCGTGGCCGCTACCGCCTGAAGCAGTCCGCCGCGCGTTGCATCCAGCGGATCACCTCGTCCTTCTGTTCCAGCGGTGACTTGCCGTTGCGCACGAGGATCAGGTCCAGCTCCGGCACCAGCACGGTGTATTGGCCCTCGTATCCGTTGGCCGAGAAACTGCCCGGGCCGGCAAGGCCGAGCCACCAATGCGCACCATATCCGAAGGCCTCAGTGGCCGGCACCGGGGTTGGGGTGCGGGCATAGTCAACCCAGCCTTCCGGCAGGATCCGCCGGCCGTCCCAAACGCCGTCCCTCATGTAGAGCAGGCCGAAGCGGGCAAAGTCCCGCGCCGTGCAGTAGCAGAACGACGAGCCTATGAACGTGCCCGCCGCATCGAACTTGGGCGCCGCCGACGACATGCCCAGCGGCTCGAAGAGTTCGCGGAACATGAACGACCGGAAGTCGTCGCCCGCCGCGCCGAGCGCGCGCGCGGCGCACCGCGCCACGATGTTGGTTGTCCCGCTGGCATAGCTCCAGTGCGTATCCGGCGTATGCGCCAGAGGCAGGCTGGCGGCATAGGCGGCAACATCGTCTTTGCCGGAGCCGAACAGCATCTCGATCACGTCCGACACACCGGCATCCACATAGTCCTCGGAGAACTTGAGACCGCTAGACATGCGCAGCAGCTGGTCGAGCGTGATGTGGCGGCGCGGATCGTCCGTGCCCTGCCATTCTGGCACATCCGCCGGCGCATGGATATTCAGCTTGCCCTCGCGCACCAGAATGCCGACCAGGGCCTGCGTCATGCTCTTTGCCTTTGACCAGGACGGATGCGTGCTGGTCTCGCCGAAACCGCGCCAATAGCGTTCCGCCACGATCTTTCCGCCCTGCACGGCGAGAAATGCGTGCGTCTCGCCAAGGCTCTCCGGGCCGGGGTCGCTGAAGGCAAAATCCAGCATCGGTTGCAGCCGGGCGCTGACCGCTGCAGTCAGCGGCGCTTCCGGCCAGACCAGCGTTGGCCATGAAACGCCTCTCGGTTGCGGCGGCAGCGCCAGCAGGGCGCTCACAGCTTGTAGACCTTCGACGCCGTGCCGCTGAACAGGGCGGTCTTCTCAGCTTCAGAATAGCCGGCGGCGATTTTCTTCAAGCCGTTCCACAGTGTGCGATAGCTGATCGAGAGCCGGTCGACCGGGAAATTGCTCTCGAACATGCAGCGCTGCGCGCCGAACACCTTGATCGCGTGATGGTACCAGGGCGCCTGCGCGTCGGCGAATTCGTCCGAGGTCGGAGGTTTGTCGCGCCCGGCCCAGCCGAAGCCGTTGTCGGGCATCGCCAGCCCGCCAAGCTTGGCATGGACGTTCTTGTTCTCGGCGACGGCGGCGATGTCATCCTTCCACTTCGCAAAGATCTCCGCGCGCTTGCCGGCATACTTTCCAACGCCAAGCGGCGTGCCGAAATGGTCGATGATCATCGTGGTCTGGGGCACGGCCTTGGCCAGCGCCGCATAGTCCGGGATCTGGTGATGGTAGATCCATGTATCGAAGGTCAGGCCTCGCTCGCCCAGCCGGGCAACTCCGCGCCGGAAATCCGGATCGGCAAACAGGCCGGCCGGCGCCCGGCCGGGGATGAGCAACGGCACACCCGTATCCGGCTCGAACGAGCCGGCATGCCGGATGCCCCGGAACAGACCCTTGGCTGCCGTCGTGTGTGCGTCGAGGATGGTGTCCAGATCGTCCCGGCGCAGGTCCGCATGCGCCACCAGCGCCGCGATCTGTGCCTTGCCCGGAGACTTCGCCGCTTTCGCGGAGGCCGCCGCAATGAACTCCGTCTCGCCGACGGGCTTCATGTGTTCCGGACCGTCGGCCCGGTAGGACGATCCGCATTCCATGAACACGGTCTTCGTCACATTGTGCCCGTCCTCGGTGTCCGACCACAGCTCCTCAAGGTCATAGGAAAGGTGCGGCTTCGGCCAGAGATGGTGGTGCGGGTCGACAATCTCGCGCGCCGGATCGATGACGTCCTCGCGCACCTGGCTCAGCCACTCCGTATTGTTGAACACCGCTTCCTCCTCGCTGCTTTTCTCGCGCCACTCTGGCAGGGCGGAAGGCGGCAGCGCAAGGATGGCAAGGTTGTCATTCTCCGCTTTCCTTCGCCCGTGAAGCCGGTAAGGTGCGCCCCAAAACAGAGGGCAGGGAGCGCCAGATGACCGAAAGAACCGAGACACCGGACCGGAAAGGTTACTGGCCGGCGGTGATCCGCCTCACGCTGACGCTGCTGGCCATCTGGTTTCTCGTCTCCTTCGGCGCCGGGATCATCTTCCGCGCCTTCCTCGACCAGTTCCAGATTGGCGGTGCGCCGCTCGGTTTCTGGTTCGCCCAGAATGGCGCGATCTATGTCTTCGTGGCGCTGATCTTCTACTACTGCGCCGCTATGAACCGGCTCGAGAAGAAATTCGGGATCGAGGGCTGAGCGATGGACTGGACGATCTTCTGGGTTGTCGCGACCTTCGCGACCTATATCGGCATCGCGATCTGGGCCCGCGCCGGCTCGACCAACGACTTCTACGTCGCTGGCCACGGCGTTCACCCCGTGGTCAATGGCATGGCGACCGCCGCCGACTGGATGAGCGCGGCCTCCTTCCTCTCGATGGCCGGCCTGATAGCCGGCATGGGATATGGCGGCTCGGTCTACCTGATGGGCTGGACCGGCGGCTATGTCCTGCTGGCGCTGCTGCTCGCCCCGTTCCTGCGCGAATTCGGCAAGTTTACCGTGCCTGACTTTGTCGGCGACCGGTATTACTCGGACGCCGCGCGCCTTGTCGCCGTGATCTGCGCGCTGTTCGTCTCGTTCACCTACATCGCCGGCCAGATGTCCGGCGTGGGCATTGCCTTCTCGCGCTTCCTCGGCGTCGATTTCAACACCGGCATCTTCGCCGGCATGGGCATCGTCTTCGTCTACGCCGTGCTCGGCGGCATGAAGGGCGTCACCTACACCCAGGTTGCCCAATACGTCGTGCTGATCTTCGCTTACACCGTGCCCGCGATCTTCATCTCGCTGATGCTGACCGGCAATCCGGTCCCCCAGCTGGGCTTCCTGTCCAACATCAAGGGCGAGGATGTCTCGATGCTGCAGAAACTCGACCAGACCGTCCGCGACCTCGGATTCACCAGCTACCTCTCGTCCACCAAGACGAACTTCGACATCTTCTGCATCACCGCCGCGCTGATGTTCGGCACCGCCGGCCTGCCGCATGTCATCATCCGTTTCTTCACGGTGCCGAGCGTGCGCGACGCGCGCCTCTCTGCTGGCTGGGCGCTGGTCTTCATCGCGCTGCTTTACACGGTCGCCCCGGCGGTCGCCTCGTTCGCGCGCCTGAACATCATCCAGTCCGTCAACGAGACCACCTATGTTCCGCCTGCGGAGCATGACGCTGCAAGCGCTGCGCTGGCCGAGGCGGGCGAAACGCCAAGCCCCGCCTGGTTCGCGAACTGGGAGACCACCGGCCTCGTCGCCTTCGACGACCTGAACGGCGACGGCAAGATGCAGATCCGCGGGCCCGCCGCCCCGGACGGGCTCGCCAACGAAGTCACCGTCAACAACGACATCTACGTGCTCGCCAACCCCGAGATCGCGCAGCTGCCGGACTGGGTGATCGGCCTCGTTGTCGCGGGCGGGCTCGCCGCAGCCCTGTCGACGGCAGCCGGTCTCCTGATGGTCATCTCCTCCGCGATCAGCCACGATCTTTGCCGGCGCACCTTCTTCAAGGACATGTCCGACAAGGCCGAGCTGCGCGTCGCGCGCCTGGCCGCCGCCGGCGCCGTGGTCGCCGCCGGCTTCATGGGCATCTTCTCGGCGCAGATGGCTTTCGTCGCACAGGTCGTCGCCTTTGCTTTCGGTCTGGCAGCGGCCTCGCTGTTCCCGGCGATCCTGCTGGGCATCTTCTGGAAGCGCATGAACCGGGAAGGCGCGATTGCATCGATGCTGGCCGGCCTCATCCCGACCTTCGCCTATATCTGGCACTTCAAGATCGGCGCCGGAAAGGCGGCAACGGCGCAGGACTGGTTCCTCGGCGTCTCGCCCGAGGGCATCGGTTTCGTGTTCATGCTTGGCGCGATCCTCGTCGGTGTTGTGGTTTCCCTCGCGACAAAGGCGCCGCCGCAGGACATTCAGGATCTGGTCGAGGACATCCGGATTCCGGGCAAGCGCGAACGCCATGGCATTGCAGACTCCGGCATGGCCCCGGTAGACTAGGGCCAGCAAAACAAGTCAGGCGCCTTCCATGACCGACACGTCGAAAACCTATCCCGTTCCCGAAGCCTTTGCCGCAGCGGCCAATCTCACGCCGGAGAAATACCGGGAGATGTACGCCGCCTCGATCGCCGATCCCGAAGCCTTCTGGGGCGAGCAGGGCAAGCGGCTGGACTGGATGACACCCTACACCAAAGTCAAGGACGTCTCCTGGGAGACCGGCGACCTGCACGTGCGCTGGTACCATGACGGCGTGCTCAACGTGTCCGCCAACTGCCTCGACCGCCACCTCGAAAAGCGCGGCGACAAGGCCGCGATGATCTGGGAAGGCGACGCCCCCGGCGAGACCTACACGATTACGTACCGGCAGATGCACACCGCCGTCTGCAAGTTTGCCAACGTGCTGAAGGAACTCGGCGTCAAGAAAGGCGACCGCGTCACCATCTACATGCCGATGATCCTCGAGGCGGCCTACGCCATGCTCGCCTGCGCGCGCGTTGGCGCAGTGCACTCGGTCGTCTTCGGCGGCTTCTCGCCGGACGCGCTCGCCGGCCGCATCACCGACTGCGCCTCCGAAGTGCTGATCACCGCCGACGAGGGCCTGCGCGGCGGCAAGACCGTGCCGCTGAAGGCAAACGCCGACCGCGCGGCCGAGATTGCCGGTGGCATGGTCAAGAAGATGCTCGTCGTCCAGCGCACCGGCGCCG
Source organism: Acidobacteriota bacterium (assembly GCA_016712445.1). NCBI lineage: Bacteria > Pseudomonadati > Acidobacteriota > Acidobacteriota bacterium. The sequence goes on along the minus strand of JADJRB010000003.1, from coordinate 36,640 downwards.
ACGTGAACATGAAGGAAGGGCGCGACCACTGGCTGCATGAGATCGGCGCCAATGTTTCCGCCGACTGCCCGCCCGAGCCGATGAATGCCGAAGACCCGCTGTTTATCCTCTACACGTCCGGTTCGACCGGAAAGCCTAAAGGCGTGCTGCACACGACCGGCGGCTATCTCGTCTGGGCCTCTATGACGCATGAATACGTCTTCGACCTGAAGGAAAACGACGTGTTCTGGTGCTCGGCGGATGTCGGCTGGGTCACCGGCCACACCTATATCGTGTACGGACCATTGGCCAACGGCGCGACCAGCCTGATGTTCGAAGGCGTGCCGACCTATCCGGATGCCAGCCGCTTCTGGAAAGTCTGCGACCATCACAAGGTCACCATCTTCTACACCGCCCCGACCGCCATCCGCGCCCTGATGCGCGAAGGCGAAGGCCCGGTGAAGAAAACCCGGCGCACCTCGATTCGTCTCCTCGGTACAGTCGGCGAGCCGATCAACCCGGAAGCGTGGGAATGGTATTTCCATGTCGTCGGCGAGGGCCGGTGCCCCATCGTCGATACCTGGTGGCAGACCGAAACCGGCGGCACGCTGATAGTGCCCCTGCCGAACACCACAGTCATGAAACCCGGCGCCGGATCGCATCCATTCTTCGGCGTGAAGCCGATGCTGGTCGATGCCGAGGGCAAGGAACTGCACGGCGCAGCCGACGGCAACCTCTTGATCACCGACAGCTGGCCCGGCCAGATGCGCACCGTGTACGGAGACCACCAGCGCTTCATCGACACCTATTTCACAGCCTATCCCGGCTACTACTTCACCGGCGATGGCTGCCGGCGCGACGAGGATGGCTTCTACTGGATCACGGGCCGCGTCGACGATGTGATCAACGTCTCCGGTCACCGGATGGGCACCGCCGAAGTCGAAAGCGCCCTCGTCAGCCACGACGCCGTCGCTGAGGCGGCGGTCGTCGGCTATCCGCACGACATCAAGGGGCAGGGCATCTACGCCTACGTTACCCTCGTCGCCGGATGCGAAGCGAACGACGCTCTGCGCAAGAACCTGGTCCAGCACGTCCGCAATGAAATCGGCCCGATCGCGTCGCCGGACCTGATCCAGTTCGCCCCCGGCCTGCCGAAAACCCGCTCGGGCAAGATCATGCGCCGCATCCTGCGCAAGATCGCGGAGAACGAGTTCAGCGCGCTTGGCGACACGTCAACGTTGGCCGATCCCGAAGTTGTCACCGACCTGATCGAGAACCGGCAGAACCGCTAGACCGCTGGCAGGTCGACCGTGAACTTCGCGCCGCCGTCTGGCTTGTTCTCCGCCCAGACCTTGCCGCGGTGCGTGGCGATGATCTGTTTCACGATGGAGAGGCCGAGGCCGGAGTTGTTGCCGAAAGCTGTGCCCTTGGGACGGTCCGTGTAGAAACGGTTGAAGATCGTCTCCAGCTTGTCCGGCGGGATGCCGGGGCCGGAATCCTCCACCGTCAGGCGCGCGATGGTGCGGGGGCCTTCGTTGGTCTGGTCAAGGCGCACTTCCACGGTGGTGCTCGCTGGCGAGAAGGAGCGCGCATTGTCGATCAGGTTGCGCAGCACCTGGCCCAGCGGCCCCTCGCGGCCGCGCACGATCAGGCGCGCCCCCATGGTCGCATCGGTGAAGGACACATGCACCGCCGTCTCGCTGTCGCCGATGCCTTCATAGGTGCGCACGACGTCGCGCACGAAGCGGGCAATGTCGATCTGTTCGCTGGGCAAGCGTGTCATCTCGGCTTCAAGGCGCGAGGCATTCGAGATGTCCGTGATCAGACGGTCGAGCCGCTTCACGTCGGAAGTGATCACCTGGCGCAGGCGAGTGGCCGCGTCCGGATCCTTCACGCGCTCCAGCGTCTCCACCGCCGAGCGGATGGAGGTCAGCGGGTTCTTCAACTCGTGCGCCACGTCGGCGGCGAATTGCTCGTTCGCCTCGATGCGCTCCAGCAGGGCGTCGGTCATGCTCTGGATCGAGGAAGCAAGGTCGCCGATCTCGTCGGTGCGCTGCGTCAGGACAGGCACGTCGATCCGGTCAGAGGCGCCGGACTTGATACGGTCTGCCGCCAGTGCGAGACGTCGCAGCGGGCGGGCGATACCCAGCGTCAGCATCACGGACGTGATGAACGCCATCAGCACTGCGACGCCAATGAAGGGCACCAGCGCCACCCGTTCGGCGCGGATGATCTCGTCGATATCGCTTGCCTCAAGCACCAGCACGCCGACGACCGCCGACACGCGCTGCACCGGCATCGACACCGAGATGACCCGGTTGCCCCGGTCGGAGAAGCGCTGGCTGGCGGCCTGACCACCGAGGGCGGCAATCTCGAACTCTTCCTCGAAACTCTGCGTGCGGAGCGCTTCCGAACTGCGCCGCGGGGAGAAGAAGTCGAACGCATCGCTTGACCATTCCGACAGGTCGCGTCCGGTGCGCGCCAGCCAGCCGGGTTCGCTGAGCGGGGGCAGGGCGGTGACGTCCACCCGTTCTGAAAGGTAATAGCTGTCACCGATCAGTTCGCCGTCCGGCGTGAAGATGCGCGCGCGCACGCGCTCGGGCAGGTTCAGGCGCTGCAGCGTCTGGCGCGCGGCGTCTGCATTGAGGCCCGGCTCCGGGGTCGTGGCGTCATCGGACAGGAGGCTCGAGAAGATTTGCGCCTGCGCTTCGAGGTCCTGCTTCTTCGAGGCGACGAAGCCCGCGCGCATTTCGTTCAGCACCATTGCGCCAATGATCAGGATCGCAAGGCCGGCGAGGTTCGAGGCAAAGATCAGCCGCGCAATGCGCGAGCCGAGGATGGTGGGATTGCGCCGCGTGGCACGCCGGCGGGGGGCTTTCGGTTCTGCCATGGCCCTGTCCCCCCGTCCGGTCGCCGCGCCTCAGGCGTCGGCAGCGACGCGCATCGTCACGATGCGGTCGGGGTTGCGAGGCGGCTCGCCTTTCGCCAGCGCGTCGATGGCATCCATGCCTTCGGTCACCTTGCCCCACACGGTGTACTGGCGGTTGAGGAACGAGGCGTCGCCAAAGCAGATGAAGAACTGGCTGTTGGCCGAATGCGGCTGGTTGGTGCGGGCCATCGAGCAGACGCCGCGCACGTGCGGCTCGGCGTTGAACTCGGCCTTGAGGTTCGGATATTTCGAGCCGCCCGTGCCGGTGCCGTGCGGGCAGCCGGTCTGCGCCATGAAGCCGTCGATCACGCGGTGGAACAGGATGCCGTCATAAAACCCCTCACGCGCGAGTTCCTTGATGCGCTTGACGTGTTCCGGCGCGAGGTCCGGGCGCAGCTCGATCGTCACCTTCCCCTTCGAGGTCTCCAGCAACAGCGTGTTTTCGAGATCAGACATCCGGTAACTCCTTCGTTTCTTTCTGTAATGTAGGGATCAGGCCCTTGGCTATTCAATCACGGGTCTGGCGGCAAGCTTGGCCTGCATGTATTGTCCCGCCTGCAACAAGGCAGGAGCGGGCCGTATTGGCAGAGATTGTGGGCAATTGTCTGGCGGTCGTCCTCGGCGCCACAAGTGTGCTCTACCTGCTCTGGGCGGCAGGGCTTACCTTTCCGTTTGCCAACGAACAGTCGCTCGCCCGCTCCCTGATCGGCCGGCGCGGCATCACCCGCATCCCCTCGCGGGCCACGTTTGTCTATCTCGCCGTCCTCTTCCTCGTGGCGGCCACTGCGGCGTTCATGCTCGGCGGCTTCAGCGAGCATGTGCCCCGCGCCAAGCCGTTCCTGGCGCCCGTCGGCCTGCTGCTGACGCTGGTTTTCCTCGGCCGGGGCGTCGCCGGCGTGCTGCCGGCGTTCGAGCGCGCGGCGCCTGAACAGCCTTATCTCTCGCTGAACCGGCGCATCTATTCGCCGCTCTGCGTGCTTGCGGGCCTCGCTTTCCTGTTCCTCACGGTGGCGCTTCCCAACTGGACCTGGCGCTTCAGCCAGCTGTTTGGCTGAGCCGTTCCGGAAACATCGCCAGCCAGTCTTCAGCCGTCTGCCCGTCATCGCCGGGCGCCTGCATCATCGCACGGAAATTCCAGTGGTTGAGCCGCGTGTCTATCTTTGAATCGGCGGCGGCAAAGGCGCGCGGAATGCCGCCGCCGGTGAGGAAGCCCGCAGCTTTCACGAGATCCGAGCGGTCGTAGGACGCTGGGCTCGCATCGACATGCAACACCAGCGCGGCGGAAGGGGGCCGGCCGTCGCGCGCCGTGATGCGCGAGACGGGCTTGGCCACGGGGTCGGCGCCGATCAGGAACAGGGCGGCGTCCACCACCCGCGCCGCTTTCAGCACCGTGTCGGCGCCCCAGCTGTGGCCGATCAGGGCAACCGGATGCCCGTGCGCCGACAAGTCCCGTGCAAGCCATCCGGCCGCCGTGATCTTCCAGTGGGGCAGGTAGTGTACATCGCGCCGTCCGCGCATCTTTTCACGGCGCAGTTCGGCATAGGAAAGAACGAGGCGGGAGCTCTCATCTCCCGCCCCGCCGATGTAGATCTCCGAGGGAAGGCTATTCCGTATAACGGTAGCCGACGCCGTAGAGCGTTTCGATGGCATCGAACTCGTCCGTCACTTCCCGGAATTTCTTGCGCAGGCGCTTGATGTGGCTGTCGATCGTGCGGTCGTCGACATAGATCTGGTCGTCGTAAGCGGCGTCCATCAGCTGGTCGCGGCTCTTCACATAGCCGGGGCGCGAGGCGAGGGCCTGCAGGATCAGGAACTCGGTCACCGTCAGGCGCACGGTCTTGCCGTCCCACGTGCAGGCGTGGCGGTTCGGGTCGAGCACCAGCTTGCCGCGCACGATCGGCTTGGAGTCGCCTTCCTCGGGGCCGGCCACACCGCCGCGGGCGCGCCGCAGCACGGCCTTCACGCGCTCGGCCAGCAGCCGGTTGGAGCAGGGTTTGCGCACGAAATCGTCGGCGCCGATGTTGAAGCCGATCACTTCGTCGATCTCTTCATCCTTCGAGGTCAGGAAGATCACCGGCAGCTCGGAAGTCTGGCGCAGGCGGCGCAGCAGTTCCATCCCGTCCATCTTCGGCATCTTCACGTCGAGGATGGCGATGTCCGGCGGCGACTCGGTGAGGGCAGGCAAGGCAGCTTCGCCGTCATGATAGGTGCGCACCTGGTAGCCTTCGGCTTCGAAAAACATCTTGAGCGAAGCCACGATGTTCTCGTCGTCGTCCACCAGTGCCAAAGTCGTCATTGCCTTGTCCTTCTCCGCGAGCCGGCAGGATGTGGTCGCTTCGGCCCGATTTGCAAAAGGTTCAATCACAGCTCGGTTCATTTCAAAAGCCCTCCAATGGTGGAGCTTCAACAAAATCAACGGAGTGCGGCGGGCATTTGCGCGGATTGAGGCGCTCTTGCGATTCATTGCGGCGGATTGCGCCGCAAGTGTGAAGGGTGGGGCGAGTCCGGGCGGCCGGATTTGTCGCGCAAGTTTGGGCTTCTGCAACCAAATCTGTCCCGCCTTGAGATTTTCAGCGTGTCATCCTGGCGACAGCCGGGCGCCGGAACACCTTGCACGACTTGAATTTACGGGTCCCGGCCTTCTCCGGCATGACAAGGACCTGCAGATTTTTGCGCCTTTCCAATCCGGCCGGGTCCTCACCGGGGTTATTCTCCTGCCATGCGTGAGGCGAAGGAGGTGGAAGCCAGCCCTCACGCGGGTCCGGCGGCGGCGGGAAATTCCGTGGCCGTTGGAAGCGGATGGGATGACGTGCCTCGCGGCCGCGGGGACACTGACTACCCCTCATACACCACGACACGTCCCCGGACCTATGGGCACCGCCCATCCGCAGGACCCGAAACTGACCCAAAACCGGAAGGCAACCGCCTGTCCGGCTTTCGGTGTTCTCTTCGGCGCCCCCGGCGCCTGTTGGCTCAATGCGCGGCTGCCCACGTCTTTGCCGCCTTCGCGTCCACCACCAGCGGCACCGACAGCTTCAGCGCCGGGCCATCGGCGCTGGCCATCGTGTCCTGAGCGACCTTGATCAGGGCCGGCGCTTCCTTCTCGGGGCATTCGAAGATCAGCTCGTCATGCACCTGCAGCAGCATGCGACCCGTCAGCCCCGCCTCGACCAGCGCTTGCGGCATGCGGATCATCGCGCGCTTGATGATGTCGGCGGCGGTGCCCTGCAACGGCGCGTTGATGGCCTGGCGTTCGGCGAAGGCGCGCGACGGCCCCTTTGCCTTCATGTCCGGCAGGTTGATCTTGCGGCCGAAAGCCGTGCGCACATAGCCGGTTTCGTGGGCGAAGGCCTTGGTTTCGTCCATGTACTGACGAATGCCGGGAAAGCGTTTGAAGTATTCCTTGATATAAGCGGCCGCTTCAGCTTGCGGGATGCCGAGCTGGCGGGCGAGGCCAAAGCCCGAGATACCGTAGATGATGCCGAAATTGATCGCCTTCGCTTGCCGGCGCACCATCGGGTCCATGCCTTCCACCGGCACGCCGAACATTTCACTGGCAGTCATCGCGTGAATGTCGAGGCCGTCCTTGAAGGCCTTCTTCAGCGCCGGGATGTCCGCCATATGGGCGAGAATGCGAAGCTCGATCTGCGAATAGTCGGCAGAGACGAGCACGTTGCCCTCCTCGGCAATGAAGGCTTCGCGGATCTTGCGGCCTTCTTCCGTCCGTACCGGGATGTTCTGGAGGTTCGGGTCGGTCGAGGCGAGCCGGCCGGTCTGCGCGCCGGCCATCATGTAGCTCGTATGCACCCGGCCGGTATCCTTCTTGATCGCCGCCTGCAGCGCTTCGGTATAGGTCGAGCGCAGTTTCGACAGCATCCGCCAGTCGACAATCGTGCGGGGCAGGGCATGACCCTCGGCCGCGAGACCCTCCAGCACGTCTGCGTCCGTCACCCAGGCGCCAGTCTTGGTCTTCTTGCCGCCCGGAATGTTCATTTCGTCAAACAGGATTTCGCCGAGCTGTTTGGGCGAGCCGATATTGAATTCGCGCCCCGCCTGCTCGTAGGCCTGCGCTTCGAGGCCGGCCATACGCTGCGAGAAATCGGCCGAGAGTCGAGACAGCAGGTCCCGGTCCACCTTCACGCCTGCCTGTTCCATCGCCGCCAGCACGGGCACCAGCGGGCGCTCCAGCGTCTCGTAAACGGTCGTCACTTCCTCTGTTCGAAGGCGCGGCTTCAGGACCTGCCAAAGGCGCAGCGTGACATCGGCGTCCTCGGCGGCGTATTCGGTCGCCTTGTCGAGCGCCACCTGCGCGAAGGTCTTCTGTGTCTTGCCGCTGCCGGCGACATCCTTGAAGGCGATCGTCTTGTGGCCAAGGTAGCGTTCGGACAATTCGTCCATGCCGTGCGAGTGTACGCCGGCGTTCAGCGCGAACGAGATCAGCATCGTATCGTCGATGGGGGCAACGTTCACCTTGTGCCGGGCGAACACGCTGAGATCGTACTTTATGTTCTGGCCGATCTTCAGCGTGGCTGGATCTTCCAGCATCGGCTTCAGCGCCTTGATCGCATCGGCCATCCGGATCTGGCGCGGCGGGTCGGCGCCGAACATGTCGCCGTCACCCTTCGCATCCGGATCGACATGCGCCAGCGGAATGTAGCAGGCCTCGCCCGGCGCCAGTGCGAGCGAGACGCCGACCAATCCTCCGCCTACGGAATCCAGCGCGTCGGTCTCGGTGTCGACGGCCACCCAGCCCTGCGTCATCGCGCGGGCGACCCAGTCTTCCAGTGTCTTCAGGTCGCGGATGCAGACATAAGCGGCCCGGTCGATGGCGGCGGCTTCCGGCGGCGCAGCTTCGAGGGCGCCTTCCTTCTCCATTTGCTCGCGCACCCGGCGGGTGATCGTGCGGAACTCCATTTCCTCAAGGAAGGGAAGCAGGATTTTCGGGTCCGGATCCTGCACCGCCAGGTCTTCCAGCGATATCTCGACCGGCACATCATCTTTCAGCGTCACGAGCCGCTTCGAGATCAGCACCTGTTCGGCGAAGGTCTGCAGCGTTTCGCGGCGCTTCGGCTGCTTGATCTCGCCCGCGCGCTCCAGCAGCGCTTCGACGGTGCCGTATTCGGAGAGCAGCTGCGCTGCGGTCTTGATGCCGATGCCGGGCGCGCCCGGCACGTTGTCCACGCTGTCGCCCGCGAGTGACTGCACGTCCACAACCAGTTCCGGACCGACTCCGAATTTCTCGATCACGTCCTCGCGCCCGAGCAGCTTGTTCTTCATCGGATCGAGCATCAGCACCTTGTCGGAGACGAGCTGCATCAGGTCCTTGTCCGACGAGACGATGGTGACCCGCGCGCCTTTGGCTTCGGCCTGGCGGGCATAGGTGGCGATCAGGTCGTCGGCCTCGTAGCCATTGAGTTCCACCGCATGGGCCGCAAAGGCAATCGAGGCCTGCCGGACGAGAGGAAATTGCGGCACAAGTTCTTCCGGTGTCTCTGCGCGGTTCGCCTTGTAGGCGGGAAAGAAGTCATTGCGGAACGTCTTGGCCGAAGCGTCGAAGATGCACGCAAAATGCGTCGGCCGCTCAGCGCCCTTGAGGTCTTCCAGCAGCTTGAACAGCATGTTGCAGAAACCCGAGACCGCCCCGATCGGCAGGCCATCGGACTGACGCGTCAGCGGGGGCAGGGCATGGAACGCGCGGAAGATGTAGGCGCTCGCATCAATCAGGTAGAGATGGCTCTTGTCGTTGACTGGGGCCGTGGCCATGGGCGATTCCTCTGTGCTGCAGAGGGGTTTAGCTTCATCCCTGCGAGAAATCACCCTTTGCCACGTTACGTCGATTTATCGATTCGGCATATTCCGGCCCGGGCGAAATGTGGTAGCTTTGTGGCATGCAACGTGACCTCGCCTTCGATGAAGCCGTGGCCCTAGCTCCGCCGGTGCAGAAGCCCGCGCTCAAGGCGCCCTGGCATCTCTACCTGATCGGTACGCTCGCCGTGCTGTGGAATGCCGTCGGAGTCTTCGATTTCCTCGCCACGGCGACGCAGTTCCCGCCCTATATGGAGCGGTTCCCCGAAGCTGCGCGCCAGTATTGGGAAACCCAGCCGGTCTGGGTCTTCGGTGTCTGGGCGATGTCGGTGTTTGCGTCGCTGATCGGGTCGATCCTGATCATCCGCCGCGAGGCCCTCGCCGTGCGTGTGCTGGCAGTGGCCACCACAACGACCATATTCGCGATGGCGCTGAGCTATGCCCGCCCGGCGCCGGACGGCGATGCCACACGCGTGTTCGCCGTGTGCATCATCGTCGTGTCGCTGCTGATCCTGAACTACGCCTACCATCAGGCCAAACGCGGCGTGCTGCGCTGACCTCTCTTCTTCTGCGAGGCCGATTGGAGACGCGCGTGAAGCGGCGTAGTCTTCTCGCAAACGGGACGGGAGGCCCCAATGACTGACGATACCAACGCACCGGCGAAGCCCGGCTGGCATTTCTGGCCGGTCGGCATCCTCGGATCGCTCTGGAATGCATTCGGCTGTTTCGACTTCACCATGACGGCCACGCGCAACGAAGCCTACCTCAAGCCCTATCCGCCGGAACTCCTGCAGTACTGGTTCAACATGCCGTGGTGGACCTGGGGCATCTGGGCGGTGGGCGTGTTCGGCGGCCTTGCAGGCACGGCGGCGCTGCTGATGCGGAAGTCGGCGGCGGTCACCCTGCTGGCGGCTTCGTTCCTTGCGGCGCTGTTCAGCATGATCATCGGCGCAACGGCGACCGATGCACCGAAGATGGAAGGCGCCGAAATCATGCCTTTGGTCATCATCGGCATCGCGTTCCTGCTGCTCGCGTATGCCTATTGGCAAAACCGGCGCGGTGTCTTGCGCTGACGGCATTTCGCTCTAGCGTTCCTCCCAACGAAACCGGGAGGACGCCATGACGAACGAGATGAACAAGACCTGGGTGCTGCGCAAGCGCCCCGTGGGCGACCTGAAGGAAGGCGATCTCGAACTCGTGGAGAGCCCGCTCGTGCCGCTGGCCGATGGCGAGGTGCGCGCGAAGACGATCTACCTCTCGCTCGATCCGACCAACCGGATCTGGATGAGCGACATGGATGCCTACCTGCCGCCGGTGCAGATCGGCGACCCGATGCGTGGCGGCGGACTGAGCATCGTCACGGAGAGCCGCTTCGACGGCCTCGCGCCGGGTGACATCGTGAACACCGGCCTTGCGGGCTGGGCGATCTACAACACGCTGCCGGGCGCCTCGCTCGCCAAGTTGCCCCGCCTGCCGGGCGTGCCGCTCACCGCCTATATGGGCCCGCTCGGCGCCACCGGCATGACGGCGTATTTCGGGCTGATGGATATTGCCAAGCCGAAGGCAGGAGAGACGGTTGTCGTCTCCGCAGCGGCCGGCGCGGTCGGCTCGATGGTCGGGCAGATCGCCAAGATCCAGGGCTGCCGCGTCGTCGGCATTGCCGGCGGGGCGGAGAAGTGCCGCTGGCTGACAGAGGTCGCAGGCTTCGATGCCGCGATCGATTACAAGAGCGAGGATGTCGGCAAGGCGCTCGACAAGCATTGCCCGAACGGCATCGACATCAACTTCGAGAATGTCGGCGGCAAGATCATGGACGCCGTAATGGCGCGCCTGAACGATTTCTCGCGCATGCCGCTTTGCGGCCTGATCTCGACCTATAACGACACGGCGCCGGCGCCTGGGCCGTACAACTTTGCCAACCTGCTGATGCGGCGCACGCTGGTGAAGGGCTTCATCGTGATCGACTATTTCCCGCGCTTCCCGGAAGGCATCCAGCAGATGGCGATGTGGCTGATGGAGGGGAAACTGAAGTTCGAGACGGACATTGTCGACGGCTTCGAGAAGGCGCCCTCGAGCCTCTCGCGCCTGTTCGAGGGCAAGAACCTGGGCAAACTGGTCGTGAAGGTCAGCGACGAACCCGCCTGAGCACGGTTCAGGTTGCGTTCAGGCGCTGGGGCCACACAATAACTCCAAGGGAATCGGGGTCTTGCGGGGTGCTGGGATGATGAAACTTGTGGGCGCGAAGGCGCGACTTCTGCTTGCGGGCGCAGGGGCCTTGGCGCTGGCGGGATGCGAGACGGCGGACCTCGAGGCGTTTGCCGCCGGGCTCGACATAGCGGCGGAAGAACTCTCCATCACCATGACGATGACGCCCCAGTATGGCTGCGACTACAACACCAATGGCTACCTCGTCTGCGACGATACCGGCGATGGCTATGCCGACCGGTACGGCGATCCGGCCTGGGATTATGTTCCGGCCTACTATTCGGGCCCGCCCGTGCGCATCAACGACTACGGCGAGGCTTACCAGTATGAAGGCGGCTGTGACTGCTGGCGGCGGGAGCCGTCGCTGGACACGTATCCCGAGTGAAGCGGTCAACGGCGTCCGCCGTCTTGCGCCCGGCGGGGCGGCCTGATCTTATGAAGGCCGTGTAACGGGTTCCCGGGGAGTCGCCGATGCGGTTGCCACGTCTGTTGGTTACAGTCCTTGCCCTGGCGATCAGCTGGGCTGGCCCGGCGATGGCTGAGGAGGGCGCGCCCGAGGCCGGCTTTGGCAACTGGGCAGTTGGCATCCTCGCGGCCGACTGGCGCGACAGCCAGGGCAAGCCGATCGAAGCATTCGAAAATGCGCGCGTGGCCCTGACGACGGCATTCGAATCGGTCGGGTTCAGGGCGGAGAACATCGCCGCCCTTTCCCTGCGCCCGAACGCGACGAACGGCCGGGCGCTTGCGTCCGACATCGCCTTTGCCTCGATCGCCGCCAAGGCCAAGACCGCACAGGATGGCTGCCTGCTGTATTTCACCTCGCATGGCTCGCCCGACGGCATGGTGCTCGGCCGCGAAGGCCTGCTGCCACCCGCGCGGCTCAATTCGCTGGTCGATCAATGGTGCGGCGAGCGGCCGACCGTGGTCGTGGTGTCGGCCTGCTATTCCGGGGTGTTCGTGCCGGCCTTGTCGCGGGCGAACCGGATGGTGCTGACCGCCGCACGGCCGGACCGGTCATCCTTCGGCTGCCATGCCGACGCCGACTATCCTTACTTCGATGCCTGCATCCTGGAATCGCTGCCGGCAGCAGACGACTTCGTGGACCTTGCCAGCCGGACACGCCGGTGCGTGGCCTGGCGTGAGTATCAGGAGGGGCTGGCGCCCGCATCGGAGCCGCAGGTCGAAGTTGGCGCGGATGTCGAAGACCTTTTCATCTTCCAGAACTTCGAACACGCGCCGCCCTGAGGCGGTTGCTCAGCCTGCGGACAGAGCTGCGAAGGCTGCGGAGAGGTCCGCCTTCAAGTCGCTGACGGCTTCAAGGCCGATATGGAACCGCAGGAGCGGGCCCGCTCGCTTTTCGGTCCAGCTGCCTTTCATGCGGGTCAGCTGCTGGTCGCACGGGATCACCAGACTTTCGAAGCCGCCCCACGAGAAGCCCAGGCCGAAGAGGGATAGCGCGGCGAAGAAGCGTTCCATCCCGCCTTCGCGTACGGGATTGAGAATTACCCCGAACAGGCCGTTGGAGCCAGTAAAGTCGCGCTTCCAGACGTCATGGCCGGGGCTGGAAGGCAGGGCGGGGTGCAGCACAACGGCGACTTCCGGACGGGCCGCGAGCCAGTGTGCCATTTCCAACCCGGCCGCCTCATGCGCGCGCAGACGGGTCGCAAGCGTGCGCAGGCCGCGCACCGCCAGGTAGGCATCATCCGGCGCCAGGCCGATGCCCCATTCCTCTGCGGTGGCGAGGACCTTGCCGGCGAGCGCGCTGTCATTTGTCATCACTGCGCCGCCGAAGGCGTCGGCATGGCCAACGGCATATTTGGTCAGCGCCTGCACACAGAGGTCAGCGCCCAGCGCCAGTGGCTGGTGCAACAGGCCGGCGCCCCAGGTATTGTCGCAGATCGTCCGTATGCCCCGTTTCCGGGCAGCGGCGATGATGGCGGGTGTGTCGGACACCTCGAACGTGAGCGAGCCGGGCGACTCGATGAAGATGGCTTTCGTTTCCGGTTTCAGCAGCGCTTCGATCCCGGCGCCGATGAGCGGATCATAACGGTCGGCCGACACGCCGGTCTCGCGCAGGCGGCGCTCGCAGAAGCGAGCGGTGGGGCCGTAGGCGCTGTCGGGGAACAGGACATGGTCGCCGGCAGAGACGCAGGTGGTGATCGCCAACGCGCAGGCCTGCAAGCCGTTGGAGGCGAGCTTGGCATGGCGGGCGCCCTCGAGCGAACACATTGCCGCTTCGAGTTCGCGGTGAACCGTCAGGCCCATCCGGCCATAGGTTGGCTTGACGCCGTAGAGGCCGGCTTCGTCGCGGAAGACCACGGTCGAGGCGCGCTCGACCGGCGGGTTGACGGTTACCCGGTCCAGCCGGCCCGCGCGCGTGTGGATCAGGCGCGTTTCGGGCGCGGTGTCGTCCTTGCTCATGCGTCGGCCGTGGCGACCGGGCGCGAGGGATCGGAGGCCCATTCCGTCCACGAACCGTCATAGACGGCGACGTCCCAGTTGCCGAGGCGCGCAAGCGCAAGCGCCGTGATGGCGGCGGTGACACCGGAGCCGCAGGTCGTCACGGTGGGCGACAGCGGGTCCTTGAACAGCCGCTTGAGGTCGCCGGCCGGTTTCATGTGGCCGGTCTCGGTGACGAGCAGGCTGCCGGGCACGTTGACGCTGCCCGGAATGTGGCCCGAGCGCAGGCCGGCGCGCGGCTCGGGCATGCGCCCGAAGAAGCGCCCGTCTGGCCGGGCATCGATGATAGTGGTACGGGCGGAGCCGACGAGGCCTTCCAGCGCCTTGGCATCCATCACGAGGTCGGTGCGCACGCGCGGCGTGAAGTGGCGTTCGCTGGTGATCGGCGGCATGTCGTCGATCTCGCCGCCTTCCTCGACCCAGGCGTTCAGGCCGCCATCGAGGACGTGGACGTCCTTGTGGCCCATGACGCGGAACATCCACCAGACGCGGGCAGAGGCGAAGAAATTGTTCTGGTCATAGACGATGATGCGGTTGCCATCGCCCAAGCCGAGCCGGCGCACGCGCGATGAGAACTTCACGGCGTCCGGCAACATGTGCGGCAGGTGCGAGGAGGTGTCGGCGATATCGTCGATATCGAAATAGACGGCCTTCGGGATATGGCCGCGCATCCAGGCCTGACGGCCGGTTTCCGGGGGATTGGTGAAGGGCGCGAAGAAGGTGGCGTCCACGACGCGCACGTCGGGGGCTTCGATATTCTTGATCAGCCAGCTGGCGCTTACGAGGGGATCACCGGTTTCCATACGCCTATTTCTCCATCCAGGACGGCACGGGCAAGCCCTTACTGCGAAGGAATTCGGGATTGTAGAGCTTTGACTGGTAGCGGTTGCCGTAGTCGCACAGGATCGTCACGATTGTGTGGCCGGGGCCGAGATCCTGCGCGAGGCGCATGGCGCCGGCCACGTTGACGCCGGACGAGCCGCCGAGGCAGAGGCCTTCCTGCTCGACGAGGTCGAACAATACCTTCAGCGCCTCGTCGTCATTGATGCGCCAGGCCTTGTCCACCTCGATGCCTTCGAGGTTTGCGGTGATGCGGCCCTGGCCAATCCCTTCGGTGATCGAGGTGCCTTCGGCCTTTAGCTCGCCGTGGGTGTAATATTCGTAAAGCGCTGCCCCGCCGGGGTCGGCGAGGCCGATGCTGATCTTCTTGTTCTTTTCCTTCAACGCCAGCGAAATGCCGCCGAGCGTTCCGCCGGAGCCGACCGCGCAGATGAAGCCATCGAGCTTGCCGCCGGTCTGTGTCCAGATTTCCTGACCGGTCGTTTCGCAATGGGCGCGGCGGTTGGCCTGGTTGTCGAACTGGTTCGCCCAGATCGCGCCGTTCGGTTCGCTGGCGGCCAATTCCTCGGCCAGGCGCCCGGAATAGCGCACGTAGTTGTTCGGGTTCGCGTAGGGCAGGGCGTCGACCTCGATCAGTTCGGCGCCGAGAAGCCGGATCGCATCCTTCTTCTCCTGGCTCTGGGTGCGCGGCATCACGATAACGACGCGGTAGCCGAGCGCCTTGCCCACGAGGGCGAGGCCGATGCCGGTATTGCCGGCGGTGCCTTCGACAATCGTGCCGCCGGGTTTGAGCAGGCCGGCCGCCTCCGCCTCGCGCACAATCCCCAGTGCCGGGCGGTCCTTGACCGACTGGCCGGGGTTCAGGAACTCGCACTTGCCGAGGATTTCGCAGCCTGTCGCCTCAGAGGCGCCCTTCAGGCGCAGGAGCGGCGTATTGCCGATCAGGTCGACGATCGAGGCGTGGGCGGTCATACGGGGGCGTTCCTGTCGCAATTCGGGATTGGCCAGACTTAAGGGCCGCCGGCGCCGGCGGCAACGGCTGCACCCCGAAATGATCCAACCTGCGTCTCGCGCGTATAGCTGGCACGATCCTGTTTGCCCCGGAGACCGCCATGTCCTTCAAGCACGCCGTCTTGTCCCTCGCCCTGCTGGCCGCCGGCGCCGCGCCCTCGCTTGCCGAAACAACCGCCCGCTGGACACCCAAATCGGGCGATGTGGTCCGTTTCAACGTGCTCCGCGAGGGCAAGCCCTTCGGCAGCCACACCGTGAAGTTTTCGAAGGACGCGGACGGGAACCTGACGGCGCAGACCGATGTGTCGCTGAAGGCGGGCCTCGGGCCGGTAACGCTGTTCCGGTACACGCTGGACGCGACCGAGACCTGGGTCGATGGCAAGCTCGTGGCGGTCACTGGCGCCGTCAATGACGATGGCAAGAAGCGTTCGGTGAAGGCGGTGCGCAAGGGCGCCGGGCTGGCGGTTGACGGGACGGACTTCAAGGGTACGGCGCCCGCAGGCATCATCCCGGCGAGCCACTGGAACTTTGCCCAGACCAGGGCCGGCAAGCTTCTGTCCACCGAAGATGGCGAGATCCTGGACGTCAAGGTGTCAGAGATCGGCCGTGAACAGATTAATGCCGGCGGCCAGAAGATCGAAGCAAACCACTACCGGCTCGACTCCGCGATCGATGTCGACCTTTGGTATGATGACGAAGGTCGCTGGGTGAAACTCGCTTTCGAGGCGCGCGGACAAGAGATCGAGTACGTGCTCGACAAACTTTACTGACCGGCACGTCTGGCAAACAGAGTGTAAACGCAATCACTCGAATTCGCGCAGGCGCGCATCCCTGAATTTTACGCGAGGCTGCTACTTTTGGTCTCTGAGAGCCTGCTCCAGCAGGCCGGAGATGTTCGAATGGATAAGCCGCCTGCGCGTTTCGCCGCTGCCTGGTCGTTTGGCCAGTACTTCCGCGATGTTCCTGTGCCGGCGAAGTACCGTGCGAGCCTGCTGTCGAAGCAGCTGAACTCGGTTGGCCGCATGGTTTTCATCATGCTCCTGTCGAACTTGCTGAACGTTGCCGTCGTGCTGCAATCGTTCCGCTCATCTCAGGTCGGCAGTGTGCTGACGATCTGGGGGTTCTGCGTCGTGTTTTTCACCGGGCTCGCGCTGCTGCGGCATATCCGGGCGCGCAATGCCATCCAGCCGGCCCGGCCGTCGGCGCAGCATGTGGATTCGGTGACGCGGGGCTCGCTTATCTTCGGCCTGTTCTGGGCGGTTGTGCCCTTGCTGGTGGTCCATGCCGTCGACCCGCGCGGCCAGATGGTCATCGGCATCGTCATGGCCGGCATGATGTTCGGCGGCGCGTTCCTGCTGTCTCGCCTGCCGGCGGCAGCCATGTCCTTCATCCTGCCGGTGGGCCTCGGCCTGATTGTGTCGATGCAGCTGCAAGGCGACTCGGCGCACCAGTTCATTTCCGTGCTGACGATCGTTTACATGAGCGTGCTGACGCTCGCCTTGCGCGGCGCGCATGTGCAGTTCGTGGAGCAGCACCTCAGCGAAGCGGCGGTGCAGGAACAGACGCAGCTGATAGGCCTGCTCCTGCGCGACTTCGAGGAGAGCACATCCGACTGGCTCTGGCAGACGAACGCGGACGGTGTGCTCGAAGATATTCCGCTGGCCCTCAGCGGCGGATCCGAGCAGGCGGGCTGCATGACCATCGGCGCGGGTCTCGCGGGCCTGTTCGAACCTGGCGACACCCGCAAGAAGCTCGAGCAGGCGCTGGCGCGCCACCACGGTTTTCGCGACATCGTTCTCAAGGTGGTGGGCAAAAAGGATGAGGAATGCTGGGTATCGCTGACCGGCAAGCCGATCTTCGAGGGGCCGGAATTCCGCGGCTTCCGAGGCGTGGCGGCTGATATCACCCAGTCCAAGCAGATCGAAGACCGCATGGCCTACATGGCCCACTATGATGCGCTGACCGGCCTGCCCAACCGGGTGACGATGCAGGAGCATCTCGAGAAGACGATGCGCAAGCCGGTGCAGCCCAACACGGTGCGCGCGCTTCTCTGGCTCGATCTCGACAATTTCAAATGGGTCAACGACACGCTCGGCCATCCGGCTGGCGATGAGTTGCTGCGCCAGGTGGCGGGGCGGATCGATGCGCTGTTGGAGCGCGGCGACATGGTCGCGCGCCTCGGCGGTGATGAATTTGCGCTGATCATCGAGCGCCCGGCCGGCGGCGCCCTGGAGGCCTTCTTCAACCGCCTGACCGAGCACATGCGCCGGCCTTACAATATCTGGGGCTCGACGGCCCATTGTTCGGCCTCGTTCGGCGTGCGCGTATTCGATGCGATCACGACCGACCCGCGCGAAGTTCTCAAACACGCAGACCTTGCGCTGTACGATGCGAAGCGAACGGGCAAGGCGCAGTGGTGCATGTTCACGTCCAAGCTCGAGGCGAACGCCCAGGCGCGCGCGCAGATCGAGAACGAGCTCGAGCGCGCCATCGACAACAATGAGCTGCGTGTGTTTTTCCAGCCGCTTGTCGATGCGTCGTCGCGTTCGATCATCGGGGTCGAGACGCTGCTGCGCTGGCAGCATCCGGTCAGGGGCCTTGTCTATCCGGACGAGTTCATCGAGCTTGCCGAAGACAATGGCCTGATCACGCGTATGGGTGAATGGGTGATCCGTGCGGCGCTGGAAGAAGCAGCGCGCCTGCCTGAGCATATCAAGGTAGCCGTCAATATCTCGCCGCTGCAGATCCACTCGGCGACGCTGATCTCGACCATCGTCAACGCATTGGCTGCAAACAATATCTCACCGAACCGGTTCGAGCTGGAAATCACCGAGTCGGTGCTGATGACCGACACCGAATTCACGCTGCGCCGCCTTCACCAGATCAAGGATCTGGGTGTGCGCATCTCTCTGGATGATTTCGGCACCGGCTACTCGTCGCTCAGCTACTTGCGCGCATTCCCGTTCGACAAGATCAAGATCGACAAGAGCTTCGTGAAGGACATCGAGTCGCGTCCGGAAAGCCGGGCGATCACGATGGCCACGCTCACTCTCGCGAAATCGCTTGGCATGCGGTGCACGGCGGAAGGCGTCGAGACGCTCTACCAGGCGGACTTCCTGCGCGACCATGGCTGTGATGAACTGCAGGGCTTCTTCATCAGCCGGGCTCAGCCGCTCGAATTCCTCACCCACGTGGTGCCGGTGCATGCGCGCGGTGAGAACGGCGAAATCATCTTCGCGGCCGAGGAAGAGCCGGACGATGCGAACGTCGTGCCGTTCAGCGGAGAAAAGCGCGCCTGACCGGGGTCAGGGCGTCGCCTCTTCTTCGTCCGGTTGAGGGGCAGGGTCAGCAGGCGCCGGCTTGGCCTTCTTGCGGCCGAACAACCCACCGAGCGCGTCCTTGGCCGCCTGTTCGGCGGCGTCTTCCAGCTGCTCTTCGGTTGATTTTGGCGACGTGGTTTCGGCGGGTGTCTCCGTTCCGGTTCCGGCCGGCGTGCCCGTGGCGGTTTTCGGCGGCACGCCGATGATTCCGCCGACGATGCCGCTGACATTGTCACCTGCCTTGCCGGTGATGCCGTCCACCAGCTTGCCCTTAAGTTCGGCCTCAAGCGCCGCCTGGACGCCCGAGAAGTCCGGCGTGACCTTGAGCTGGTTCCAGCTGCCCGACAGGCGCACCGGCACCGGGATGCCGTTCAGCTGAACCACGGCGCCCTGGCCCTGGCCTTTCTTGTCGATGGCGGTAGCGAGACGTAGGTCGAGTTTCTGCCCGCCGATGTCGATGTTGCCGGTGCCGTCGATGCCGAGAGCCGGGCTGATCAGCTTCATCAGGTTCACGTTGGCGACGCCGTTCTGGATTTTCAGCACACTGTCGAACTTGGTGAAATCTGTCTCCGCCGTCGGCGAGAGCACGCTGCGGAAATCCAGGTTGTTCAGCTTGCCGGTGGTGAAGGCGGTCTGCAGCGACTGGGCACTGCGCACGAGTTGCGTGACGTTGAGGCCTTTCAACGCGCCTTCGCTTAGGTTGGTTGAAACTTCCCCGTTCAGGCCGTGCATCAGGGCGTCAAGCGAGTCGCCGCGCGCGCTCGCCTCCACCTTGAACGCGCCGGTGCCCGCCAGCTTGTCGAAGCCGGCGAGCGTGCCGAGCAGGTTCGACATCGCGACGCTGTCGCCATTCATCGCGAAAGAGACCGCCGGCACCGCCGACGAGGCATCCACGGTCATCCGGCCGTCCCAGTTGCCACCGAAGGCCTTGAACTTCGAGAGATCGGCATTGAGCTTGCCGTCCGTTAGGTTCGCCGTCAGCGCCGCGTCGGTCAGCTTCACGCTGCCGAGCGTGATCTGCGAGGTAGTGATCTGCAGGTCAGCGTTCGCGGCCGAGAGGCCGGCGAGGTCCAGCTTGTCCTTGCTCCAGGCTTCCATCGGTTTGGCAGCCTGCGGTTTCTGGTCGGCAGGGGCGAGGAAGGGCGACAGGTCCAGTGAGCCCATGTTGAGCTTGCCGGTGAGGCGCGGCTTCTCGCCGGTCAAGTCGATGCCGGCTGTGCCCTTGGCGGTGATCTGGTCGAGCTTCAGGTCGAGCGCCGAGAGGGCAATGTTGGTGAACGAGCCGCTGACATCGCTGGTTGCCGCGAAGGTCTGCAGGGTCGAGCCCGGTGCCATTTCGATTTCAGCGGCGGCGAGCAGGTCGCGCAGCTTGTCACTCGAGGCGTTCAGCTTGCCTTTGAAGGCGCCGGGTTCGGCCAGCGCGACTTCACCCGTATAGGCGGCCTCGAGCAGGTCGCCCGTGTGCTTGAAGTCGATGGCAGTGAGCTTGAGGGCGTCCGCGGCGCCGGCGATGTTGCCGGTGAACGACACTTTTTCGAGGGCGCTCGCGGCGGGAAGGTCGAACTTCATCTGCTGCGCCAGCTCGCCAGCTTTCGGCGTGTCGAAGGTCAGCTTCCCCGCGAGCTGCGGCGCGGCGCCGAGTGCGACCTTGCCGGTGTAGTTTGCATTGATCAGCTGGCCCTTGATGCGCAGCTTCTCGAATGACAGGTCGGGCTCGGCGAGCTTGCCGCTGACCTTGCCTTCCACATCCAGCGCGCCGAGCGGTGCGACGTTCAGGGGCAGTTCGAGCGCGGCGAACTTCGTCAGGGCGTCAATCTTCGGGGCATCGAAGGTGAAGGCACCGTCGATGACCGGTTCGGGGCCCATCTTGATCGTGCCGGTGAAGCCGGTCTTGGCGAGGTCGGACGTCTGGGCAAACCGTTTCACGTTGACGGACAGCGCATCGAAGGTGCCTGCAACGTCGCCTTCCGCGTTGATCTTGCCGAGCTTCTTGAGGTCGAACGGGACTTCGATGTTGGCATAGTCGAGCAGGGAGCTGACTTCCTCCGAGCTGACATTGAACGTGCCATCCAGCGACGGCGTGGTGCCGAGCGTGATAGCGCCGTCATAGCGAGCCTTGATGAAGGCGGTGCCGAGGGTTGCGTCCAGCGTGGCAGGCTTGCCTGTGGTCGCCGCGTCGAGCGAGTCCAGGTTGGCCGCGATGTCGAACCGCTGGCCCTGGAACAGTCCATCGGCGTTCAGCTTGAACGGCTCATCGAGGGCGGTCATCGCTGCGGTCAGATCGAGCTCGCGCAGTTCGTAGCGCGCGCCGGTCTCGTCATCCTGATAGGTCAGGCTGGCATTCTCGAGGCGCACATGCTCGACCGCGCCGTTGAAGCCGCCGCCTTCGCCGGTTCCGCCTTCAGCCGGTTTCTTTTCCTCGAGCACCCAGTTGGTGGTGCCGTCGGCCTTTTTCTGCAGCGAGACCGAGGCGTCGACGAAGGCGAGTTCGTGCACTTCCACGCGCTGGCCGAACAGCAGCGGCGCCCACTTCACGGCGCCGCGCAGTTCGCCGGCTTCGATCATGTAAGGGCCGTCGAATCCGTCAGGGTTGGCGACCTTCATGCCGCCGACGCTGGCCGCAATCCGGGGGAACAGGGACAGGTGAACGTCGCCGTCCAGCGTGACCTTGCGCTGCAGCGCTTCGCCGGCGGCGCGCTCAATCTGGGTGCGATAGACGGATTTCGGAATCAGGAACGGAACGGTCAGCACGCCACCGATCAGGATGACAAAAATTCCGCCTGCAATCAGGGCGATGCGTTTCATGGTTCGAATCCCTCTTTGGGTCTCGCTATCACATGGTTAGACAGTATGTCGCTTGAATGGCAGCTGAAGGGCAATTGGCAGGAAAATGGCCTTTTCGGGGGTACTGCAAGGCGCCCGACAGGACCGCTTGACCCGGCAGGGCGGGGCGATTAGAGAGGCGCTTCGCTCGCAAGGGCGGCCAGCAAAATGCGCGGGTGTAGCTCAGTCGGTTAGAGTGCCGGCCTGTCACGCCGGAGGTCGCGGGTTCGAGCCCCGTCACTCGCGCCATTCCTTTCGGAATGAAATCCTCCTAAGTCCTTGAAAATTAAGAACTTAGGGCGCTGTTAAGGAGCGTTTTTGGGTTCGACGCCGCTTGTTGCACTACAGTTTGCACTACGGATTGCATACTTTTTGCACTACAATTCGCGATGAAACAGAATGGTCTTGGATTAAGATATCTAAAGTCGCGCGGTGGCTGGTGGCATTACCAGAGACGCGTGCCGAGCCGCTTCGAAGGCGTTGATAACCGGGGTCTGATTCAGGTCGCCCTGCGAACCCAGTCACTCGAGATAGCGATGATGCGGCGGGACGCGCTTGCAGAGGCTGATGCTGCCTTGTGGAATGCGCGCAGTCTTGAATTGTCAGGCGGTAACCGGCAGCAGTCGAGTTGGCGCGCGGGCGACCAAAGATACCGCGGCGCTGTTGCCCGGGCCCTTGCTCAGGGCTTCGTTTACAGACCAGTGGAGGAGATTGCGGCGCTCCCGGATGTCGAAGAGATTGTCGCCCGCCTGAAAGCCGCCGATTTCGGCAATGCGCCGACCCTGGCTAAGACTGAAGCCTTGCTCGGGGGCGTTCCGGCGCCCGCAGACAAGACCACAGTTTCGGAAGCCTTCGAACTCTATGTTTCAAAAATCGCGTTTGACGATCAGTACAACAAATCACAGGCCCAACGCGAAGCCTGGGAAAAGACAAAGCGCACATCGATCGAATACTTTATCGCCCATGCCGGTGATATCCCACTGAAGGAGATCAGCCGGGAAGTGGCGACCAGCTACCGCGACTGGTGGCAATCGCGGATGCTGCCGCAGAATGACGGCTCCAAGCCAGCGACGCCAAACACCGCGAACCGGCATGTGGGCAATATCCGATCCCTCTATCAGCGCTACTTCAAATATCGCGGCGCGGATGACGTTGAAGATCCGTTCCGGGGTTTCTTCTTTGCGGGCAAATCCACCGTGAAACGCGCTTCGTTCAGCGATGACTTCGTGCGTTCGAAAATCCTCGCCCCCGGCGTCTTCGATGGCCTTCGCCTGGAGCTGCGCGTCATCATCCATCTTCTGATTGAAACCGGCGCACGGCTCAGCGAGATTGTGAACCTGCGACCCCAGGATATTCGGCTTGAGCACGATATCCCGCACATATTCATCCGAGCGGAACAGAACCGGGAGCTCAAGACGGATGACTCTGAACGTGAAATTCCGCTCGTTGGCGTCGCTCTCCCCGCCATGCAGCTCTGCCCTAAGGGCTTCGACCATTACTATGATCGTAGTACATTGGTCTCTGCCAACCTCTTAAAGGCATTCAAGCAGCGACATCTTTTTCCAACAACCGACCACGTCATTTATTCCCTGCGACATTCCTTTGAAGACCGAATGCTCGAAGGCGGGTTGGACTATGGGCTTCGCTGCGCGCTTATGGGACACAAGAACAACCGGCCCGAATACGGGCAAGGTGGCTCGCTGGCGTATCGGAAGGAACAGCTCCTGAGGATCGCACACCCGTTTGATCCGCTCGTATTTGCGAATTCCAGCGCATGGAAGCGATAGGAATGTCGGGAACGCTCCGGTTTGGCCATAGCTGCCCTCTCCAGAGCTTCACGCATCCTCGCCGAGTTTGCGCTTAGTCCAGCTTCAGGAAGTACCGGGTGGATTTGAGTTCCCCCTCGCGGACGAGCGCACCTTTGGCGACCATGTCGGCAAGGTCGCGCGTTGCGGTTGCTGTCGGGGCTCCCGTGATGGTCATGTAATTTTTCGCGCTGAGGCCGCCCTTGAAGCCGTCAATTCCTTCCGCGAACATGCGCAGCAACGCTTTCTCCTGCCTGGTGTTCAGCTGCCCTGCGAGGCGGTCGAAGAGGCGGGCCTTGCCCAGCATGAATTCGACCTGACTCAGGCTTCGGTCCTGTGCCTCGAGCGCGATGTCCGCAAACCAGCTCAGCCACCGATCCGCGTTCAAGGTTGCGCTCGCCAGCTCCAGTTCGCGGTAGTACGCCTTGCGGTGGCGCAGCAGGGCGCCGGCCAGAGATGTAAAGACGGGCCGCTGCCTTCCTTGGGCGAGCGCCTTTTCCGAGATGGCACGTCCGATCCGGCCATTCCCGTCTTCGTACGGATGGATGCACTCAAACCAGAGATGCGCAAGACCGGATCGCTCGATCGGAAGCAGCGGCGCAGCGCCTGTCGGCGCCGTCTGGTTAAACCAGTCGATGAACGCTGCCATATGGCCAGGGACGGCGCTGGAGGGAGGCGCTTCATAGTGAACCTTTGGCGCATAGGAAGCGCCCGATATGATCTGCATCGGTTCTTCGTGCTGGCGGTAGCCGCCGACACTCTTCAGGTCAGTGCGACCGGTCAGCATCTTCCTGTGCCAGCGATGAAGCATTTCGTCCGAGAGCGGTTCACCTGTTGTCTGTAGAAGATCGACCATCATGTCCGCGATCCCGCTTTCGGCGGGGCGGGCGGATGTTCGGGCGGCCTTCAGACCGAGGGCGCGCTGGATAGAGGACTGCACACTTGCCCGGTCCAGCGTTTCCCCCTCGATCTGGGACGTATCGATCGCTTCCAGGCTCATTACCGATATACCGAGCTCGATCCTGTCTTCATCGGAAATATGACGGGATGTGCCGATCAGTAGGCCTGCCTGCTCGAGAAAACGGGCCTCGCGGGCAGCGAGTTTCTGGCGGTCCCGAATGAAGTCCGGCCAGTCGCGAAGCTGCCAGTTCCAGTTCATGATCGATAAGGTCCCATTTTTTAGATCACATTATTCGGCAAAAGTGATTAATAAAAGGGTGTTTTATCGATCATTTCCTCTTTTGAGGGCCTGGAGCGGCGTCTGGGGGGCAGTTGAAGGACAGAAGGGTGTGGTCTCGAAGGCGGACACACCACTTCCCCCTTGGTTGCCTTGTGAATTCTCAATTCCGTCGCCGTGGAGCCTGCGGGCTGGTCTTGGCCCCTTTGTGGGCTTTCCCCGAACAGGTCGAGACCGGCTGAGCCGCGCCATGACCCTCGATCGTCTTTTGTTGCGTTCTGTCAGTTCCGTTTCCAGGCGCTCGAAGACGGGCCAATAGGTGTAGCCATAAAGATCAATGATCTTTGCGGCGATGCCGAGGGCTTCTTCGAGATCCTGGTCGCTGATAGGCATGGCGTTGCTTATTTGGGCCGGTTCCAGACCATGACGCCGGTGCCTTCCTTTTCGTTTTCGAAGAAGGCGGCGCGCATCGGCTGCGCGAAGCTCGGATCATCGAGTTTCACAGCGAGGTAAGGCGTTTCGCCGTCCTTGGAATCCTGGCGCCACGCCGCGCCGAGTTCGGCGCCGCCGGCATAGAGCCGGAAGTCGGGTGCCCCATTTGCCTTCTCCTTGTTGGGAACAAGCTGTGCCTTGACGTTGATGGTCATGGTACGGATGGTCCCGGTCCAGGCTCCGTCCTTCAAGGTAAATGCGCCGATCTGTGCCATGGGTCAGTCTCCTTTGCTGGCAGTGGTGGGCAGGGCCTTACGGGCCCGTCTGAACCCGGCGTCTGACGCCAGGAACATGTCGATCATGGCAGCGGCGAGCGTCTCGCTACGCTCGGCTTCGCCATAAGTCTCTTGGTAGACCGCGGCATAATCCTGCAGCGCCGCGGCTGTTTCGGGATCAAGTGCCAGGGTGAGCCTGACCGGCGTGCGATCAGCGAGTTTTCCAAGGCGGAGGTTCATGGTGCAGCGTCCTTGAACGGACGAAGGACGAGATCTTTGGTCACGATGACACGGACGGGCCAGCCGGGACGGATAGTGATCGAAGGCTGAACGCTGAGGCTTCGATCAACGGCCCGCTGGCCGGCTTCGTTGATTGTATCGGTGGTGCCGCGGCGGATCGCGCGTTCAATATCGCCGTCCTCGCCAGGACCGAGCTCCGCACCGATGCCAAGCAGCGTGGCGAGACCGGCAGCCGCAAAGACCTTGTCCCAATGGTGATCGGTCCGGTCTTTTAGCCCAGCATAACCGGAGGCATCGCTTCCCGGTTCAGAGATGGTGATTGATGCCCCGTCCGGGAACAGGATTCGGTCCCAGACAACCAGCGCGCGGTCCTGCCCGAAAGAGACCTCCGATTGGTAGCGCCCGAGGAGCCGGCTGCCTTGCGGGATCAGGAGGTGCTGGCCGCGGACCGTGTCGTAAACGTTCTGGGTGACCTGCGCGATGACCGTACCTGGAAGGTCAGAGTTGATGCCGGTGATCAGGCTCGCCGGGATCAGGGAGCCTGCCATCAGCTGGTAAGGCGAAAGCGGGTCCTGCACCCGGTCCGGATTGTAGACCGGGCTGGACGCCGGTTCACGGGCAAACCCAGCCTTGCGAGACTGGAGGTTCGGGTCTGGTTCAGGACTTGGCCCGGCGGTCGTGGACTGTCTGTTGAGCGCAAGCAGCTCCGATTCCAGATCGAAGCCGGGTTCGTGTGTCTGCTGTGTAGAGCTTGGAGACGCACCGGCGCCGCCGAGACGGAACAGGATCGGCGCGCGGGCCGCTTCTTCGGCCTGGGCGGCGGCTTCAAGCCGCGCGGTCCGGACCGCCTCGTCTTCCGGACGCGTGCGAAAATCTGTCCTGTATTCAGTCTGGAACTCTGTTTCGATACCGTAAGCCTGCTCCGCCGCAAGGATGGTCGAGCCGAGATCGCCGGAGAGCGGCGCCCCGAGCACCGGCACATCCGCAAGCGCTGTATAGTCCGCTGGCAAAGCCGAGAACCCATCTGGCTTGCGCTTGCTGGCGGTGACCAGCTCTTCCTGTTGGACCGGCTCTGCAGGACGCGGCGGCGCGAGTGCAATCGAGGTTGCCGCAAAGAGGCCAAGCGCGCCGAGGCCTGCGCCAGCCATCAGCAGTTTGCGGTTGATCCGTGTGGCGGGCTTCGGCGCCGAGCGGATCTGCAACTGCTTTGCTGCTTCCTTGAATGGTGGAGGCTCGGTCATCGGCTCAGCCCCCGAACCAACGCGACCTTTGCGCCGCGCTTACTTTCGAAATCCGTACGACTGTCTGGGGCCTTGTCCCGTGGCGCAGCTCGGCCGCGCCAAAGAGTCGGTCAACAATGTAGTAGTTCCCGCGGACCCGGTAGTTGACGAGTTCGGCCTCTCCTGCGGATGACAGGACAAAGAGCGGCGGCATCTCGGAGGCAGAAATCGACGCCGGCATCTGGATGAACACCTGGCGCCCGTCATCGAACACACGGACGGGTTTCCAGTCCGGCGTGTCGCCTGTGACGCGGTAGTCGAAGTTCAGGGTCTCGAGGCTGAGGCCGCGTTTGACCGAGATGGCGTCCTCTGCGGCAGCGCTCGTGTTGCGGGCCGTGAGGCCCGCTAGCTCATCCTGAGGATAGCGCCAGGAGAGCGCGGCCATGTAAGTGGAGGCGGTCGATTCCAGTTCGAGGTGATAGGTCCGCCGGTCGGTCGCGATCATCAGGTTGGTGCGCAGGCCCGTCGCAACAGGCTTGACCAGGATATGCGCCCGCGCGCTGCTGCCGGAACCGGACGCGGTGTCTCCGACAACCCAGCGCACTGTGTCTCCCGCCGAGACCGACACAAGGCTTTCTCCCGGCTGGAGCGCAATGTCCGTGACCTGGCC
This sequence comes from Acidobacteriota bacterium, assembly GCA_016712445.1. Taxonomy (NCBI): domain Bacteria; kingdom Pseudomonadati; phylum Acidobacteriota; species Acidobacteriota bacterium. Next base: position 9,449 of record JADJRB010000003.1, on the reverse strand, counting down.
GGGGCTCGCATAGAGGCGGTAGAGCGCGCCTTCCGTATAAGGATAGATCTGGACGGCGTTGACGAAGCCTTCCGAGGAAGGCTCGATCACGGCTCCGGCGCGGCCTTCCCTGATGGTGGCCGCCGGGCTTTGTGGGGGCTTTGTTTCAGCCTCGGGCGGGGTCGGCTTGAGCTGGCCTGGCAGGGGCAGCGCGATCGCTGTTTCGACAATCTCCACCCGCTCAGGCTTCGGCTCTTCCAATGCCATGGCCGCGATGAAATCACCGCTATCGATGACTGTCTCCGGTGGTGGCGGCGTGGCGCAGGCCGCGAGCAGGGCGGTCGCCGAAGAGGCGAGCAGGAACCGGGTCATTGTCTTTCTCCTGTGACAAGGTCTTCGCTCCAGCTGAGCGAGCGGACATAAAGGCCGAGGGGGTTGGCGCGCAGGGTCTCAGCATCCTTTGGCGGCTGGAGCGTGATCGTGAAAACGCCGGTGAACCGCTTTGCGCCGGTGAGCGCGCCGCCCTCATAGGTCTTCTCGATCCAGCGGCCCTGGAAGCTTTCGCCCGAGACACGCACAATGCTGACGACATCCACCGTGCGCGATCGACGGCCAATCGCGGCAAACGGGTCATTCTCGCGGGCGTATTCCGAAAGCGTTGTGGCGGCTGCAGGTCCGGCAAAGGTGTAGGCTTTGAGCCAGCTCTCTCGAACAACAACCGGATCGATCGACAGGCTACGCACAAAGGTGATGAACCCGGCGAGGTGATGCGCAATCTGCGCGTCGGACGGCGTGTAGAGCTCGGTTACCGGGCCGACGGCTTTTGCCGCGCCGGTCTCGTCAACTTCGACGACATAGGGCGTCACCGTCGACTGCAGGCTCCGCCAGATCAGCGCGCCGGAGGTCGCGAACGAAAGCGCGAGGCACCCAAGCGCCATCAGCCGCCAGTTCTTCGCCTGGACCCGGGCCGAGCCGACCCGCTCATCCCAGACCTGTCCGGCTTTCTGGTAGGGCGTCTCGGGATAGGGCGACGTGCCATAGTGAGCGGTTGGGCGTTTGAAGCGCATGGTGTTACTCGTCCTTGTTGTTCAGGGAGGGGGCGGCGCCCGAGGAGCCGCGATCGCCGTCGCGCAGGCTGTGCATTGCGAGCTGGCGGGCCTCGCCGACGCGCTGCGAGGTACGCATGCCCCGCGCCCAGCCGGGGCTCTTCTCCGGCGGGGAGGAGGACGGAGTTTCGGAGGGTGACGAACTCGAGCCGCCGGTGGATTCGAACGCGCCGCGCGCGCCGCGCCGGTAGGCATCGCGCACGGCGCTGGCCGGGCCAGAGGCCGCGCGGCGCACGGTGTCCCCAGCCGCCTGGGCAACGCCGCCAAGGCCGGCGGCAAAGCCTGCCGTACCACTCTTTCCAGAAGCCGTTGACCCGAGATCGAACGCCGTGCGGGCGCCGCCGGCCATCGAGGCGCCCGCCTTGACGGCGCTTGCCGCGCCGCCTGCGGCGGCGCCCAGCGCAGCCCTGGCACCGAGACCTGCGGCGACCGTTCCGGCCGCGACACCTGCCGCCGCGCCGATGGCCGAGCCCGCGCCCAGCTGCGGGGCGCCGGTGATGCGGCCGCTTGCCCTGCCGGGGCCGACCACGCCCATCCAGAGGAAGACCGTCGCGGCGAGCACCGTCCCCATGACTTCGGCGAGCGTGACATCCTCGGTGCCCGCGAACGCCTCGGTGATCGTCGAGAAAAGCGTCGAGCCGATGCCGATGATGATCGCCAGCACCATCAGCTTCAGGCCCGAGGTGATGACATTGCCCAGGACGCGCTCGGCGAGGAACGAAGTCTTGTTCCAGAGCGCGAAGGGCACGAGCACGAACCCGGCCAGCGTCGTCAGCTTGAACTCAAGGATCGACACGAAGAGCTGCACGGCAAGCACGAAGAAGGCGATCAGGATCACGGCCCAGGCGATGAGCAGCACCGCGATCAGGATAAAGTTCTCGAAGAAAGCGATGGGTCCCATCATCTCGCTGGCCTCTTCAAGCAGCGGCAGCGCGGCGCCGTATCCGACGCCCGCGATATAGCCGGGCCGCATTAGGTCTTCGGCTGTGATCAGGCTGGAGCCCGCCTTCAGGCCGAGCCCGGCAAAACTGTCGAAGATGATCTGGGAGAGCCCCGCGAAATTGCCGAGCAGGAAGGCGAAGAAGCCGACATAGAGGACTTTCTTGATCAGCCCGGCGATCACATCGGCGTTCTGTGAGAGAGCCCAGAAAAGGCCCGCCAGCGTGATGTCGATCACGATCAGCGTGGAGGTGAGGTAGGCCACATCACCCTGCAGGAGCCCGAACCCGCTATCGATGTAGCGGATGAAAGTTTCCAGGAACCGGTCGATGACATCCATCTCTTCCATGGGCTTTACTCTCCGGTGCCCAGGAAGGTTTGCAGGCGCGCGCGGCCGCGTTCCGCTTCGGCCAGCTTGCGGGCCTCCTCCAGCGCTTCGGCCCGGTGCTGGGCGGCAAGCATTGCCTCGATCTGCATCAGCTGCTGGTTGGTCATGGCGCTGAGCTCATTGCCGGCCTGCGCCGCCTGCAGCGCGCCGACGGCGTCCTGGCTTTGGGTGACGAGGCTGCGGATGGCGCCCGCATCCGTCTCGTTATCTTCGAGTGCGGCGGCTGACACCGTCAGCGTTTCGCGGAATGCGTCCCGCGACTGGCGCCAACGGGCCCGGGCATCCTCGATAAGCACGGAGCCCGGTATCGCGGCGCCATACTCTTCCGGATAGGCGGTCTCGTAGTCCCGCTCGATCTCATCGACAGAGTAGCCGATGCCCTGCGCGCGGCGCAGCAATTCCTGGATACGGAGGACCCGCTGGCCGATGATGCTCTCGGCGACAGAGACGGGGAGGGTTTCGAGATTGCGGGCCATGTTCTCCAGCATCTCGATCTCATGGGCGAGCTGCTGGACCTGGCCTTCGAGTTCCTGCAGGGCGCGCACCGCCTGCAGGATGTTCTGGGCATGGTTTGCCGGATCATAGACAGCGAGCTGCGCCATCGCAGGCGGCGCGAGGAGTCCGGCAACCGGTATGGCCATCAGGGGCGCGGTTGTCATCAGCAGGCAGGCAAGGCGGCGGCGCATGGGGCGGCTCATTCGGCAGCGAGGATCTGTGGGCGGAAGGGTTGGCTTGGGCTCCGGTCAGCGGAGGAATGACCCGGCCATCGGCTAAGGAGGTCTGCCGCCCAGGCGAGGCCCTTTTCGTGGAGCCAGGTCTCCGCGAACCCTTCGCCTTCGGTCTCGGCCATCACGCGGTCTATTGTGGCCTGGTCTTCCGGCGTGCCGGCAGCGGCAAAGGCGAGCGCGACCGGGCCTAGCCCCAAGTCAAACAGGCGGGATCCTTTCGGTGACTGGAAATAATAGTCCCGCTTCGGCGTCGCCCGCGCGATGATCTCGATCTGGCGTGCGTTCAGTCCGAACCGCTCATAGGTCTCCCGAAGAGCCGGCTCTTGGGCACGTTCATTGGCGAGGAATATCCGGGTCAGGCAGCTTTCGAGGATCGCCGGGGCAATGGCGCTGGCGCTGATGTCGGAAAGCGACTGGGTCGCGAACACCACAGCGACGTTCTTCTTGCGCAGGGTCTTGAGCCAATCTCGCAGGCGCGCCGCAAAGACGGGCGCATCCAGGAAGAGCCAGGCCTCGTCCAGCATCAGCAGTGTGGGGCGCCCATCAAAGCGCGCCTCGAGCCTGTGGAAGAGGTAAGTGAGCACCGCGGTTGCCGCCGCGCTTGCTGCATCAGCTCCTCCATCTCGAAAGAGGTGATGGAGGCGAGGGCGAGATCTTCTTCGTCTCCGTCGAGGAGGTGCCCGTGCGGGCCCGCCAGTGTGAACGGATGCAACGCGGTCTTCAGCGCCTCATCCTGCAACAGGAGGACGAGGCCCGTCAGTGTACGTTCGGATTGCGGCGCAGAGGCAAGAGACGTGAGCCCCTGCCAGAGACGCGCCTTGAGCTCCGGCGTAAGGTTGACGCCCTCGCCGGCAATCAGGCCTGCCAGCCAGTCCGCCGCAAAGCTCGCCTCTGCTGGTTGGTCGATATCTTTCAGCGGCTGGAGCCGGGGGCGCCGGGCGCCGCCGGGATCGAGATGGAGACCGCCTGTTGATTGCCGTTGAGAATTGACCCTGGGAGGGCAGAAATTTCCACTGAGAAGTGACCATGTTTGAACCGGTCCCGAGCTTTGGCGAGCGGGGGACCATGGAGTGTTGGACATGGCATTATTGAGCGTTATCCGGCGGTGGTATCACCGCGACCAGATGTCGATCCGGGAGATTTCCCGGCGGACGGGCCTTTCTCGAAACACGCTGCGCAAGTATCTGCGATCCGAGGTGGTCGAGCCGCGTTTCAGGACGCCGGACAGGCCGAGCAAGCTGGATCCTTATGCGGACCGGCTGTCGGCATGGCTGCGGCGGGAGATGACGCGGCCGCGCAAACAGAAGCGCACGATCAAGCAGCCATATGCCGATCTGGTGAGCCTTGGCTATGATGGTTCGTATGGCCGGGTTGCGGCGTTTGCACGGGCCTGGCGAGACGAGTACCGCGTCCAGCAGCAGACAAGCGGACGAGGGACTTTTGTGCCGCTTTCATTCGCGCCGGGCGAGGCATTCCAGTTCGACTGGAGCGAGGACTGGGCGGTCATTGACGGTGTTCGCACGAAGCTTCAGGTCGCGCACTTCAAGCTCAGCTACAGCCGCGCCTTCTTCGTGCGCGCCTATATCCTTCAGACGCATGAGATGCTGTTCGACGCGCACAACCATGCGTTCCGTATGCTTTGGCGGCGTGCCGCGGCGCGGGATCTACGACAACATGCGCACGGCGATCGACAAGGTCGGGCGCGGCAAGGCGCGGACAGTCAACGCGCGGTTTGCGGCGATGGTCAGCCACTACATGTTCGAGGCCGAGTTCTGCAATCCGGCAGCCGGCTGGGAAAAAGGCCAGGTCGAGAAGAACGTTCAGGATGCGCGTCATCGTCTATGGCAGCCTATACCGCATGCGGAGAGTCTGGACGCCCTGAACCTCTGGCTTGAGCAGCGATGCCGTGCGTTGTGGCAGGACATCCCGCATGGCACCCAGCCCGGTTCTGTTGCCGATGCCTGGGCTGATGAAGCCGGCAGCCTGATGCCGGCGGGTCGGCCGTTCGATGGCTTCGTGGAATATGGCAAGCGGGTCTCTCCCACCTGCCTCGTGCATCTGGAACGCAACCGCTACAGCGTCCCGGCGTCGTTCGCCAATCGTCCTGTGAGCCTGCGGGTCTACCCGGATCACTTCCTCGTCGTCGCAGAGGGCCAGGTCGTGTGCGAACACCGGCGCGTCATCGAGCGATCTCACGATGGCCCGGGGCGCACGATCTATGACTGGCGCCACTATCTCGCAGTGGTCCAGCGCAAGCCGGGCGCGCTGCGCAATGGCGCGCCGTTCCTGGAGCTGCCAGACGACTTCCGGCGGCTTCAGCGGCAACTTCTGCGTTCGCCGGGCGGTGACCGGGAAATGGTCGAGATCCTGGCGCTGGTGTTGCAGCACGATGAGGACGCGGTTCTGACGGCCGTGTCGATGGCGCTGGAAGCAGGCGTTGCAACCAAGACCCATATCCTGAACCTGCTGCACCGGCTGGTCGATGGCAAACCCATCAGTACACCACCTGTGACGGCGCCGCAGGCGTTGCGCCTCGCCAGTGAGCCACAGGCAAATGTTGATCGTTACGACACGTTGCGTGCAGTGGGGGAGACCCGTCATGCGTCATGATCCAGCCAGCGGCGCGATCGTCGTCATGTTGCGCGGCCTGAAGATGCACGGAATGGCGCAGGCCGTCACTGATCTCATGGCTCAGGGCTCGCCCGCGTTCGAGTCGGCAATCCCCATGCTGTCCCAGCTCCTGAAAGCCGAAACCGCAGAACGGGAAGTGCGGTCCGTGGCCTACCAGCTGAAGAGCGCCCGGTTCCCCGCTTACCGCGACCTTGCGGGCTTCGACTTTGCCAGCAGCGAAATCAATGAAGCCCTCGTCCGCCAGCTTCATCGGTGTGACTTTATCGATGTGGCCGACAATATCGTCCTGGTCGGCGGGCCTGGCACCGGCAAGACGCATATCGCAACGGCGCTCGGCGTACATGCGATCGAGCACTATCGACGCCGTGTCCGGTTCTTCTCAACCGTCGAGCTGGTCAACGCACTCGAACAGGAAAAGGCTCAAGGAGAACCGGTCAGATCGCGAACCGTCTGATCCACTCCGATCTCGTGATCCTCGACGAGCTGGGCTACCTGCCGTTCAGCGCATCAGGCGGCGCGCTCCTGTTCCATCTGCTGAGCAAACTCTACGAGCGCACCAGCGTCGTCATCACGACCAATCTGAGCTTCAGCGAGTGGGCCAGCGTGTTCGGCGATGCGAAAATGACGACCGCGCTGCTCGATCGCCTCACCCATCACTGCCACATCCTCGAAACCGGCAATGACAGCTTCCGGTTCAAGAACAGCTCGGCGCAGAAGCCGAAATCGAAAAAGGAGAAGGCATCATCTTGACCCGGAAATGAAACCCGAAAGATAGTCACAAGGCGGGTCAGTTCTCGATGGAAATCCCGGGTCAGTTCTCAGCAGAAATCAACAACCCTTGGCCAGTTCGTGCTCTACTGGCTGACCCGCACCGATCCGATCCCAGAAGGCGAGCGCGAAATTGCGCACGCGCTCGGTCAGAGACGGTTCGATTACTTCATTGATCAGGTGGTGCGGAAGGTTCGCCGGGGCGAGGGGATCGGGAGCCAGTTTGGACTTACGGCTGAGGCGAGCTCGACCGACCGTTGAGCCTCTCACTTGTTGTTCAATTTCTACAGGGGAACTTCAGCGTCCCTCAACAGAGTGATGCATGTTGAATCACCCATGAAGGTAGAGGTTTTATCGGGATCGTCTCCGCTCAGGCGGTGGTCGCCGTAGCGCCGTGGTCCCTCTAACAGTCGGGACGACTATTTCCCGAACCTGATAGCAGCGCTGAGCCCGCTCAACGTCGTGCAGATTGCCCATCACTGCGGTGCCAACGCGTATTTCTATCGTGTCCTCCAGGCTGCTGCCCCGCAGGTCAAACTCACCGGGCGTAGTTTCTGTTGTCGCACGTGCTAGCGTCGAAATCTCGACCGTCGCATGCCTTCCGGCTGTTCCTCGAAATGTGCGGGGGGCGGAAGCGGTTCCCAGGTTGCTGTTTACGAGTGTCCCGAACCTGTCGAATGTTCTTGACTACGAAGACCTGATCTACCCGGTCGCCATACGAGACGGGCAACATTGTCCTGTGGTATGAATCAGGCGGTTGGAGCGTGGACTCCCATCCAGCTGACTCTGAACGGCTAAGCGGATGACGGTTCGGGCTGTCCGGCGGTCTGATATGTCGCTATGTCCACTTGTGGCACCCTCTTCGAAATAGACGGAGCGATGACGGGCTTACAGGCGATGCACATCAGCTCTTTCGCCTAGCTCGTCGAGGCAGCACCGGCGGAACAGCTGGCCGAAATCTGTCAGGGCCAGCACGCGCCGGTTGACGCTGGCCTTCAGGCCCGGGGCGACATTTGCTTCGAAGACGCGCGACGAAGTCCTGAGCGAGGAGGTCCCGGTAGAAGCGTTCATCACTGATCGCAAGATGCCGGCGCGGAGATGATGTTCAGGCGAAGAAGGTCGATATAGCCGCCCAATGCTTTCGGGCGCTCACAGACGCGGGCGACATGTTCGGGGACAATGTGCCGGAGCGATGAGAGAGATGCGGCCGGTACGGTCGAGGTAGTTGATATTGGCGCAGGGAAGGACCTGGCCGACATCGGGGAAACTCATGACGATGCGTACTTCATCGATCGTCAGCTGCTTGAGATCCGATGAAGGACGGTGAGCATCATCGGCAAGCCCGGTGTCCATCGTCGAGGCGATGAGGAGCGCAAACTCGCGCTTCAGTCCCGAATACCGCATCGCTTCAATGGCCGGGATCGCAATGTCCAGTCGCGGGCTGGTCATCCGGTCGGGCGGCACGGTCCTGCTTGCGAGGATCTCCTGGATCGCGCCAACCGTGTATTCCTGAATCTGGGACCAGTCCCAGGTCACGGCGGCAAACCCGGCCAGCTTGTCTGCGACCAGCGCCTTGTGGGCCTCAGGGTTGAGGGCGGGGACGGGCGGCTCCAGCGCGCTGTCCGTACTGGCTGGCTTGCGGGGCGTCAGGCCAGCGCGGCGCGGGCCTCCGCGCGCGTAGCGGGACGAATTCGGACGCTCGACAGGTTCACGCATCTGAGCTTCGCCGTGCACACCCGGACGCCGCGCTTCCGGTCACCTCGCACTTTGCGCAACATGCAAGGCACGTAAAGCCTTGATTGCGGCGCGACCGCCTGAAAATCACCCCAACGGCGAGAAGCATTGGATGCGCTGGCCATGCGGCATACGCGGCAGGGTTGCTGCGCACCACCGGTGCAGGCTATCCAGACGGGAGACAGACTATTCAAGCGCCACAGGGCGGTTCATGTCGCGGGGAAAATTGCATTGCGCTGTTCAGCCTGCCTGATCGAAATGCGCCGGCAGCAGGGCGGTCACGTGTGCCCGAGATGCGGCGCGGCGGGGGCTGTCATGTTGGACGATGGAACCGAGGCTCAGTTTGAACTGCCTAGGAAAGGTGCCGGCGGCGCCGCGCGGCTCGCGGGTCTTGTTGCGCTCTTCCTTGCCGCGGCCGGGTTGGCTGGCTGGTGGGTCAGGGACGAGCTTCCGTTCGGCTTCCTGCAGCCGGCAGCCGGGCCTGAGTTGGTGGCGCCCGCGCCGCCGGATTGGCGCATGGCCCGGCTCGGGGAGTTCGGGGAAGACCTGCGGTCAGGAGTCATCGGCATTTTCGGGACCGACGGCGGGGACCGGATGCTGGCCTATACGGCGCTGGGCGGCGGAGAAATCGTTGCCATCCTTTCGCATGGCGAAGCCGACGAGCCGGTGACCCGTGCCTCGATCGTGAGGATCGATGGGGGCGCTGACCTGAGTACGGCGGACCTGCCGGTGCCGGATGGCATCACGGGTGCGTCGCTCGCGCCAGCAGGTGTCTCGGGATTCTATCTGGCACAGACAGGCCCCGAAGGGGTGACCCTTTCCGCCTACGGAGAAGGTGTAACGCCGAAATGGGAACGCCGGTTGATACGCACGGCAGTCCCGAAAAGGTCCGCAATTGTCCTGTCTGGTGACGACGGCTTGATCCTGATCGGGCCTGCCGAAACAGAAGGCCGCCTTTCCGTTGCGGCCTATGACACAACCGGCGCGCAACACTGGCAGAGAACATTTGAAGCGCCCGAAGACGGCCGGTGTTCGGGCAGCTTCTGGACGAGGGGGATCTTCCTGGCGTATGAGAGCCTGGTTTCTGCCGGGGCGCCGAGGCGAACGCCGCTTGGCTGGCGCCTGGCGGCGAAACTCTTCAGCAACCGCCGGCCTGCGCATCGATGGACGCCTTGG